>CANSAJ010000023.1 GCA_947644695.1 uncultured Bacillota bacterium | reverse complement strand
TCAACGCTAAAGCTAAACTGAACCCCCAGACTATCTGGGGGTTTTCTTTACAGAAGAAAAAGACGAAGACTAGCTAGTCTTCGTTTTCAATAATATTTGTATCAGTATTATCAGAATTATTATTAGGTGGAGTTAGTACATTATTTAAAGATATTTTTACTGTATAAATTTCATTTTTTAATTTGTATTCTATTCCATCTTTTAATTTATAGTATAAAACTATGTCTTTTTTAAATAGATCATAAGTAGAACCTTCTATGTAACCATTATTCATTGTAATTGAATCTGTTAAAACCATTATTATAATTTTACCAATTGAATCATATTCATCTATATTTGTTTCTAAATAGCTGTTTTTAAGTTTAAATATATATTCTTTTGTTTCTACACCATTGTAAGTTATTTTTATGTTTTTTCCATCTAACTCGGCTTCAATATTAGAGTTCACTGTTTTATAGTTTTTAATAACTTCAGAATTGTTAAAGTTTGATATTATTTTTTCTATATCATCTTTTCTTTCGTTAAAGATTTTATTGTTATACATTAATCCTATAGAGCCAGATACTATTAATAGGAGAGTAATAAATCCCCAGAATATAGTTCTTATAATGTTTGCTTTTTTCATTTAAATCACCCTTTATTCTATAGTTATTATAAAATAAAAAAAGTAAAAATAAAAGGGGATTTGTGTAAAATAAAAACAAGAACTAATTCTTGTTTAAATACTTCTCATTTTGTCCATATTTTTAAATGGATTTTTTTTGTCAATTCTATCAGTAAATAGAATTCCATCCAAATGATCTATTTCATGTTGGAAAGCTACAGATATTTCTTCTCTTACTCTTTCTTCTATGTAGTTTCCTTTAGTATCATAAAAGCCTACTGTAATTCTTGCGTGTCTTGGAATAATTCCTTCTACTTCACGATTAACACTTAAGCATCCTTCGCCTTCTTCTACATATACTAATTCATTTGAATATGATATTATTTTTGGATTTATAACTGTGTATTCTATAAAATTTCCTTCTTCAGTTTTATATGATATTACAAATATTCTTTTTAATTTTCCTAGTTGGGGAAAGGCAAGACCCATTCCAGCTCTTAAACCTAATTCTTCAGCCTTATCTTCATCTTGACTAAGTCTTAGGTATTCAATTGAATTATTTATTAAGTTTATGTCTTCTTTATCTAGTGGGAAACTAGCTTCTTTGCATTTTTGATGTAGTATTTTTTCTTTTTCATCTATTATGTCTGTTGTTTTTAACATTTTTTCACCTCATTTGCAATATAATTGTACTAAAAAAGACACAAAAAATCAATAATTCTTGCATTGTAATCAGTATAATAAATATTGTCTAATTTGACTTTTGGACTAAAATATGATACAATTATACAAGATTAAGGGGGAATTAATTATGAAAAATGAAAATATAAATGGTATTATTACGTGTTTATCTGCCACAAAAAAACCAATTGTTAAAGCTTTTGGTATGATGGGTGAAGTTGGATACGAAGGAATGAATGAAGTTTTATGTGCATCAGTAAGAAGTGGGAATATGGTTGTAGCTAATGCTGCTTATAAATCTATATTATTAGCTAGACTTCATAATGTTAAAAGTTATATTAGTAGTTATTATGGTGGAAGATGTGAAGAGTATTTATCAGATTTGTCTATAGAACAAAGAGAATTATTATTAGAAGATTTTATTTCAATGTTAGAGTTAGGGGAGTGTTCTATTACAGACATGGAATGTTTGAAGAGTTTAGAAGATTCTATTAGAGCTCGAAGAAATGATAGTGTACTTGGATTAAAAGCTTTTAGTCAAAATTAAAAGGAAGATTTTTATCTTCCTTAGTTATTATAGTTTAAGAAACCTGCACCAAATACGACTACTAATAGTATGAATAATACTAAGATTATAGCTGCTCCATAACCATAGCTATTTCCATAACCATAGCCATTTCCATATGTTGGACAACATTGATTATAGCCATATGAGTTTCCGTATCCGCCACTATATCCATAATAATACATATATTACCCTCCTTTAACTACCTATAATAATTTATGAATTTTTCTTTTTTTTGACATTAGAAACACCTAATTATTAAAAAATATTTTAAAAATATATGTAATTATGTTATTATAACAATAGAGATAATATGAAAAAGATAAGTATTTTTAATAAAATTGATAAGCCACTTCTGATTATGTGTATTTTGTATAATATAATTGGAATTATTATGGTACTTTCTGCATCTAGCGTAAGTGCTGTTTTAAAGTATGATCAAAGTCCTTATTATTTTTTTATTAGACAAACTGCCTTTGTGGTTGTAAGTTATTTTATAGGTTTTTTTATTGTCTTAAGGTTTCCGCTAAAGAAATATAAGAGATATTTGCCTATAGCTTTAATTGGTGTTTTAGGTTTATTAATATATTTAATTATTTATGGTGAACTTGTTAATAGTGCTCGGTCTTGGATTGATTTTAAATCTTTTAGTTTACAACCTAGTGAATTTGCTAAGACTGTTTTAATAATATATATGGCTATTTTTTATGGGGAATATTCTAAGAAAAAGAATGGAAAGTATTCGTTTTTTATTCCTTTAGGGTATGCAATAATAGTGTTTTTATTAGTTATACTGCAGCCAGATTTGGGAACGGGTCTTATATTAGCAGGTATAGTTTTTTTTACATTTTTAGCTATTCCTTTTGAAGGAAATCAGATTATTAAACTTATTAAAGTAATAAGTGGAACAGTAGCTGTTTGTGGATTAGTTTTTATATTGTCGGGTACAGATTTTTTGACAGATACACAGAAAAGTAGACTTACTTTTAAATCTCCATGTACTAGATATACTGAAGATACTGGATATCAGGTTTGTAATGGTTTTATAGCAATAAATAATGGTGGTTTGTTTGGTAAAGGTCTTGGTAATTCAACTCAGAAGTATTTGTATTTACCAGAAGCTCATACAGATTTTATATTTCCTATTATGGTTGAAGAATTGGGACTTTTTGTAGGAGTACTTTTTATATTAGGTTATTTATTTATTTTGTATAGAATAATAAAAATTGCTAAAGAAAGTGTTCTTTTAAGAAATTCTATAATATGTTATGGCATTGCTATTTATTTGTTTCTTCATATTATAGTTAACTTTTGTGGAATTTTAGCACTTATTCCTTTGACTGGTGTTCCAGTACCATTTTTAAGTTATGGTGGTAGTTTTACAATGAATTTAATTTTGTGTATGTTTATAGTACAAAGAGTATGCGTAGAGAATAAAATTTCTCAAGGAAAGATAGAAATATCAAAGATTTAGAGGTGTATAATGAAAAAATTCTTAAAAAATTTAAAGTTATCTTGGAAGTATACTAAAGATAAAAAGGTATTTTTAATACTTTTAATTTTAATGAATATTTTATCAATTGTAGTTAGTATAATTTTACCATTATATTATTCGAAAATAATTATAAAGTTAGCTAATGGTGAATTTAGAAGTATTTTACTTATTGCTATAATAATATTGATTATTGAAGTAGTTAAAAGTGTTTTACATTATTTAAATAGATTTTTTGCACAGTGTATTTATAGAGATTCGTTTTCAAAAATTCAGTTGAATCTTGCTAAGGAAACTTTAAAATTGAATGTCAATGTTTTTGAAGATAATGGTTCAGGTGTTTTTATTCAAAGGTTATCTAATGATGCTTCTAATTTAGCTGATATTTTTAATTCTATTCTAAATTATGTTACGGATATTTTTGCTTATATTGGAAGATATGTTGCTATTTTAGTAATTAGTCCTATTATGTTTGTTTATTTAATTCTTGCAACATTTTTACTTTGGATAATTGAGAAAAAAAGAGCGAATAAGGTTAATGCTAAAGATAAAGAAGTAAGAAAAAGAAAAGAAAAAGCTAGTGGTTTTATAAGTGAATTAGTAAGAGGTGTTAAAGATATAAAAATGCTTAATGCAGAGAAAAGTTTTATTAAAGTTTTTGATTCTCGAGTAAAAGATTCTAATTATGGCTCTTATCAGATGCAGGCTCTTGATAGAAATTTTAGGCTTTATTCAGATGTATTATATGCTTTGTTAGATTTTATTATGATAATATTTTTATTGTTTATGATGATAGAAAATTACATAGGTGTTGAAGGTGCGATTATAATTTGGAATTATAGTGGTGGATTATTATATGTTACTTCTTTTTTTGGTAGGATAATGGACTGTTTTAAAAACTTTAATTTGTCTAGTGAAAGAGTTTTTAATATTATAAATGGGAATGAGTTTCCAAAGGAAAAGTTTGGTAATAAAAAACTAGAATATATAAATGGAGATTTTGAGTTTAAGAATGTTAATTTTAGTTATGGAAAAAATAAAGTTTTAGATGGTATTAATTTTAAAGTGAATGCTAATGAAACAGTAGCTTTTGTTGGTAAAAGTGGAGCTGGTAAGACAACTATATTTAATTTACTATGTAAGATGTATGAACCAAATAAAGGAACTATTACAATAGATGGAGTAAATATAAAGAAACTAGATAAAGATAGTATAAGAGGAAATATAACAATAATTAGTCAAAATCCTTATATTTTTAATATGAGTATTAGGGATAATTTAAGACTTGTGAAGGAAGACTTAACAGAAGAGGATATGATAAGTTCTTGTAAGATGGCATGTTTACATGATTTTATAATGGAACAACCAGAAGGATATGATACTATGATAGGAGAAGGTGGGCTTAATCTTTCTGGTGGTCAAAGACAGAGACTAGCAATAGCTAGGGCATTTGTACAAAAGACAGAAATAATACTTTTTGATGAAGCTACAAGTGCCTTAGATAATGAAACACAAGCTAATATTCAAAAGGCAATTACTAATATGAAAGGTGAATATACAATATTAATAATAGCTCACAGACTTTCAACAATAGTAAATAGTGATAGGATATTATTTATAAATGAAGGGAAAGTTGAAGCGGAAGGATCTCATAAAGAGTTACTTAAAACTTGCACAAATTATAAGCATTTATATGAAAGTGAGATAAAGTCTAGAAAGTAGTTAATTAAGTACAGAATTTATTTGACATGATATTTAAAATATAGTATACTTTAAATACATTTTTATAAGGAAACTCTATAAGTAGAGTTTTTTTGCGCGATTTTGGTGAGGTTGGTGTGATATGAAAGAGTTTTGGAAGAATTTAAAATTTGTGTGGAAATATGCTAGAGGTGAAAAGTGGAGATTAATAGGATATATATTTCTTGATATTATATTTATTGCTATTAGTATAGTAGTTCCTATTTTAAGTGCAAAAAAGATAGTATATTTAACTAATAATCAATTTACTCAATTATTTGTCGTTGCTTTATCTATATTTTTTATTGAAATACTTAGAAATGTTGTTAATTATTTGGGTAGTTATTGTGCTAATCATATTTATAGAGAGACTTTTATTAATTTTCAAACTGACTTAGGAAAAAGTATTTTAAAATTAAGAAATGAAGTAATAGATGCTAATAGTTCAGGTGTGTTCATTCAAAGAATGACGAGTGACACTAGTCGTTTATCTGAGATATTTAATATGTTAAATGGAAGGCTTTCTACTATTTTGACAGATATAGGTATTTTTGCTGCTATATTTATTATTAATAAACTTTTCTTTGTGGCATTATTAATAGTTGTGTTAATAAGATATTTAATAGAAAAAAAACGTATTGATATTTTTGTTAAAAATAATAAAGAGTTTAAAAAGAAGAATGAATTAATAACTGGTTTTGTTGGTGAAATAGTAAGAGGCGTTAGGGATATAAAAATGCTTAATGCTGAAGAAAGTTTTATAAATGAACTTCATAGTAAAGTAAGTGAATCGAATCAATTTAGATATAAGATGCTTTCTACTAATAGACGTTTTATATTTTTTAGAGGGTCTGTTCAAGATTTATCAGATTTATTAATTATATGTCTTTTAATTTACTGTGTAGTAAATAAGTATTTTGATATTGCATCAGCATTAGTTCTTTTAAATTATTCGGGAAAAGTTCATTCAATTGTAAATTCATTTGCAACACTTCTTGATGATATAAAGGAATTTAATGTTTCGGCGGAGAGAGTATTTTCTATATTTGATAGTGAAGAATTCGAAAAAGAAGATTTTGGAGAAAAGACTCTAGAGTATGTTAATGGAGATTTTGAGTTTAAGAATGTAACATTTAAATATGATAAGACAAAAGTACTTGATAATTTGAACTTTAAAGTTAAGGCTAACGAAACAGTAGCATTTGTAGGTAAGAGTGGTGCTGGTAAGACAACTATATTTAATTTACTTTGTAAGATGTATGAACCAAATAAAGGAACTATTACAATAGATGGAGTAAATATAAAGAAACTAGATAAAGATAGTATAAGAGGAAATATAACAATAATTAGTCAAAATCCATATATTTTTAATATGAGTATTAGGGATAATTTAAGACTTGTTAAGGAAAATTTAACTGAAGAAGACATGATAAATGCTTGTAAGATGGCATGTTTACATGATTTTATAATGGAACAACCAGATGGATACGATACTACGATAGGAGAAGGCGGATTAAACTTATCAGGAGGTCAAAGACAAAGACTAGCAATAGCAAGAGCATTTGTACAAAAGACTGAGATAATACTTTTTGATGAAGCAACAAGTGCTTTAGATAATGAAACACAAGCTAATATACAAAAAGCAATTGCTAATATGAAGGGTGAATATACAATACTAATAATCGCACACAGACTTTCTACAATAATAAATAGTGACAGGATATTATTTATAAATAATGGAAAAGTAGAAGCAGAAGGAACACATAAAGAGTTACTTAAAACTTGCACAAATTATAAGCATTTATATGAAAGTGAGATAAAGTCTAGAAAGTGAGTTAAATCTTGACTTGTTTTGATCATTAATGTTATAATTGAGATTATAAAGGAGGAGTGGATTTGTGATGAATCTAAAAAAATATTTTAGTTTTATGGCAGTGGCTTGTTTTTCATTTATCGCTTTAGTTAGTGGTACTAGCGCGGCAGCAGATTTAGTAACAGAAGAAACAGGTGTATCTGGTGAAAAAATGATATTTGCCAATGGTACAGATATTACTATAGAAGCAAAAGCTGGAGAGACAGATGCTAATCTTACAGGTGCTGTTATAAAATGGAGTCAAGATGGTCAAGAAAAGACAAAAGAAGTAGATGCAGATGCTATTATTTTTGGTGGAAGTTATTCAAATACTGAAGCTGATGCAAGTGAGGTTGAAAGTACTTCAATTACTATGAATGGAGGTAAAGTAGCTTCTATTTATGCAGGTGGATATAATTATAATACAATAACAGGTGAGTCAATCATAACTGTAAATGGAGGAGTTGTTGCCAACGTTTATGGTGGAGGTACTGAACATTCAGTTACAACTAGTTCTAATATATTTGTAAATGGAGGAGCTATTACAGTTTTAACTTTAGCAGGAGATAATGGTACAGTTAATAATTCAGCTGTTCAAATTATGGGAGGTAAAGTTACTACACTTCAATCAGTTGAAGAAGGCACAGTAGATAATGTTTCTATGTATATTGCTGATAATGCAGAAGTAACAACTGCATATTTGACAAGTGAAGCTGGAACTGGTTCTGTTGAATCTATAGAGTTTGCAGCTGTTTCTGGAAAAGTTACAACTTTAGAAATGGGAACTACTGAACCTACTGTTGAGGTTCAAGTTTATGCTAGAGACGGAGTAGTTACTAATGTGGCTACTGAGGTAACAGATAAGACTAATGTTGTTCCAATATTAAAAGTTACTATTAAATATGGAGATGACTCTTTAGAAACAATAGATGTTCCAAAGGGATGGACTTTATCAGAAATATTTGAAATGACTTTAGAAGAAATGAAAAAAGAAAATGAAGATTTTCAAGGTATTAGAGTAAAAGGCTCTGATGAATTTTTGAAAGATGATTATGTATTTGAAAATGATGTGGAGTTAGAGTTTGTTTTTGCAAAATCTACTACAAAAAATCCAAATACAGGTGATAACATTATTGCTTATGTTGTGATGGCATTAGCAGGAACTTGTGCATTAGGTTTTGCTACTAAGAAAATATTCTTCTAGTAAACATTAATGATTAATATGAGAGAGGAAGATATTAGTATCTTTCTTTCTTTTTTCTAAGAGGAGGTAAACTATGAATGACTTTTATGATAAAGAAAGAATTGTTAAAAGTAGTAAAGTTAGTAGTAAGCAAATGGCTGCTAATAAAGCAAAAATAAAAAGTATGATTAAAAATATGACTCCTCAGGAAAAGAAAGAGTTAATCAGAAAATTAAAAAATATACAAGCTCAAAAGAATAATAAGAATTTTGTTTTAGATAATAATCACATTCATAAAAATAATTCTCCTTCAAAATCTATAAAAAAAGATTATGTTAGTAATTCAGAATTAGATAGAAGAATTGGAGAGGAAATAAAAAGGAAATCTAAGAAAAGAAAAAAAAGAAAGTTTAAATTTAAAAAAATTATATGGGGTATTATTTTTATAATTGGCTTGGTTGTGCTTACTATTTCTATTATAAATATATTTTCTTGGGATAAGGATAATAAGAATACTAAGAAGATGATAAATGATATAGAGAAAATTATTAAAATTGAAGAGGTTCCTGAAGAAGAAGAAAAAGTTGAGAAAGTTAATCCGCCAGAAAATCCTGATAATGATTATTGGAATTATATTAAGTTACCACTTATAGATGTGGATTTTACTGAACTTTTAAAGAAGAATAGTGATACAGTAGGATTTTTAAAAGTTAATGGAACTAATATTAATTATCCTGTTGTTCAGTCTAGTGATAACGATTATTATTTAACTAGATCATTTGATAAAAGTTATAATGATGCTGGATGGATTTTTCTAGATTATAGAAATGATATTAACAATTTACAGGCTAATACTATTATTTATGGACATAGTAGATTAGATACAACTATGTTTGGAACTTTAAAAAATATTTTTAGAAATAATTGGTATGCAAATACAGATAATTATGTTATAAATCTATCAACTACTAAAGAAAATACATTATGGCAAGTTTTTTCTGTTTATAGTGTACCAGAAGAGGATTATTATTTAACTACGTCATTTTCTTCTAATGAAGAACATCAGAAATTTGTTGATACTTTAGTTTCAAGAAGCAGGTATGAATTTAATGCAGAAGTGAATATTAATGATAAAATTTTAACTTTGTCTACTTGTTATGTTAATAATGAAAGAGTGGTACTTCATGCAAAGTTGATAAAAAGAATGGTAAGAGAATAAAAAAGAGCTGTTTAGCTCTTTTTGTTCATTATACTTTTGGGATAAGGATCTCTGATATCAGTAATATATAATAAATAGTCTATACTAGTATTGTAATAAATTGCTAGTTTTTTTAATATAGTTGTAGGTATATCAGTAGTTTCAGTTTCGTATTGAGAATATCCAGTTTGTGACATGTTTAATATCTTAGCAATATCTTTTTGGTATAAATCTTTTTCTTCTCTTAATTCTCTTAATCGATTCATTTATTTTCACCATCTATAATTTATCATAACTTAAAATGCGTTATTGACAGGTACCGTAAATCACGGTATAATTTAAACTGTAACGTAAAATACGTTGTGAGGAGTAAGAAGTAATGAATAAGAAGTTTGTAGTATATGGAATAGTAATGACATTATTATTATGTGTAGGAATGAGCTATGCATACTTTACAGGAATGATTTCAGGTGAAGGAAAAGAAATAAGAGTAAGTGCAAAAGAACTTAGGATATTATTTACAGATGATAACGAGCTAGCAAGTAGTGAAATAATACCAGGATGGAAAGAAACAAAAACATTTAGCGTAAAAAATGAAAGTGGTAACACTTTCAATTACAATATAGTTATAAATGACTTAGTAAATACGTTTGTAACGGAAGGATATTTACAATATAAGATAACCTCAAGTAACGGATATAATATGAATGGTTATTTAGATATACCAAAGAGTAATACTTCAGAAGATACAATACTAGCATATGATATAGATATACCTGCAGGAGTAACTCACGAATATACAATAGAATTTGTATATCATGATAGTGATGAAGATCAAAGTGAAGACATGGGGAAGATATTTAGTGGAACATTAGGAATAATAGAAGGGACAATAAATCCAAATATTAAATATAAAGTAACACTAGAGATGGAGAATGGTTCTATAACAAGTAAAAATCCAGGGGAGACAATAAAGAATGGAAGTGTGGAGTTTAATATAAATCTAAATGAAGGCTACACATTAGAAAACTCAGTAGTAGTATGTGATGGAAATGCAGAGGGAAGCATAGAAGGAAATAAGATAAAGATAGATAAAGTAGTAAGAGACCAAACATGCACTTTAACAACAGAGAAGATAAATTATAATCTTACAATGAATATAACAGGTGGTACTATTAAGCCAAGTAATGTAATGGTAGCACATGGAGATTCAGGAGAATTCACAATAACAGCTAGTACTGGCTACACTTTAGATAATCCAACAATCACATGTACTGGAGGAGCTAGTCACACTTTAAATGGAAGTACACTAATGATAAGTAATGTTAAGTCGAATCAGACATGTAGTGTGGTATTGAAAGAAGCAATAACTGTAACATTAGTAGTAAATAATGGAAGTGGTAGTACAAGTAAAACAATATCAACACCAGGAGGAAGTTTAACATTTTCAGGAGTATCACCAAATAGTAGTTATATGTTAGATAGTGAGAATATGACTTGTACAGGAGGAGCATCAATAGTATTAAATGGAACAACAGTAACAGTAAGTAATATAAATAATAGTCAGACATGTACAGTCCCATCGCTTTCAACGTCCTTACTCAGAATTAGAATATTGGCAGATCATCCAACAAGACCAGGGGCTAGACCTAATTTAAGTAGTGGAGTATTTACAGATGAAAATACAGGAACTTTATACACAGCAAGTGGAAATCAAACAGAAAATGATAAGACAGTATATTATTTTGCAGGAAATGCACAAGATAACTGGGTATACTTCGCTAATCTATATTGGCGGGTAATCAGAATAAATGAGGATAGTAGTATACGACTACTTTATGTAGGATCGGATAAAAATACAGAGGTTGGATATATAGGAGCAAGTGCATATAATACAGATTATGATAATCCAATGTATGTAGGATATATGTATGGAAGTAGTGGGGATTTAGCAAGTAATAGAAATAACGCAATAAACTCTACAATAAAGGGAGTAATAGATATATGGTATGATAATACAATAGAACCAAGTTATGATAGCTATGTAAGTAGAACTGCAATTTATTGTAATGACAGGGCAAATGAAGATTATAATACATCAAGTAGGTTCTCATATGCTACATCTAAGAGACTAGCGGATGCAAAAGCCCCATCATATAAATGTGGAAATAATGCAAGCGGAAATTTATATACAGGAACTAATGGAGCAAGTGATTCTGATAAATTTACAGCAAGTACAAGTACAGGAAATGGAAAGTTAACAAATCCAATAGCTTTGATGACAGCAGATGAGCTAGTATTCGCAGGGGGAAGATATAGTACAAGTGCACCAGCATATTATTATTACAACGCTGCTGGAGGTAGCGTTACTGGATCCACTTGGTGGTGGACAATGAGTCCATACTCCTGGGATAAAAGTGGAGGGGCTAATGTTATTCGTGTCAGAGGTACTGGCACACCTGGTTATTTACTTAATAGAAATGTCTATGTTACAGATGGTGGAGTACGCCCAGTGTTATCTCTGAAATCCTGTGTTAAATGGAAGAGTGGAGATGGGACTAGTGATAATCCATATACAGTAGATGCATTAGATTCGACATGTAGTAGTGCTGAGAATTGATATTAAAGATTTTTCTTTAATGTCTTTTTTCTTTCTGGAGATTTTTGGTAATTTATAATATAATTAATATGGATGTGATGTTATGAAGTTAAGCGATGTTAATATAGATGATTTAAGTCCTATGATGAAAGAATATTATAAGACTAAAATGGAGTATAAAGATATAATTTTATTTTATCGTTTAGGAGACTTTTATGAGTTGTTTTTTGAAGATGCAGTTACAGTTAGTCATGAGCTTGAGCTTACTCTTACAGGCAAGAATGCAGGTCTTAGTGAAAGAGTACCTATGTGTGGTGTTCCTCATCATGCTGTTAATGTTTATTTAGAAAAGCTTATAGATAAAGGTTTTAAAGTGGCTATTTGTGAACAGGTAGAAGACCCTAAAACAGCTAAGGGTATAGTTAAACGTGAAGTTATACAAATAGTTAGTAAAGGTACATTAACTAATACAGATTGTTTAGATGAGAGAAATTATAATTTTGTTGGAAGTATAGCAGATTATAAATATATTTATGCTCTTAGTTATTTAGATTTACTTAGTGGTAAATTATTTTGTACATATATAAGTTATGAATCTGATAAATTAATTAGTCAAATTGTAAGTTTAGGAATTAAAGAACTTGTTGTAACATCTGATTTTGATAAAGAAATTTTACATGTTTTAAAGACTAATTATAATGTTTTTATTAGTGTATATGATAGAGATTATAGTGATATTAAAAGAGAAAGGGTTAAGAATCTTAATGATGCTAAATTGGAAGATAATACTTTGAGACTTATTTCTTATATTACATATAATCAGAAAAAAGAAATGACACATTTGATGGAGCCTGTTTATGTTGATTCTAAATTGTATCTTTCTTTAGATAAAGAGTGTATAAGAAACTTAGAACTTGTGCAAACTCTTAAAAATAAAGAAAAACAATATAGTTTGTTATGGCTTTTAGATAAGACTAAAACTTCTATGGGAGCTAGACTTCTTAGAGATTTTACTATTAAGCCAAGTGTTAATTTAGAAGAGATTAATAGGCGTCATGATTTAGTAGAGCTTCTTAATAAAGAATTTTTGTTAAAGAGTGAATTAAAAGAGTATTTGTATCAAATATATGATTTAGAAAGATTAGTTGGTAAAGTAGTTATTTCTAATTTAAATGGTAGAGATTTGTTACAGCTTAAAAGTAGTATTAGAGTTATTCCTGATATTAATTTAGTTTTAAGTAATTTAGGATTATCACTTTTAAAGACTTTTGATGATTTGTATGATTTATTAGAAAGGTCAATTGATTTAGATGCACCTATTACTATTAAAGAAGGTAATGTTATTAAGGAAGGGTATTCTAGTGAACTTGATGAATTAAGAGATTTAAGAAAGAATGGTAAAGATTTTATTAGTAAATTTGAAAGTGAAGA
Source organism: uncultured Bacillota bacterium (assembly GCA_947644695.1). Taxonomy (GTDB): domain Bacteria; phylum Bacillota_I; class Bacilli_A; order RF39; family UBA660; genus MGBC139354. Next base: position 5,686 of record CANSAJ010000023.1, on the reverse strand, counting down.
GAGAGAAAGAACTGGTATCAAGTCTCTTAAAGTTGGATATAATAAGGTTTTTGGTTATTATATAGAGATAAGTAAAGGTGCTGCTAAAGATATTAGTGAAGATGCTGGATATGTTAGAAAACAGACTATTAGTAATAGTGAAAGATTTATTACTCCTTTGTTAAAAGAGAAAGAAGATATGATTTTAAATGCTGAAGATAAGATTAAATCTTTGGAGTATCAGTTATTTAATGAAATTAAGGATAAAGTAAAAGAATATATTCCAGATTTACAAAATGTAAGTAAGTTGATTGCTTATTATGATGTGATGCAATCTTTTAGTACTGTAAGTGAAGAGTATGGTTTTATAAGAGCTAATATTAATAATGATCATAATATTAGAATTATAAATGGTAGACATCCTGTGGTTGAAAGGGTGATTAAAGATAATTATGTTTCTAATGATATAATTATGGATAAAGATACTAATATTTTAATGATAACTGGTCCTAATATGAGTGGTAAGTCAACATATATGAGAGAACTTGCTATAATTGTTATAATGAATCAAATGGGATGTTTTGTTCCTGCTACAGAAGCAGATTTGCCTATTTTTGATAAGATATTTACTAGGATAGGAGCGAGTGATGACTTAGTGGGTGGTGAGTCTACTTTTATGGTAGAGATGAAAGAGAGCGCTTATGCTCTTAGAAATGCTACAAAAGATAGTTTGATTTTATTTGATGAGTTAGGACGAGGAACTAGTACGTATGATGGAATGAGTTTGGCAGGAAGTATTATTACTTATATTTCAAAGAATTTGAAGTGTAAGACTATGTTTAGTACACATTATCATGAGTTAACTAAGATGAGTGAGTTTATAGAGGGTATAAAAAATGTTCATGTTTCAATTGATGAGGATGCTGAAACTGTTGTTTTTCTACATAAAGTTATGGAAGGTGCAGTAGATAAAAGTTATGGAATTAATGTGGCTAAATTAGCAGATTTACCTAAGGAAGTTATAGAAGAAGCTAATAGAATGTTAAGTGTTTATGAAAGTGAAGCAGGACAAGAAAAACATGTTAAGCAATTTGAACTTGATTTGAAGGAAGAGGAAAGAGACGAGTTAAGAGAGTTTTTAAAGAATATTAATCCTTTTGAAGTTACTCCAATGGAAGCATTAAAACTTTTAGATGAGTTAAAAAGATTGTGTTGATTAGGACAATATATTGTTCTTTTCTTTTGTTGCTTTTAAAATTAAAACTTGAAGAATTTATAAAAAAATACTGATGTTGATATCAGTTATTTTTCTATTATTCTTTCTGTGTTTTTAAAACTTATTTTGCTTATTTCATCTAGTATAGATTTGCCATGTTTTTTAACTAGATTACGACCACTTTCATCTACTTGTACTCCAGCACCTTTAGGAATAGGGCAGCCAAGTTTTTCTTCTAGTGCTTTTTGTTCTTTTAAAAATATATATCTACTTATAATAGAAGCACATGCTACAGAAAGGTTTTTGTCTTCTGCTTTAGTAAGAAATGTTATGTTTGTTACTTTTTCTTTCAGTCCTTTTAAATAATTATAATAAACTCCGGGTAAAGCAAACTGATCTACTATTATTTTTTCATATGGATAGTTTTTGTTTTTCATTTTGTATAATACTTTGTTGTGCATTATTGCTTTGATTTTATTCATGTTGTATCCTTTAGCATGATATTCATTATATTCTTTGTTTGAAAGTATTAGAGATTCGTATGGAATTCTTTTTATAATTAAAGGGGCACATCTTTTTATTTTTTCGTCTGTAAGTTTTTTTGAATCATGTACACCAAGTCCTTCTAAGAATTTTAAGTCCTCTTTAGTTATAAATGTTGCTGTTACTACAATTGGTAAGAAGTAGTCTCCAGTTCCAACTTCATCGCTTCCTATAGCATTAAAGTAATAATTGGTTTTGTCGACTTCATCTTTTTTCTTTTCTTCTGTAGATCTTGTATCTACTTCAATATTGTTAAAGTGTTTTTCCATATCTCTCCAAATATTGGCATCAATGTCCGCAGAAATTCCTTGAAACATTGCTTTTCCACTTTCGTAAAGTGTTATTACTGTATCTGCTTCAACAGCTTGAAATATAGCATATGGAGGAGTTTTTTCTTTTCTTTTATCCATGTAATATTCAATCATTTTTTCTTTTATATTATCACTTACTTTAAATACTATAGTCATGTCATTCACCTTTTATAATTTTATCATAAAAAGGTTTATTTTTCATTATAATTATAATATAATTAGTTTAGGACATAATAAACAGAAGAGGAAAGAGGTAATTATGAATTTAGTAGATGCGATATTAATTGTTCTTCTTATAATTGGTATTATAGATGGATTTAGATTAGGGGCTGTTAGAAGTATTGTAGGATTTTTTGGTACAATTTTGGTTTTTTTCTTATCGTGGGTTCTTAAAAGTCCACTTGCAGAAGTCCTTATTAAAACACTTCCACAGTTAGGTGGCAATAGTGCTATTTCAGTTTTGATATATCATATAATATCTTTTATAGTTTTACTTATTATATTTAGTTTGATTTATAGAGTAATTCTTAAACTTACTAATGTAGTGGAAAAAGTTATGGATGCAACTATTATTTTAGGTTTTATTTCTAAAATAATTGGTGGAGTGTTTGGATTTATTAAGATGTATATTTTCTTGTTTATAGTTTTATTTATTTTAAGTATATTTAATTTTAGTTTTCTTTCTAATAGTAAAGTTAATAGATTTATTTTAGATAAAACCCCTTTACTAGCGCCTGTAGTTGAAGATACTTGGCATGCTATTAAAGATGTTTATGAAGCAGGGAATGTAGAAGAAGCTATTGTAAAATTATTTGAGAATAATATTATAACTGAAGAAAATATGAATAAATTACTTAAGGGGGTGAAAGAATGATTTATTATAAAGGCGAGAATTTTGATGATTTGATTAAAGAAGGAACATATTTAGTAGATTTTTATGCTGATTGGTGCGGACCTTGTAAGATGCTTGGTATGGTTTTAGAAGATGTTAAAGATGAAATTAATATAATAAAAGTTAATACAGATACTTATAGTGAACTAGCTAATAGATTTAAGGTTATGAGTATACCACATTTAGTATTTTTTAAGGACGGTAAAGAAGTTTCTTATTCAGTAGGATTTATGGATAAGGATATGTTACTTGAAAAAATTAAGGAAGTTAAAAATATATAAAAGGACATTTATGTTCTTTTTTTCTTAAAAATTAAAAAAAGAATGAAAGTTTATAGTATAATGTAGTATAATGTTTGAAGAAAAAGAGTGATGTTTATGAATGAAATATATGATGTAGATTATTATGATTATGAGTTACCTTTAGAATTAATTGCTCAGGTTCCTTTAAAAGATAGAAGCGATTCTAAATTGTTGGTTTTAGATAGAAAGACAGGAAAAATTGCAGATAAAATATTTAAGAATATTGTATCTTATTTTAGAAAGGGAGATGTTTTAGTTTTAAATGATACTAAAGTTATTCCTGCTAGACTTTTAGGCGCTAAAGAAGATACAGGGGCAGTTATAGAAATTTTGCTTCTTAAAAATATAGAAGGAGATATTTGGGAATGTCTTGCTAAGCCTGGTAAGAGACTTCATGAAGGAAGTATTATTGTATTTGGTAATGGAGAACTTAAAGCTAAAGTGAGCTTGAAAAAAGATGATGGTATTGTACATGTGGAACTTATTTATGAAGGTATTTTATTAGAAATATTAGATAAGCTTGGATCTATGCCTACACCGCCTTATATTCATGAGCAATTGAAAGATAAACTTAGATATCAGACTGTTTATGCTAAGATTCCAGGAAGTGCAGCAGCACCTACAGCTGGTCTTCATTTTACAGATGAAATTTTAGAAGAACTTAAGAATATGGGTGTCATTATTACATATGTTACTCTTCATGTTGGATTAGGCACTTTTAGGCCTGTTGGTGTTTCTAATATAAAGGAACATGATATGCATAGCGAAGTGTTTATGGTTAGTGAAGAAACTTCTAATATTTTAAATGAAGCTAAGAGAGATGAGAGACGTATTATAGCTGTTGGAACTACGACTACTAGAACTTTAGAAAGTGTTATTAATAAATATGGAGAATTTAAGGAATGTACAGAGAGTACTAATATATTTATTTATCCTGGATATAAATTTAAAGCTATAGATGCTTTGATTACTAATTTTCATTTGCCTAAAAGTACATTAATAATGCTTGTTAGTGCTTTGGCAGGAAGAGATAATATAATAAATGCTTATAAACATGCTGTTAGTAATAAATATAGATTTTTCTCTTTTGGGGACGCTATGTTTATAGGCGATTTCAATGAAGATTAATTTATAATATTAGCAACGTTTGAATAAAATAAATTAATAAGATAATACTATAGTATTTATGATAAAAAATTAAAGATAGAGGGATTTTATGTTAGATGTAAATTTTAATCGAATTATTGAAATGATTGAAAAAAGAAAAAATAATGCCTATAAAAAAGTAAATGAAGAATTAATTTTGCTTTATTTAGATGTTGGCAAATTTTTATATGAGTTAATAGAAAATAGTAGGTATGGAGATAAAATAACTACAAAATTAGCAGATTTTATGAAAACTAATTATCCTGAAGTAAAAGGATTCACTAAAAGAAATATTGAAAGAATGGTACAATTTTATAAAACATATAAAGATGATGTGATTGCGACGCCGCTGGTGACGCAATTAAGTTGGACAAATAATTTATTAATTTTAAGTGGTTCGAAATCAAGTGAAGAAAGGCTTTTTTATCTACAATTATCTATTAAAGAAATTATTCAAAAAGAGAATTAGATAGACAAATTTCCTCTGCTTATTATGAACGCTATTTATTATCAGAAGGTAATGCACTACCAACTACAAATAAAACTATTGATGAAGATGACTATCCAGATACGAGAATTTTAGATCTTTATAGTTTGGAATTCTTAGACCTACCAAATGAATATTCGGAAAAAGATTTAAAAAATGCTATTGTAAAAAATTTAAAAGATTTTATTTTAGAAGTTGGAAAAGATTTTACTTTTATTGGTGATGAGTATCGTATTCAAATTGGTAATCATGATTTATTTATTGATTTGCTATTTTTTAATCGCGAATTATCTTGTCTTGTTGCTTTTGAGTTAAAATTAGGTGAATTTAAAGCCGAATATTTGGGGAAAATGAATTTATACTTGGAAGCATTAGATAGAGATGTTAAAAAGAAAAATGAAAATCCAAGTGTTGGAGTAATTTTATGTAGTTCTAAAGATAAAAATATAGTTGAATACTCACTTAGCAAAAATATGTCTCAAACATTAATTTCTGAATATAAATTAAAACTAATTGATAAGAAATTGTTAGAAAACAAATTAAGTGAAATGAAGCGAATTCTTGGAAATGAAAGATAAAATAAATATTATAAGTAGGAGCTGTTGTGCATAAAAAATAAATAAATGATAATACTATAGTTAGTTAACTATGGTATTTTTTATATTTGTTAAAGTTAGTTAAACTAACAATAAGTCATTGACAATGACATAAGATGAAGATAAAATGTAAGTGTGAATAATAAAAGGAGACGCGCATTACTATGAAGAAACTAATCTCTCTTGATTTAATAGATAAAAAAATCGGGGGGGT
>CANSAJ010000022.1 GCA_947644695.1 uncultured Bacillota bacterium | reverse complement strand
TAAGTAAGATAACATCATCACAAACATGTAGAGTAACAACAGAAAAGATAAACTATAACTTAACTATGAATATAACAGGTGGGTCTTTAAAACCAAGTAATGTAATGGTAGCGCATGGAGATTCAAAAGAATTCACAATAACAGCTAGTACTGGCTATACATTAAATAATCCAACAATCACATGTACAGGCGGAGCAAATCACACTTTAAGTGGAAGTACACTCACTATAAGTAGGGTTAAATCAAACCAGACATGTAGTGTGGCATTAAAGAAATCTACATATACAGTATCAGTGAATGTAACGGGTGGAAGTGCAAGTCCAGCAAGTGCATCAGTAGAACACGGTTCTTCTAAAACATTTACGATAACTCCAAATGAAGGATATACTTTAGAAGGAGCCACAGTGAGTGGTACTGGATGCACATTAAACGGAAGTACATTGGCGGTAAGTAATGTGACGTCAAATAGAACATGTACAATAACTTTAGTAGAATTAATTAAATTAAAAGATCAAATATTAGCAGATCATCCAACAAGACCTGGGTCTAGACCAAATTTAAATAGTGGAATTTATGAAGCTTCAAACACAAAAACACTATTTACAGCAAGTGGAAATCAAACAGAAAATGGAAATACAGTATATTACTTCTCAGGAAATTCGTTAGATAACTGGGTATACTTTGCAGGAATATATTGGAGGATAATCAGAATAAATGAAGACGGAAGTATTCGATTGCTATATGCAGGAACAGATAAAAATACTATATCTGGCTATATAGATACATTAGGATATTTTTCAGGAAATGAGCCAAAATATGCAGGATATATGTATAGTACAAATACTGGAACTGTCACAAAAGATAGAGAAAATATTATTGATTCAGATATTAAAAAAATAATAGACGATTGGTATGATAATACAATAGAACTAAGTTATGATGGATATGTAAGTAGAACAGCAATTTATTGTAATGATCGGGCAAATGAAGGATATAATACATCAAATACATTCTATTATGCTGCGTTTTATAGACTAAATGGATCCCCATCATATAAATGTGGAAATAATGCAAGTGGAAGCTTGTATACAGGAGAAAACGGGGCAAGTAGTGCTGATAAATTTACAGCGAGTACAACTACAGGAAATGGAAAACTAACAAATCCGGTAGCACTCATAACAGCAGATGAAATAGTATATGCAGGAGGATTTACAGGAAATGATTCTAGGTCATATTATTATTTGAATGCAAATAATGCAAGTGTAGTTGATAAAGATTGGTGGTGGACAATGACTCCAGCATATTATGAAAACATTAGATTTAAAGAGCCATTAGCTCGAAATTATTCTATAACAAATGGAAGTGATTATTCAGGAAGATTAGCAACACCTGGAGGAGGCACTAGAATACGTCCAGTCCTATCTCTAAAATCATGTGTTAAATGGAAAAGTGGAGATGGAACAAGCGATAATCCATACACAGTAGATACATTAGACTCAACTTGTTCATCAGCAGAAAACTAAAAAACACTTATTAAGCACTAAATCTTAATAAGTGTTTTTCTCTATCTGTTGATTTTCATTATTCTTTTTTATATCTTCCTTAACTTCTAATATCATAGGCATAATAATAGGTCTTCTACCAGTAGTCTCTATTATATAAGAATTAAGTTCTAAAATAATTCTATTCTTCAAATCCGTTAAACTAAAACTATGTTTTTTAAGTTCACTAATAGCAATAGTTTTTACTTTACTTTGAATACTACTAATAAGTTCTTGATTTTCATTAACAACTACAAAGCCACGTGTAGTAACATTAGGATCTAACACTAAACGATGTTTATTAGTATCAATATTTAAAATAACAACTAAAACACCATCAGTACTCATAATCTTTCTATCCTTAATCACTGAACTTCCAATATCACCTATACGTTTACCATCGACATAAACATCATTAATAGGAATACTTTTAGAAACCTTAACTCCATTTTTAGATAAAGCTAACATAACTCCATTCTTAAGTATAAAAGTATGATCTTCATCTATTCCACATTCATGAGCTAAATCCGCATGAGCTTTAAGCATTCTATACTCTCCATGAACTGGCATAAAATATTCAGGTTTCATAAGCCTTAAAAGAAGTTTTAACTCATCTTGCTTAGCATGTCCACTAGTATGAATATCTGCTTCACTAGATGTAGTATATACCTTAGCTCCTTTTAAATATAATTTATTAATAACTCTATTAATACTCATAGCATTTCCAGGAATTGGAGAACTAGAGAAAATAACAGTATCATCAGGCATAAGTGTAATATTAGAATCAACTCCATTAGCAATTCTACTAAGTGCTGCTAAAGGTTCTCCTTGACTTCCTGTACAAAGAAGACACACATTCTCTGGTTTACTCTTATTTGCTTCATCACTAGTAATAAAAATACTCTTATCTTTAATAAGACCACAACTCTTAGCAATCTCGATACTATTAATCATACTTCTACCAAAAGTTGCAACTTTCCTATTATTTTTACGACATGTCTCTATAATATGAATAACTCTATAAATATTTGATGCAAAAGTAGCCAAAATAATTCTCCCTTTGCAATTTCTAATAATATCACTTAAAGCTTCATCAACATCACTTTCACTAGTAGAAAAACCAGGAACCAAAGCATTTGTTGAATCACTCATCAATAATTTAACTCCATCTTCTCCTATTCTAGCCATTTTCCCTAAATTAGCCATTGGTCCTATAGGTGTCAAATCAAATTTAAAATCACCTGTAGTAACAACACGTCCATTAGGTGTCATAACACTAATACCAAAACTATCAGGAATTGAATGTGTAGTTCTAAAGAACTCAATCTTAAAATGTTTAAACTGAGGCTTCATATCTTCATCTATAATAACTATATTTTTATAAGCTACACCTTTATCTTCAAGTTTATTCTTAATAAGTTCACTTGCAACTTTAGGCGCATAGATAACAGGAATATTCAAATGATTTAAAACATAAGGAATACCACCAATATGATCTTCATGCCCATGAGTAATAAAAAGTGCTTTAATCTTATCTTCATTTTGCTTCAAAAAAGTATAATCAGCTAACACATAATCTATTCCAAGCAAACTATCTTCAGGAAACATTACTCCTGCATCTATAACAATAATTTCCTCTTCATGCATAATAGCATACATATTTTTTCCAACTTCTCCAAGTCCACCTAAAGCGAACACAAAAGTCTCTTGTTCTTGCGTTTTCATAAAAAACTCCTCCAATTAATTTCTAAAAAGAAAATATATATAAACATAATTATACACTAAATCTTCTAAAAAGTCCATATCCAAAAAAGAACAATAACTCTAGCACATAAAAAACATACATGTTATAATTATAATGGTGGTTAAAGTGGGCATATTTAATAAATTAAAACAAGTTTTTACTAATAAACCTGAAAAAGAAACTCAAAAATATGAAGAAGGTTTAACAAAAACAAGAGAGAATTTTGTAAATAAACTAAGTCTATTAGGAGTAAAGTATACACGCATAGACAACAAATTTTATGAAGAATTAGAAGAGATTTTAATAATGGCAGACCTAGGCGTTAACACTACTATGGACTTTATGAATAGACTAAAAAAAAGAGTAAAAGAAGAAAATATTGAAGACTTCGAATATTTAAAAGAAGTCATAGTAGATGAATTATTTCTAATCTATGTAGGTGAAGATCAACTAACAAGTAAAATAAACTATAACAAAGAAGGACTGACAACTATACTATTTGTTGGTGTAAATGGAGTAGGAAAAACGACAAGTATTGCCAAGCTAGCAACAAAATTAAAAGAAGAAGGAAAAAAAGTAATAATAATAGGCGCAGACACATTTCGAGCAGGAGCTGTAACACAAGCTAAAGAATGGTCAGAAAGAATAGGTGTGGATTTTTATGGTAATGATTCTAACGATCCAGCAAGTGTTGTATATGGAGGATTAGAAGAAGCTATAAAAAATAACTGTGATGTTGCACTTATAGATACTGCAGGAAGATTACAAAACAAAGTAAACTTAATGAAAGAATTAGAAAAAATAAATCGTGTTATAGAAAAACAAACGAATAGAGAAGTAGACGAAACATTACTTGTAATAGACGCATCAACAGGACAAAATGGAATAAGCCAAGCAAAAAGCTTTAAAGAAATATGTAAAATAACGGGTATAATCCTAACTAAATTAGATGGAACAGCAAAAGGTGGAATAGTATTAGCAATAAAAGACAGTGTAGGAATTCCAGTAAAATATGTAGGATTTGGAGAAAAAGCAGAAGACATGTTAGCATTCGATATAGAAAATTACATTTATGGATTATTTAAGGAGTGGAACTAATGAAAGTATTATATGATGGAATAGTAACAATTTATGAATGTGAAAGAGAAAATAACGGCGAGAAAGAAATTTATACAAAGGTAGCATTAAGAGGCGCATCTGCAGGAGTAGTAATAAATGAAGATGGAAAACTAGCACTTGTAAGTCAATATAGACCTATATTAGGAAAAAAAACACTTGAAATACCTGCTGGTACCCTAGATAAAAATATTTCAAAGAAAGACATAATAATTGAAGAACTTGAAGAAGAATGTGGAATTACCAGAAGCGATATAATTAACATAAGTGAAGAACCAATAATAACATATAATATAATTGAAAACATGTCAGACGGAGAAATGAACATATATTTAATTAAAGTAAAAAATAAAATTTCAAAACCACTTGAAGATGATGAAGTAGATGATGTTGAATTTTATGATATAGATGAAGTAGAAGAATTAATTAGAAAAAGAGAAATAACAGATCCAAAAACATTGATTGGATTCTATACCTATAAGGATACTCTAAAATGATAGAAAGAGAAAACATAATAAAACTTTATGATATTTATAAAAACTTATTAACAGAAAATCAACAAGAATATTTTGAAGAATACTATTTTGAAGATCTTTCATTAAGCGAAATATCAGAAAATAAAAATGTTAGTAAATCATTTGTAGGAAAAACAATAAATACTATAGAAAAAAAATTAGCAACTTATGAAAAGGCATTAGAACTAAATAATCTTTATAACAAAATAGAGATAATATCAAAAAAAACAACAGACGAAAACACAAAAAAAGAATTAGAAACTTTATTACATTAAAAAACTCTGGTTATTCCAGAATTTTTATTTTCTTCGTAGAGTATTAACAAGGCTCATCTCTTTCTCTAAATTCTCTAAAAGACTTAAATATGTTTCTGAATTAACTTTACCAGTTCTATACAAATCTTCTATAAATTGCTCACTAAAAGATGCGTATGGAGTAAAACTAACTCTAAAAAAATCTGAATACATACTTAAATCATCTAATTCTAATGTACTAAATTGCCTAAATTGAATCTGAGATAAATTATAAATATCTTCACTAACTGGTATAACAGGCTCTAAAGAATATTTTGTACCTCTAGTTATAACATTTGAATCTGTATATAAAAATTTTTCTTCACCATTATATCTAATAGCTTTAATATTACTTCCATGCTTAGGTCCATATTCAACAAAATTTTTAAATAACCTAGGATAGCTATCACCCTTTTTAATAAATGTGAATTCAAAATACTCATCTTTCAAATGTGTTTTAACATCGTAAATACCATGATTAAAATAAAACCATTCAGCTGAACTACTAACAACTTTATAAACACTAGGTTGACTAATCGTATCTATATATGCCTGTCTAAAAGCAGCTAACTTTTCACTTTCAGGTACTATTTCAAATAAATCATATCTTCTTTTCATAAAGCTTCCTCCTAAAAAACGTTTCTTATTATAATATATATAATGCTTTTTATCAAATAAATATGATATAATGAACAAGCGAGGTGTAAAGTATGTTTGATTATTTAGGAGACAAATTAGACAATATTATTTCAAAAGTAAAAGGCTATGGAGTAATCACAGAAGAAAACATCAGTGAAATGACAAGAGAAATTCGTCTAGCATTACTAGAAGCAGACGTAAACTACAAAATAGTTGGAGAATTTGTCAACAATGTAAAAGAAAAAGCACTAGGTGAAGAAGTTAAAAAAAGTTTAAAACCAGGAGAAATGTTTGCAAGCATAATAAGAAATGAACTTATTAACTTACTTGGAAAAGATAATAGTCCTTTAATAATAGAAAAAGGAATGACTATAGTTTTAATGAGCGGTTTACAAGGAAGTGGAAAAACAACAACAGTAGGTAAACTAGGAAACCTAGTCAGAAAAAAATGGAATAAAAAACCAATGTTCATCGCGTGTGATGTATATAGACCAGCCGCTATTGATCAATTAAAAACACTAGGAAAAAGCCTAAATATTGAAGTATATGAAGAAGGAAATAAAAATCCTGTAGAAATTGCAAAAAATGGTATAGAATATGCCAAAGAAAAAGGCTATGATTACATATTAATCGATACTGCTGGACGTCTTCAAATAGATGAAACATTGATGCAAGAATTAGTTAACATTAACGAAGAAATAAAACCTAATGAAATTCTATTAGTAATAGACGCTATGATGGGACAAGATGCAATTAATGTAATAACAGGATTTAATGAAACCCTTCCATTAACTGGATGTATTTTAACAAAAATGGATGGAGATACAAAAGGTGGTGTTGCACTATCTCTTAGACACCTAACTAATATACCAATTAAATTAATAGGGGACTCTGAACGTCTTGATGGACTCAGTGAATTTGTACCATCCCGTATTGCAGACAGAATTTTAGGAATGGGAGATATTGTAAGCATCGCAGAAAAAGCTAGCGAAATCATTGATGAAGAAACCGCAAAAGAAACAGCTAAAAAAATGAAAAAAGGAAACTTTGACTTAGAAGACTTTCTAAATCAAATGAAACAAATCAAAAAACTAGGACCACTAGAAAACATACTAAAATTATTACCTGGAGCTAAAAAAATGGGATTAAATAACATAAACATAGATCCTAAACTAATGGCAAGAGTTGAAGCGATAATATTATCTATGACACCTGAAGAAAGAAGAAAACCAGAAATACTAAAAGCGACAAGAAAACAAAGAATAGCCAAAGGTAGTGGAACTTCAGTAGAAGAAGTAAACAAACTATTAAAACAATTTGAAAGTATGAAAACAATGATGAAACAGTTAACAAATGGTAATATGAAAATGCCATTCTAAAAAATTTTTATTAAAGGTACTAGCCCATCCATATAATGCACTTTAACATAGTATATAAGTGAAAAGGAGTGAGACTAGTGTATAACAATACAAATAATGGAATGTATACTGGATATGAAGTTGAAACTAATAAAGAAAGTTTCTCTGAAACAAAAACAAGTACCATGAGCGGAGCTGCTTATGCAGGAATGAGCACATCTTGCCCAAGTATGGGAACTGCTGCTTACCAAGGAAGTATGCCAGGAATGGTATGTGCACCAGTATATGAATGTCCACAAGAAAGAATAATTCACAGGGAAATAATGCATGAAGTACCACACGTATGTCCAATAAACACAAGAATAGTAAATCATCACATCTATAGACATACTTATAGTCCATGCTACACTTGCTGTGAAGAAAACGAAATTTGCAATGTAAATGACTGTTGCTGTAATAACTTCTAAAATCGGGTTAATAACTCGATTTTTTCTTTCTGCATTTCTACATATATTGTATAATAAAAATGGAAGTGATTAAATGGCAATAACAAAAACAAACTTTATAAACTACACAAGATGCAGAAGATTTGGAGCATTAGAAGAAATCCGTAAAGATAAATTAGACAGTAAAATGACTATAGAAGAATACATAAAAGAAGAAGAAAAAGAAAACTATAAAGAAATGCTAGGTACAATGTTCGAAGAAACAGAAGAAGGAGAAACTATAGACAAAACAGTAAAAGTTGATATCCAATTAGAAGCATTAATGGAATATTATAAAGAAGTAGAAGTAACTGCAGGACTATACATAGAAAAATTATTTGAAGGAGAAACAATCTATAGTCTTGATACATATAGACAAGAAAGTTTTGACTTTAATAAAAATGGAATAAAATATCTTTGCTTTGTTGATATATATAATGAAAATGAAAATGAAATAAACATAATAGAAGTAAAAGCTACGACATCAAGAAAATATAAAAAAATGGAATACTCTATAGAAAAAGAAAAATTTCCATTATTTATACGAACAAAAAATTATTATAAACTAGCAAGTGATCCAGGACTTTCTAAAAACTATCCTAATAAAGTAGAAAACTTACTTGATAGATTTACTGATGTAGGAAAATACATGTATGACCTATCAGTTCAAAGATTTATAATAGAAGGATACATGAGAGAAAATAATATAGAAAAAAATGTAAACTACTATTTAGCAGTTCTTAATGATGAATATGAATATGATGGATATACAGAAAATGGTAAACGAGTATTTAGAACAGATCATTTAGGAAATGAAATAATTGATTTATATGAACTCAATGACATAACTAGTATGTATCAGTCTAAAATAAATATAGAAAGACAAAATTTAGAAAAATACATATTTGAAAGTGATTCCACACCTTGTAAAGTAGGTGTCTATTGTGCGTTAAAGAAAAATACAGAATGTAAATATAAATCTCTATGCTTTGAAAACGTTCCAGAAAAAAATGCAAGTTTTAACTATAAAAGATTTGTTAGTTTTAAAGGTGATGGCATAAAATATAATAAATATGATTTAATAAACGAAGGATATATTAAATTAGATGATATACCAGAAAACTGGCTAACTAGTGAAAATCACAAAATTCAAAGAAATTGTTACGACAATAATGAAGTATATATAAACAAAGCAAAAATTAAAGCAGGATTAGAAAGCCTAAAATATCCAATATATCACTTAGATTTTGAAACACTTCCTTGCCCTATACCTAGATTTAAAGGAGAACATCCATATTATCAAAGTCCATTTGAATTTAGCCTTCACATAGAACGTGCTCCAGGAGTTTGTGATAAAGAAATAGATAACTATGTATTCTTAGCAAAAACAAACGAAGACGAACGTTTAGAACTTGTAAAAGAATTAGTCACTAGAATCCCTATACTTGAAACAGGAGGCTGCATGCTAGCTCAAAATGTAACATTTGAAAAAGGAAGAATCAAAGAACTTGCAAACATATTTCCTGAATACAAAAAAGAACTACTAGCCATAAGAGAAAGTGGTAGAGACCTTCTAGAAATAATAGATAACAATAAAGAACTTTACAAAAGTCTAGGCTTTGATGAATACAACTGCTCCACAATGAACTATTATAATAATGCCCAAAGTGGCTCATTCTCAATAAAAAAAACACTACCTCTATTTACTAATTTAAGCTATAAAGATCTAGAAGTTCAAAATGGAACACAAGCCCTTGTAGAATATGCTAATTACAAAAAAATGACCGAAGAAGAAAGAAAAAGAAAACAAGCAGCACTTATAGAATACTGCAAACAAGACACATGGGCTATGGTAGAAATATTAAAAGGTTTACGAGAAGCAATCAAGTAATGTTTGTAAAATTATTGTCAAAAAATGTAAAAAGCCTTGAGTAAAAAAAAAGCTCATAGTATATTAAAATAAAGGAGAGTGAGAATGTTGATATATCCATCTATAGATAAGCTTCTAACAATTGTAGACTCAAAATACAAACTTGTACATGTAGCCTCAGAAAGAAGTAAACAAATGATGATAAATGATCATTACCAAATGAAAAAAGACCAATATGTATCAAAAAAAGAAATAGGAAGAAGTTTAGAAGAATTAGAAAAGGGATTAATCAAAATAAGCGAATAATCTTTTTTTGTTATTATGAAAATATTAAAATACAAGAAAATGTCTAAAGGAAAATATAAAGTAACCTTTGACACAAAAGAAATAATAATATATGAAGATGTAATAATAAAAAACAACCTCCTATTAACAAAAGATATCTCTCTAGAATTACTAGAAAAAGTACTAAAAGAAAATAGATACTATGAAATATATAATATAAGTCTCTCTTATTTAGAAATCAAAATGAGATCATCTACTGAATTAAATGAATATCTAAAGAAAAAAGGATTTAAATCTGATTTAATAAATGAAGTAATAAAAAGACTAGAAGATGAGGGATATCTAAATGAATCAAGATACATAGAAGCATATACAAATGATAAATTAAACTTAACTAGTATGGGACCTTATAAAATAAAGAAAAATCTATTAGATTTAGGATTACTTGAATATAAGATAGATGAGTATTTATCTACAATTGATGAAGATATATGGAAAGAAAAACTTGAAAAGATAATAAAAAAACGAGTATCATTAATGAAAAACAAATCTTTATTTATAATAAAGAATAAGCTCAAAATAGACTTATTTAATTTAGGTTATCAGAATGATCTTATAGATAGTCTTCTAAATAATATAGAAAAAAATGATAATGATTCACTTGAAAAAGAATACAAAAAAGCATATGAGAAATATAATAAAAAACATACTGGAATTTATCTAGAAAATAATATTCGTACACATCTATACAAAAAAGGTTTTAATATAGATGACATTAATACTTTAATAGAAAATAAAAAGTAAAGCTCTTTCCACAAACAAAAACACCTAATCGGTGTTTTTATTATAATCCATATAATTTATTATAACTTTTCTCTAAATCTGAATCAGTAATTTTAATTCCATATTTTTCTCTTAAACCAAGTAATGATTTAGCACCAAAATTAGTATCTTCGCTAATCATATCCTGAGCGATTTTAGAAATAATACTATCTTTAACATCTTTTAATTCAGGTTTATCAGCTTGTTTAGTTTTAAGAATTATATGATATCCAAATTGAGATTTAACAGGAGTAGAAGAATACTTTCCAACTTCTTGACTAATTGCAGCTTCTAAGAAATTCTCATCAAAATTACTACGATCATTAAAAGAACTTAATTTGCCACCATTATCTTTATTAGCAGCATCATCACTATATTCCTTAGCTAAATCCTCAAACTTAGAACCATTATTTAATTTCTCTATAACTTCTTTAGCAGTTTCTAAAGCTTTATCCTCAGCAGCTTTCTTTTCATCCTCAGACATACTACTAGTAGCTTTACTTGAAATAAGAATATGACTAGCCTCCATATCTCCAACTAAATGATCTTTATAATAATCATCTATCTGAGTATCATTAACTAAACTCTCAGCATACTTAGTTCTCCAATTATTTCTTCTATAAGAAAGTCTTACATACTCTTCCATTTCTTTTTCAGTTTTAACTCCATAAACTTGTTGTAACTTACTCTCAAAATCATCTTTCCATTCTTCTTTAAGAGAACTTATAACTTGATTAATATAAATCTTTTCATCGTTATCTTCACTATACTCTCTTGAAAGAAGTTCTGTATCTATTAATGTAATTAATACATCTGCTCCATAAGTTTCTTTTAATTTCTCATATAACTCCTGAGCACTTATCCCACCATCTTCAAATTTAACAACACTTTCTTCGCCATCTTTTAAGTGAGAAGTAGAACAACCACATAATAAGAATAGGCAAAAGAAAATAGTAGCCAACTTTTTCATATAAAAATACCTCCATTACTACATATAATAGCAAAAAACTTTAAAAAACACAATAATTAGCACTCACATATTTCTAAGATTTGCTTATAATAAAAATGTAAAGATAAAAAAGGAGGAATGACTAATGAATTGTGGTTGTGGAAATAACAAAATTTCAGGAGCAGCATTTGCTTTAGTATTATTTATTTTACTAGTAATCATACTAGGTGCATTTATCTAAAATAAGGGGGTGTTAAAAATGAATAACTGTTGTCAAAAACAAAATCCATGTTGTGGAGGAAACAACGGATACGGAAACTCTTTCTTCGTAATATTAATATTATTTATACTTTTAGCAATAATCTTCGGAGCTTTCGTAGGTTGGTAGACTCTAAATAAAAAAGTAGTCACTTAGTGATTACTTTTTTCATTGCTTATTAACATAAAGCGAAATTCTTGTTCCACGTCTGGATATTTTTCTTTATCCATTAAAGATAAAAATTCTTTCTTATCTCTAATCCAAATATCATTTTCATCATTAACATTCTGATAAACAACTTCCTCTTCAGTAGTATCAGCATTTCTTCCAACACATAAAACTTTATAAACATGTCCTTTAAAATGCTTATAAATACCTCCAATTACTAATTCTTGCATAGTTACCTCCTTAATAAATTATAAACCTCTTCTAAACTCATCTTAACTACACTTTTATACTTAGGAATTAAATGTAAATGAAAGTGCTTAATCTTTTCCTCTTCTCCATTATTTTGAATTAAAACAATACTCTCTGGATTTAACTTAGATTCTAATAAAGGTTTAATTTGTTTAGATATCTCTAAAATATGAGTTAAAACATCCATAGGAATATCATCTAAATCTTTATAATGCTCTTTTGGAATAATTAAAGTATGCCCAGTACTATTAGGAAAAACATCTAACATAACTTTTAAAACATCATCTTCAAATAAAGTGTAAGAAGGATTCTCTCCCTTAGCAATTTTACAAAATAAACAATCGTTCACTACATATCATCTCCTAAATAAATTTTAACATAATTAAATAAAATATAAAAGAATAATAGACATACTTTAACTTATGTGTTTAAACAAATTCAAGGAGGGTTTTATATTATGTTAATTAATGGGCAAGAATGGCAAGATGAACAACCGTATCTTGACTTTATGAGTAAGAAAGAAGAACCAAAATCAAAAATAGAGATTATGAGAGTCTAATTATAATGTCTTAAAGGAATGATTGATGCTAAAGAAGACTGTATTGAAACAACTTTAAGAGCGAGTATTAACAATTTAATTTTGCCTGGTGGAAGAAAAATTATACCAGTTGATATTCATCCAGATTTGCTAAGAGATTATAATTGTATTGTTGAAGACTTATTTTCATTAAGATATAATTCATGGTTACAGGTTTATCCATTTTTACTACCATTTTACAGTAAGATGGGTGTGACAATGATTAATCATGCTCAAATGGAACTATCAAAAGAAGTGTCATTTTCATTATCATGGCGTTTATTTCCGGGTGCTGATGATATATATGCAAGATATAAAAAGACTTATAGATATATCTGAATATGAACAGTTACTACATACAGCATATAAAATTTCAAGGAGACGAGATAGCTACTTTAAAATTAACCATTAGATAAAATAAACTAATTTTTATTAAATTAATATTTACTTAATTCTATATTTAGAGTTAAGTATTTTTTTTCTAAATTTAACTAAAAAAACATAAAAATTATAATCAAAATACATATACTAAAAAATAAAAAAAACATAAATTATAATGTAGGTGATAAAGATGAATCTAGACAAAGATTTTTTAATGAAGAAAAAAGAAATAATCTATTTTGATAATGCAGCTACCACATTTAAACCTATAAGTGTAATAAATAAAGAAATAGAATACCTAACAAACTACACAGCAAATTCTCACCGAGGTGACTATAACATTAGTTTTAAAGTAGATGATGAAATTGATAACACAAGACATTTAATAAGCAAATTTATAAATTCAAAAAGTAAAAATGAAATTATATTTACATCAAATACTACCGATAGTTTAAATCTAGTTGTTAATGGTTACTTCAAATATCATTTAAAAGAAGGTGACGAAGTCATTTTAAGTAAAAGTGAACATGCATCTAATATATTACCATGGTTAATGCTAAGTTTAGAAAAAGGAATTAAAATAAAATATGCAGAATTGGATGAAAATAATTGCCTTCAAGTAGAAAGCATAAAAAAGAATATAACAAAGAAAACAAAAGCAATATCAATCGCAGGAACAACTAATGTTGTCGGAGATATAAGAAACATAAAAGAAATAACAAATCTTGCACATAAACATAATATATTAGTCATAATCGATGGAGCTCAAACTGTACCCCATATGAAAGTAGATGTAACAGAAATGGATATAGATTTTCTAGCATTCTCAGCACATAAAATGTGTGGCCCAACTGGAGTTGGAGTATTATATGGAAAAAAAGAACTATTAAATCAAATGATGCCAACTACATTTGGTGGTGGAATGAATGAATCATACAATGAAGAAGAACTTAAACTAGTAGAAATTCCTTATAGATTTGAATCTGGAACACCTAACATAAGTGGTATAATCGCTTTTAGTGAAAGTATTAAATACTTAAACAAAATAGGTATGGAAAACATTGAAAGAACAGAAAAATACTTAAGAAGATATTTAATAAAAGAACTAAAAAAAATACCATATATAAAAATATACAACGAAAAAAGTGACTCAGGAATAGTATTAATAAATATTGATGGCATTACTTCAGGAGACTTAGGACTATATTTAAATACTAAAAACATTTGCACTAGAAGCGGTAAACACTGTGTCAAAATGTTAAGTGAAGAAGCAGACTTCACAAACACTGTAAGAATAAGTTTATATTTTTACAACACATATGAAGAAATAGATACACTTATAAATGCATTAAAAAATTATAATGAAATTATTGAATATGCAAATAAATAAAAAACTGCAAAATTTAAGAATTGATCGCTAATAAATGCATCAATTCTTAATTTTATATTAAAATTTCTATTAAATTTAAATAACTTTTTAAAAATCATTGATAAAAAAATTAAAATTCTAGATTTGCATAAAAAAATACTATATGTTAAATTCAAAACGGAAGGAGGTAATATGTTAAATAATGTAGTAATCGTAGGACGATTAACTAAAAATCCTGAAGTATTAAAAACAGAAAAAGGAAGTAAAAGAACATTTATCGTAGTCGCAGTTCCAAGATCCTTCAAAAACTCTGAAGGAAAATATGACACAGACTTTATAAAATGTATATTATGGAATATGGTTGCTGAACATACTTGTGAATATTGTAAAAAAGGTGATATTGTTGGAATTAAAGGAAGAATACAAACTAGCACTTATGAAAAAGATAATGAGATTAAATATGACACAGAAATAATAGCTGAAAGAATTACATTTTTATCTGACAATAAAACCAAAATAGAAGAAACAGAAAACTAATTTCTGTTTTCACGTTCTCACCTTTTAAATAAAACTAAAATATAGTATAATAAAAATATAATAAAACACCAACTTACTAATTAATAAAATGACTTAAATATGAAGAAAATGTAGAATTAACCCCAAAGCCAAAAATAAATGTGAAGGTGAGAACATGAAAATAGAAAATAGTATACAAAAATTAAAAAATAATGAAAAACTAAACTTAGAAGAAATAGATTTTATAGTAAGTAACTATACACTTGGTAATATAAATGACACTTTAATGTCTGAATTTCTTTTATTAATAAAAGAAAAAGGCTTATCATATGAAGAAACATTCTATTTAACATCCGCTATGATAAAAACTGGAGATATTTTAGATTTAAATAAACTAAGTAAAATAATTGTAGATAAACACTCCACTGGAGGAGTAGGCGATAAAGTGACCTTTTTAGTTTCTCCAATAGTCGCATCACTAGATTTAGGTGTAGCAAAAATGAGCGGTAGAAGTTTGGGTTTTACAGGAGGAACTATAGATAAATTAGAAAGTATTCCAGGTTATAAAGTAAACCTCACTAATGATGAATTTGAAAATTTAGTAAACACTAACGGAATAAGTATTATAAGTCAAACTGGTTCCTTAGCACCTGCAGATAAAAAAATATATGCTTTAAGAGATGAAATAAACGCAGTAGAATCAATACCACTTATTGCTAGTAGTATCATGAGTAAAAAAATAGCAAGTGGAGCAAAATACATAGTTATTGACTTAAAAGTAGGAAAAGGTGCTTTTATGAAAGACGTCGATTCTGCTTCTAACTTAGCACACTACATGATAAAAATAGGAGAATACTTTAATAGAAAAGTTGTATGTTTACTAACAGATATGAATACACCTCTAGGATACACAGTGGGAAATAGAATTGAAGTAAAAGAAGCTATAAATTTCTTTGAAGGAAAAAGAGAAAAAAGATTAGAAAGACTAGTAAAGAACGTAGCTGCCCACATGGTCTCTCTAGGAAAAAACATCTCTCTAGAAGAATCTTTAAAACAAGTAGAAGAAGTATTAGAAGATGGAAAAGCTAAAAATAAATTTTATGAGTGGATTACTTCTCAAGGAGGCAACTTAAAAGAATTAGGCTTAGCTTCAAATACATACACAGTAAAATCATATAAAGATGGTTATATAAATGAAATAGATCCTATAAAACTATCTGAACTATTAAATCTTTTAGGAGCTGGAAGACAAAAAAAAGATGACATAATAGATTTAGAAGTAGGAGTTGAACTTATCCACACTATAAATGATAAAGTAGAAAAAGATGAACCACTTATGCACATATACTATAATAAAAAAATAGATAATTTAGAAAAAATTGCAGAAGATATAATTAAAATTAACAGTATTTTACCTAATGAAAAGGACATAATAATTAGTGTTATAAAATAAAGGAGAACTATGAAAAAAGTATATACTTTAATAATACTATTATTAGCCTTTTTTTCATTACCAATTTCCTCAAAAGCTTTAACAAACATCAGCATTAATAATAATAAATTAATTCCAGATTTCGATATAAATACTAAAATATATAATGTATTTGTAAGTAGTAAAATAGAAATAATAACCATAAACATTGAAGAAGAAGAGGGCGAGATAGTTACAGGAGGAGGAAGTATAAGTTTAAAAAAAGGCCTTAACGAAATAAAAATAATTTCTTATAAAAATGAAGAAGCCATGGATACATATACATTAAATATAGTTAGAGGAGAAATAAACAGTGACAAAAAAGATGCTACATTAAAAAGTTTATATATAAAAAATCACGAAATAGAATTTTCTAGTGATATATTTTTATATAACTTAAAAGCCGACACAAACGAAAATAGAGTAGATATAAATTATGAAACCACTAACCCAAATTCCAAAGTTAAACTCACTGGTGATGTTAACTTAAACAAAGAGAAAAACATTATACGTATAAGCGTTACTAGTGAAGATAAGAAAACCACTAATACTTATACCATTAAAATTACTAAAAAATTAGAAAAAAATGATAAAACAAAAAAAGAAAGTATATTCGATAATAAAGAATTTTCTAAAACTGAATTAAAATTTATTATAATTGGTTTAATATTTTTAGGACTAATACTATTAGGAATTTTATTCTATTTTATGTTTATAAAAAAAACTAGAAGAAAATAGTCTTCTAATTTTCGATATTATTACATCTCTCTTTAATTAATTTATAATTATTTAAAAGTCTTTCATTTTTGCTATTAATACTAACCGCTTTTTCTATCATTTCTAAAGACTTGCTGTACTGATTCGTATAATAATAGCACAAGCTTAAGATATCATAAGGAGTCTCATTCCATGCAAATTCTTCGTTGATATATTCAGGACTTTTATCCTTGATATTTATTCCTTTTTCTAAAAATTCTATCCCTTTTTCATATTGTTTTAATTGATAATATAAAGCACCCAATTCTATATAAGGTTCTCTTAAATATGGAGTCTCATCTATAGCTTTTTTTAACCACATTTCGGCTTCGTCAAACCTTTTTAAGCCAATATATCCACGCGAAATAAATCTCATAGAAGCAGCTCTTTCTTCTTTCCAAGTTGAACTTTTTAAATATAAATGCTTTATTAAAGTATCAATACTATTATTCCAATCACAATTATACATATATTCTCTGCCAAGGTAATGCATATTTCTATCATCTTCAGGATTTTCTAACACAGCTTCTTCAAGTAGATTTAAATAAAAACTTCTATCTTTTGATCTGTCTGGTATATGACTTATAGTAATAGCTTCTGTAGTTATAATATTTTCCTTTGATGTTCCTACATATCCCAATACTTCATGTATAGGATGAGTCCAAGTATATTTATCTTTTTTATGTATTTTACTTATATAATAACTACTTAATGGATTTCCTATTTCATCAAAAGTAAAATATAAATTATATCTTACTCTATCTGTATCCTTAGTCCAAATACTTTCTAATTCATTTCTCCATCCTTTACTTAAAACTTCATCAATATCTGTGCACACACATATGTCGACATCATCTGGTACGAGTGCTAAAGATTCATTTCTAGCTTCATCAAACTTAAACTTTTCGTAATTCTTAACAGTAACGTTAACACCTAATGAAGTTAATAATTTTACTGAATCATCAGTAGAACCTGTATCTAAAACATAAATACCATCTGCTTCTTTCATAGAATTTACCCATCTTTTAATATGTTTACTTTCATTTTTACATATAGCATATACGTATACTTTATATTTACTCATACATACCCCTCGTTTTATTATATGTTTTTGCTTTAAAATTGTTATTTTAAAAAGACAAGAGTTTCTTGTCTTTATTTGTTTTAATTTAATTTTTTTACTGATAAAGAAGCATTAACTCCAGAACCTAAAGTAACTCCGACTGCTAGTAAAGCGGACAATGCCATATCAATTACATCTCCAGCTGCTAACGTAACTATTACGCTTCCGCTATATATTGAGCCTACTCCAACAGATAATGCTCTTGAAGTAACTGTACTAGGAATATTAGTTCCATTAATTCTTACAGATTGAGTTAAAGTTGTTCCAACAGCTACTGAAACATTACTGAAATAGTTAATTTCATAAGTTCCAGCTTGCGCTACTGTGATGCTATTCGCTGGAGTGTATGTTGTGTTTAGATTTGGCATTGATGTAGGTAGAGGAATTTGTGTTGCAACTCCTATCCCTAAATTTAAAGTTTGTGTTGTTGTATTGTATTTTCCTCCAAAAGCATTTAAGCCATTGGATGGTCCTGTAGCTCCAGTTGCTCCTCTAGGAATAGTAAAATTAATCAAATATCCATTTGGATTCATAGTGTTTCCTTTCTATTTTTCTAATTATCTGGTGTTGGTGTTAAAGTTACAGAAGCGTTAGTTCCAGGAGCGCCAGTAGTAACAGTACCTATCGTTAATGTAGGGGCAGGACCTGTAGCCCCGTTATCTCCAGTAGGTCCAGTAGCTCCAGCGATTCCAGCTTCACCAGTAGGACCTTGAATTCCTTGAGGTCCTGTATCACCAGTAGGACCTTGAATTCCTTGAGGTCCTGTATCACCAGTAGGACCTTGAGGTATTGTAAAATCAATTATATAACCACTAGGATTTTCGTTCATAATATTTCCTTTCTAATATTTATTGAGGAACTACGGTTACGTCTGCATCAGTTCCAGGTTCTCCAGTTGTTACTGTACCAGCAGCTATAGCTGGCGCTTCACCAGTAGGCCCTTGAGGAATAATTAAGTTAAGTATAAAATTTGGAGCTGTACCAGTGATGCTTGCTTGAGCATCGGTTCCAGGAGCGCCAGTAGTAACAGTACCTATCGTTAACGAAGGTGTTGCTCCGTCTTCGCCAGTAGGCCCTGTAGGTCCTTGAAGTCCTTGTAAACCTTGAGGTCCAGTAGGTC
>CANSAJ010000021.1 GCA_947644695.1 uncultured Bacillota bacterium | reverse complement strand
ACGCTAAAGCTAAACTGAACCCCCAGACTATCTGGGGGTTTTCTTTACAGAAAAAAACCAGCAAAATTATTTACTAGTTTTAACATACTTTGTACCATTTTCTTTATTTAAAGTTTGGCTTAATCGTTCTAACTCATTTAAAGAGATTGTCTCATAAGGATATAAAGATGAAAGAGGACTCATTGTAACACTCCCATCACCCATATTATAAATTTTCCTAACTTCATTAAATGTAATATCAAAATTTCCTTCACTAGGAATACTTAATACCAAACATAAATCTGTAGCAACTAGTGCACCCACTTCGTTATTAGTAACTACACTTGTGCGATAAAAAGTATAATCATCACCTAAGACAGAATCATATTGCATTTTAGCATAAACATCAGCACTATTATGACTAGTTATATTCATCATACTTTCTACTTGATTAAAAGGCATATATTCTAAACTAACTGGAGTAACAAAATAATAATTACTTAGATTTGTAATAAAATCTGTAATTACAATTACATCTATATTATCAACAGCTAATCCTCTTCCAGGTACTAACCTCTTACGAGAACTATTCTCAGATATAGCTTCTAAAACCTCTTCTCTAAAATCAATGAGCGCAGCTTTCTTACTCACATTATTATTAGCTTTACTTTGAGTACAACCACTTAATATTAAAATAGATGACAAAACAGCCAATAACTTTAACTTATTCTGATTTTTCATAAATCCCCCTTTTTAGCGAAAGCTATCATATCACACTCTACCCATAACAGTCAATCATACAAATTAAGAAAATTTTTATTTTACACTTCAATTTACTTCTTAACTTTAGCACGAACTTCATTTTTCTCATAATAAACACAAATAACAATATTATTCATATTTCCACCATCAACCGGATCCATTAATTTATACCCACTATCATCATCACCACTTATATATTCCAAATTTATAAGTGTACCAATAGTAACATCAGTGCATTCATTACTAAGCTCATCAACATTATCAATACCATATTTGTATGCCCCACTAAGAGCCATCTGTATTTTAGAATCATACATTTTTTCCTTAGAATTATCACCCATTTTAAGTAAATTAGGAACTAAAAAAACAGCTAACAACAAAATTAATGTAATACTTACAGTTAATTCAACAATAGTAAAACCTTCTTTATTATTCATAAGTCACTTCCTAACTAAATTATATCATAACTCACTATAATTATATTTATATTTTAACCACTTAACCCTAATTTTACATAAACTTTTTTTGCCAAAACCTTGTATCAATTCCACATTTATTATATAATAATTATTAGAATAAGAAAGTGGGTTATATAATATATGAAAGAATTCAATTTTGAAAAAATACCTATTGTTGAAATAGCTAATGAAATAATAATAGATGCAGTAAATAAAGGAGCAAGTGATATTCACTTCGACCCCACTAAAGATGATTTGAAAATTAGATTTAGAATAGATGGAATATTATCTGACTACGCTATTGTACCTAGTAAATACAAAAGAAATATGATAAGTCGTATTAAAATGATAGCAAGTATGAATATAATGGAAACACGTCTACCTCAAGATGGAGCTATAAAAAGCAAGATTGGTGATAGACTACTAGATCTTCGTGTGTCTACTCTTCCAACAAATAATGCAGAAAAAATAGTTATTCGTATTCTAGATTACTCAATGAGTTTAGCTGGACTAGATAATCTAGGGTTCAGTGTAGAAAGCATGGAAAAGATAAACAAACTAATAAGAATTCCAAATGGTATAATATTAGTTACAGGTGCTACTGGTACAGGTAAATCTACTACACTTTACTCTATATTACAAAAATTAAACACAGAAGACGTAAATATAATTACAGTTGAAGATCCAGTTGAAATGGACATTGCAGGAATAAATCAAGTCCAAACACAAACTGAAATTGGACTAACTTTTGCTACTATATTAAGAAGTATATTAAGACAAGATCCAAACATAATAATGATTGGTGAAATTCGTGATGATGAAACAGCAAGAATTGCAGTTAGAGCGTCTATTACTGGACATTTAGTACTAAGCACATTACACACAAATAACAGCCTTAACACAATTGAACGTCTAACAGACATGGACGTAGAAAGATACCTTTTAGGTAGTTCTCTTGAAGGAATAATATCTCAAAGATTAGCTAGACAAATTTGTCCAGAATGCAGAATCAAAAGAGCTACTACACCATACGAAAAAGAAGTATTTAAGACTGTATTAAATAAAGATGTAAGCGAAATGTATGTAGCAAATAAAGAAGGATGTCCTAGATGTAATCATGGATACAGAGGAAGATTAGCAATATTAGAAGTACTTATAATGAATGACAAAATCAAAGATGCTATTACTAACAGTGCTCCAAAACATATATTAAAAGAATTAGTATACACTGGTGAAGTTGTAACACTTTTACAAGATGGATTAAATAAAGTACTACTAGGAGAAACAACATTTGAAGAAATATTAAAAATCATAGATTTAGAAAACGATATGACAAGCTATGGAGAAGATAACCTTAAAACCAATTTAAAAATGGCAGAAAACATGAGCAAATCTTCTCAAAACCAACCATCTAAAGAAACAGCAATGCCTACCAATTCAGATTCAATTAAAATAAACAATAATCCAGTAAATCCAATTACTAATGTTAATCCTAATGTATACACTAATCAAAACTTTACATCACCAGCACCAGTTATACAAGGCATAGATGCTACTCCTGAAGAAATAATCGCGCCACCTAGCATGGAACCAAAATCAAAATATTCATTTGAAACAATCGAATTATAAAAAAAACTTTCCTCCAAAGGAAAGTTTTTTAATTACTTTTTAAACCTAACATTAATATCAACTGCACCATCCACTCCATCAACTTTTCCATCATCACATAATTGCCAGTAAACATAATCACCACTATAACTAGATTTTTCAATATCTTTAGTATAATGTGCTAACCAAATTGGATAATTAGACTTAAGCCAAATCTCTTCTAAATATGATTTACTACTATATAGTACTCCATCATAACCCTTATCTTCAAAAAATTTAAGAAAGCTATTAGACATATCAGTAAGCTCATAGAAACTTAAATTAAATTCATTATAAAATCCCCAATTCTCCCAGTCAAAAGCTATAGGTAACTGAACATCATAATCTTTAATCTGTTCATAAATCCACTCTGCATCCTCAAGAACTTTCTTTTTACTATCAGCATACGAATAAAAATAAATACCTACAGGAATACCAACTTTATTGGCATTTTCAATATTATATATAAAACTCTTATCCAAAAAATAATCTCCTGTAGAATATTTAGTACCACCTACTCTTAAAATAACAAATTCTACACCTGCTTTTTTTAATTTCTCAAAATCTGGTTCATCCTGCCACTCAGAAATATCTATTCCAATTTCAGTATTATCATCTTTATACTTACTAACAACATCAGTAAATAAAGTTCTCTCAGTAGATATATTATTATTACCTCCACTACTTGGTTCAACTACATTTAAATTAAAAGGAACTTCTGTTACATTACCACTATTATCAGTAGCCCTATAAGTAATAGGATAAACACCTACTGTATCAGAATCATACTCTCCCACTATTTCACATTTAGGATTACTATCATAATTATCTCCGCACATAATAGCTTCAGCTAAATCAATCTCAGTCCCTACATTAATACTATAACTTGAACCAAGCCACACCACTGGAGCTACTGTATCCACTATATTTATATCAAATTCTCTTTTAACTTTAACACCATCATTATTAATATAAGTAAACTTAACATTTTTTTTACCTAACTCATTAGTTTCTATAACATAATCATCTTTAATAACTCCATTTATTTCTAATATAAAATCAGAAACTTTAACTTCATCCAAAAACTCTACAGTCCTATTATCATTTAGTTGTAAAATAACCTCTATTTCTCTATTTTGACTGTAATATAACCCTAATCCTCCAGCGCCTGCTAATGCTATTATAATTAACAAAGACACTACTACTAATACTTTCTTCATATTTAACCTCTATTCTTCTACAAACATTATAACACAAAGAAAAAGAAAAAGCAGAAACTAAGTTCTACTTTGTAATAATTTCTAATGCTTTTCTAACTTCTAAATCATACTTTAAGAATTCTTTTCCACCAATTTGCTCTAAAAACTCTTTTTCATCTACTTGATACTTAGTAGACATTTCTTTAGTATAATCATCTACTTCTTTATCACTTACTTCGATCTTTTCTTTCTTAACTACTTCTTCTATAACTAATCTATATCTTACTCTTTTAGTTGCTTCAGGCTTAAATGTTTCTTTCAATTTTTCATCATCAAGATTTAACATTTTCATATAAGTATCTATATTCATACCTTGCATCTGTAATTTCTCACTAAATTCATTAGTAATTCTGAGAATCTCATCCTCTATCATTTCTTCAGGCACATCAATAGTAGCATTATCACTAACTTTTGTTAGACATTCATCAAAATACTTATCTTCAACATCAGCTAACTTATGCCCTTCAATATGCTTTTTAATATCCTCTTTCAATTTATCTAAAGAATCAACTTCAGGAATATTCAAATCCTTAAAAAACTCTTCATCATACTCTGGATATACTCTAGACTTCAACTCTTTAACTTTAACTTTAAAAGTAACCTTAGCACCTTTCAATTCTTCACTGTGATAATCCTTTGGAAAAGTTAAATCTATATCCTTCTCTTCTCCTAAATTCATTCCAACTAAAGCTTCTTCAAATCCAGGAATAAAACTATTACTTCCTATTACTAAAGGATAATCTTCTCCTTTACCACCTTCAAATGGTTTTCCATCTTTAAAACCTTCAAAATCAATAGTAGCTTCATCACCATTTTCTACACTACCTGATTCTTTATCTTTAAGTTCTACAAATTGTTCTCTAAGATGAGTAAGCTCATGTTCTACCTCTTCATCTGTAACACTAACTTCTTCTTTCTTAATACCTAAATTCTTATAATCACCTAACTTAACCTCAGGTTTAGAAATAATAGTAAACACAACCTCTAAATGATCTTTATCTATAGATTTAACATCTACTCCTGGTCTACAAGCCATATTTAAATCTTTATTTTCTTTAACCATTTTATCATATAAAGTTGGAAGAGCATGATCTACTGCATCCATAAATAAACTTTCAATACCAAATTTCTTTATATAAACATCTTTAGGTACTTGTCCTTTTCTAAAACCATCTACCTTTAAATCAGCTTTTTTATGCTCAAAAACATGATCCAATATATCAGTCCACTCTTTACCCTTTATTTCTACAATTATCTCTTTTTTCATTAATATTCCTCCATTACGTATCTATTCTAACATATAAATAGATTTTCTTCTAGCATATTTTAAAAGCATAACCTAGTTATGCCACATTTACTATCTTAACTTTATAAACTCCATCAGGACTATTTACTTCTACTACACTACCAACTTTTTTATTAAGTATAGCAGCTGCTATAGGACTCTCATTTGAAATCTTATTATTAAAAGGATCTGCTTCCTGACTTCCTACTATTCTATACTCTTCAATCTCATCGTCACCATCATATTGTAAACTTACAGTACTTCCAATATTTACAATACCTTCTTCTACAGCAGTATCTTCTATAATAGTAGCATGCTCTAAAATATGTTCTATCTCCTTAATACGTGCTTCTAATTTACCTTGATCCTCTCTAGCAGCAGAATACTCTGCATTTTCACTTAAATCACCTAAAGCACGTGCTTCTTTTAGTGTATTTAAAACTTCTTCTCTCTTATCAGTCTTTAAGAAATTAAGTTCAGTTTCTAATTCTAAATAACCTTCACTTGTAAGAAAAAATTCTTTCTGTCTCATTATTTTATCTTCTCCTTTATTCAGTCTCTAATATTATCAAATAAAGTCATCTTTGTCAATAAGATTAACTCTAATAATATCATTCTTATGTACCTCAAATGGTACTCTTATTTTTAATATTTCTTGTGGGTGTTTAGCTTCATTTACACTTTCTCCCATCTCATTAATAAGCTCTAAAACTTTAAAACTTCTAACACTCATAGTAGGACCAAATACCTCTACAGTATCACCTACTTTAAAATTATTTCTTTGCTCTATAATAGCATATCCATCACTTGTATCTTCTATTACAAGAGCTAAAAAATCTTGATTAGAAGCTTCCTGTCTACCTGTATAGTATTGTTCACTTACACTAGGTAACTTATCATAAAATTGAACTGCATTCTCTCTATTAGAAAGTCTATTAAGAACTTTTCTATAATAATTTAAATCCTCATCAGTAAGAGTTCTATCTAAACATTTAGTAACTATAGTCTTGTATGCATTTACTACAGTAGCTATATAATATAAACTCCTCATTCTTCCTTCTATCTTCAATGAAGCAATATCCATATTTACAAGCTCGGGAACATAATCTATCATACATAAATCTTTAGAACAAATTTGAAAATCATCTTTATCATCAATATTAAATGAAAATCTACATACCTGACTACATCCTCCTCGATTAGAATCTCTATTAGTTACATAATTTGATAAAACACATCTCCCACTATAACTAGTACACATAGCTCCATGGATAAAAACTTCAAGTTCCATATCACTAACATTTTCTTTAATATCTAAAATATCTTCACGAGAACACTCTCGACCTAATACAACTCTACTTGCGCCTATTTCTTTAAAAAATCTAACACTTTCTTTATTTACTGTAGACTCCTGCGTACTAATATGAATCTCAGGATTCAAATGCATCTCTTGAATTCTTTTAATAACTGCCATATCACTTACAATAAATGCATCCACACCTATATCACTAAGTTTCTTAAGATACTCATCCAATCCTTCTAAATCCTCATTATGAAATAAAATATTAATTGTCACATAAACACGTCTATTAAAAGAATGAGCATAATTAACTGCTTCTTTAATATCATCTAAACTAAAATTATTAGCATTTGCTCTTAAACTATAATCATATCCACCTATATAAACAGCATCTGCACCATATATAATAGCCCATTTAAGTCTTTCTAAATCACCCGCAGGACTTAATACCTCTGTCACTTCTCTTCACCTACTTTATAAATGATCTTATTATGAAGAAAATAATCATCTACATTCACATAATAACCTAAATCTTTATCTTTATAATGATTCATTATACTATTATACTCTTCTTTACTTAGATTATTAAAATTAACTATAAAATTAAAACCATCTAACAAATCAATAACTCCATTCGCACTAAATAAATTTTTATCAAATATAATAGTCTCTCCATTCTCCTCTTTAACTATTAATTGCCTTTTACTAACTCTTTCCTCTACTTCTTTAATATTATCAAATTCTTCTCCTTTATAAATACCATAACTACTTATAAGCTTTCTTTTACTATACATAAGACAATTTCTATTAATTAAAAAATAAAATAAATTACCAAAAGATTTATCTCTAATAACTTTTATCTCTTCCAAAGTCAATTCATTAGAAATAACTATATTCTTCACATTTATTCCTTCATAATAATTAACAGCACTATAATTACTAACAATATGATTTTGAAATAATACAACTCTTTCCCTATCTATAATATTAAGTAATCCTAAATCCTCTACAAAAAAGAACTTAACACTACTCATACCCTCTAATTCTAATTTTATAGTTTCCAATCTATCTTTATGCAAAAAAGAATTAATCATAACACTTACGTCACGTTCCTGCGCAATTCTTTCAATCTCTTCACTAGTAAAATAAACATCAAAACCAATACTGTATCCTTTTAAAGGCAAAATTAACTCTTCTTTAAAATCATCTAAATTCTTACTATTTGGAATCATATAAAATTTATTCATCTTTAATACCTCTTTTATATAAAATAATAAGTCCATCCCCAATATCTACTTTTCTGACAACAAACTCATCTTGACTTTCTAAATAACCTAAAAACCTTTCTATCTTTCTCACTAAACTTCTAAGATTTCTAGATTTAATCATTCTACTATTACCTACCATTCCATGAAAATCTACATTATCAATTATTATATAACCATCACTATTTAAATTCTTCTTAAATTTATCTATAAACTCTTTATTCTTTCCCTTAGCAGCATCTATCAAAATTAAATCAA
The DNA here is from genome assembly GCA_947644695.1 of uncultured Bacillota bacterium. Lineage (GTDB taxonomy): Bacteria > Bacillota_I > Bacilli_A > RF39 > UBA660 > MGBC139354. The sequence continues at coordinate 11,922 of CANSAJ010000021.1, read as the reverse complement.
ACATGCCATTAAGATCTACATTAAATGCATCTTCATTTATAAGTTCTATTTTATCTTTAATACCCGAATTATTTACATTATCTAAAGCCTTACTATATCTTTCTCTATCTCTCTCAATAGAAACAACAGAAGCTCCAGTACTAGCCATCTTTAATGTGCTATATCCAATAGCAGTTCCTATTTCTAAGACACTACTTATATTATTTTCTTTAATAAAATTAACTATATACATAATAGCATCAGGTAACATAATAGGAATGTTAGCTTCTTTAGCATAACATTCCATATCTTTAAATAAATCATTCATAAAGTAACCAAGACCCTTCTTCCTGTAAACGTTTTACTGTTGCTTCATGCTCCTCTAAAGTCTCTGAAAAATAAGTATTCATATCTTTATCAGAAGCAAAAAAGTAATAACCATGCTCATTTGGATGCAAAGTAGCTTCTATAGAATCAATTCCAGAATTCCCAATTGGACCTACTGGTAAACCTATGAAATCCTTACATCTTGTATTATATTCTGTACTGCAATCATATATCTCATCTAATAATAAATCTCTATCTCCCATATTAATATGAAAAGCATAAAATGTTGAAACACAACTTTCAAGTGGCATATCAATATCTAATCTATTCTTAAATACTCCAGCTATATCTTTTCTATCACTTGTATTAGAAGACTCTAACTCAACTATACTTGCTAAAGTTAAAAGCTCATGAACACTATAATCCGAATTCTCTATCTCACTTTTATATTTTTCTAATTGATTTGAAGTCTCATCCAGCATCTTAATAATAACATCTTCTAAACTTGAATCTTTATAAATAGAATAAGTATTAGGAAATAAATATCCTTCTAGTGGATAATAAATATCTTCATTCAAAATCTCATCTGTTAAAAACCAATACTGACTAATTAAAGTTTTTAAATAATTTTCATCACTCATCTTATTCATTGCTTCTTCACTATTTATAGAAATTACTTCTGACAAATTAGCAACAAAATCTCTAACATTTCTTCCTTCTTTAAAAGTAAATGTAATAGTCTCTCTATTAGAACTACTAGTACCTTTTAAAGCTTTAAAAATATCAATAGAACTCATATTAGGCCCGATTTGATAATCACCAGCTTCAATACTAATAGTACCTGCAATTTTACTATATAACTTCATAAACAAAGCACTTCTAATCAAATCTTTACTCTCTAAATCTTCAAAAACCTCATTAACTGTTGTACCAGTTAGAACCTGATAACTCTGTAATTCTCCACTTTTATTAACAGGAGTAAGTCCATATACAAATATACCCATTCCCATACATATAAATAATAATATAAACAATATAATAACTATAATAACCCTTTTAAAATTCAATTTTCTCTTAACCATTATTTTACCTCTTCCTCATTCTGTATACTATTTAATACATCTCTTATAAATTCCCAAGTCTTATCATCCTTAATAGATATTATTTTTACATTACCAGTTTCCTCATTCGTAACATACTCTGCAGCATAACTAATAATATCTCCATCATCATTCTTTTCATCATTCGTATAAACTATATAATTTTTTCCTTCCATACCTTCTATATCAAAAAGTACTCTATATTCCTTTTCTACACCATCTTCAGTAAGAACGATCTTATTACCTTCCATCCTTGCACTTCCTATCTAAATATCCTTGTAATATAACACTAGCAGCTAACTTATCTACAACTTTCTTTCTAGCATCCCTTCTAGTATTATTTTCTATAAGCATATTGTTTACTATAACTGACGTTAACCTTTCATCTTCTAGTAAAACAGGAATACTATATCTATTCTCTAAAATCTCTTTAAACTTAAATGTTTCCTCACTTCTCTTACTAACACTTCCATCTAAGTTAATCGGATTTCCAAGCACTATAGATTCTATTTTATACTTCTCAAAATAAATGTCAACTTTACTAAGTAACTCTTCCATAGATTTATACCTTAGTGTCTCTAAAGGAGATGCTATAATTTTACTATCATCACTTATACTTATACCTAAAGTTACACTTCCATAATCCATACCTAATATTCTCATAAAATAAATTCCTTAAACACAACTTGATTCATAAAACACCTCGCACCATAATTTTACCATTTATAATAATTTTTTACAATAAAACATGAAAAATATTAAAAATATATAAATTATATGATAACATAGAAATAATAATAGGTTTAAAAGGATTAAAATGTTTAGAACAAGATAATTGTTTTAATAAATATAATAGAAAGGAGGCAAGTATGAAAAAACTATTGATAATTTTTCTAAGCATAATCTTATTAACAACTGGATGTGGCAAAAGTCCAATAGATGATATAAAAGATAACATAAAAGAAGATATAAAAGATAATCTAGAAGACATAAAAAATGATTTAGAAGACATATCAAATGAAGCAAATTATCCATATCAAGATAGTAAAGATACTGTTATAACACTTGATAAATATAATCAAATAAATAATGGTATGACTGAACAAGAAGTATGGGATTTAATAGGCGGACAATGTACAAACATAAGCACAACTGATTTAGGAATCGGTGCTGAATACGTTACATCTGCTTATGGTTGCAACGGAAAAGGCAATGTTGGAGCTAATGCAATGCTAACATTTCAAGGCGGAAAACTAATAAGTAAAAGTCAAGCTGGACTAAAATAAAAGAAAAAATAGATGTAACCAATTCACATCTATTTTTTTACACACATAAATAAAATTTATATTATATCATCTTTAAACTTTTACTTAAAAACTTACAACCTTCTGTAACTAGTGAAGAATTAACTAACTCTTCATATGCAAAAAATCTATAATCCATACATTTAAGAGGCTCCATTATTCTAATATCTCCTCTTATATATTTAACAAAATAAATTATAAAAACCCAATTAATATTATTTTTAAATACATGATAAATACCAATAGAATCAGAAAACTCCAAAACCACATCTTCACCAGCTTCTTCTCTAATTTCTCTTTTTATAGCATCTTTAAAAGTAGCATCTTCTAAATCTACTTTCCCCCTATATCTTCAAATAACATATTTTCATCACGTGACTTAACACCTCTTTGCTGAAGTAAAATCTCTCCTTTATCATTTTCAATATGCGCTATAACTCCTATTTTTTGATTAGGAAAATTAAAACTTTTTAAATCATCAAATGTAGCCTCATAATCTAATAAATAAAATTCCATAATTATTACTACTCCTCCCTATGCCTTGTACTAAACTACAATATATCAAATTATCACAAAATAGTAAACTCTTTTTATAACATAACAAAAGCCTTATGAAAAATAGTCAAAAATTTAAAACTTTTATTACAAATTAAAAGAAGAATATATAAAAAGACATATATTCTATACTAAAGCATAACTTGCAGTTATGGATGATTTATGTAGAAAACTAATTACGGAACACGCTATTAATGATTTAACCGACAATATTTATACTAATATACCTAAAGAAAAATTAATTGAGGAGGTGAAAAAATTAAAGTATTTGTTAGCAACATCTAAAATTTTACACGATTTTACACGATTTTTGATATAAATGTTCGTGTATATAAATTTGACAGCAAAATAAAACAAGCCCTGTATTTATAAGGCTTGTACAAGTTTTAACTTGGTGGACCGTTAGGGATTCGAACCCTAGACCCATCGATTAAGAGTCGATTGCTCTACCAACTGAGCTAACGGTCCAGATAAATAGATTATACCACACATTTAATAATATTGAAACAAAAATTTTAACATTATTTTGTCGGACCTTATTTTATACAGTACAATAGTAAAATTAAAAAGTAGTAATTCAGAACCACTCTTTTATTTTACTTCTTCATACAAAAAACTTTTAAGAGGTGCATTTTTATTATTAATATAAAATTCTCTATCAATTAATAACTTCCACACATCTTTAAGATTTTTAAGTTTCTTACCTTTTAATTTCTCAAACTCTGTTTGTTTTAATCTATTTCTAGAATAATCACTAATGGTTAAAAGCTGCATACCAATTAAAATACCTATAAGAATATATGAAATAGCAGATTCCCAATTAATCAAAAATTTATTAAACTCTAAAGTCAAATATGATTCATAAATTTCTCTAGCTGTATACAAAAACATAACTGAAACACAAAAATCCAAAACAAAAGTTTTAAACTTCCCCATTCTACTTGATTGTACATTCTTATTCTCACTAAAAGCTAATGTATTTATTCCAAAAATTACAAACTCAAGAAATAAAACAACAAGCATAAGAGGATACTCATAAGACAAAATAGCCAACATAACAAAGGCAAAAAGTTTATCACTAACTGAATCAAGTAAACTACCTAAAAAACTCTCAACTTTCCAATATCTAGATAACCTACCATCAATAAAATCAGTTAAAAAAAGCAATATTACAAAAAAACCTAACCATTTAATTCCATTAACAAAATACACTATAGGCAAAATAATAGATCCTAATATTCTTGTAAATGTTATTAAATTAACAATAGTAAATTTTATATATTTAAACTTCTTCATAAAAAAATTATAACAAAGTAAAAGAGAAGTGTAAAGCTTCTCAATTAAAGAATATTCCTATAAACCTTACCATTCTCTAAAATTACTCCTTTCTCCTTCGCAAGTTCACTTACTGTAGTAATCTTATACCCTCTTTCTCTCAAAACTGGAATAACTTTCTTTATAGCTTCTAATGTTTCAGGATATATATCATGCATAAGTACAATATCGCCATCAGATACATTATCTAAAATATGATTATAAATAGCTTCACTATCTCTAGTTAACCAATCATTAGTATCAACATTCCAAGTTATTATTGGCGTATTTACTCTGCTTTTAACTTTCTCATTAGAATTACCATAAGGTGGTCTTAAAAGTTTAATATTATCCCCTGTAATCTCATTAAAAATAATATTAGTAGAATTAATTTCCTCATCTATTTCACTATCACTAAGCTTATTTAAATTCTTATGAGCATATGTATGACTTCCAACTTCCATACCAGATTCATAAACATACCTAACCTCATCTTGATTATATTTCATTCTATTACCTAGTTCAAAAAAAGTAGCCTTAGAATTATTTAGTACAAGAGCATCCACAACATTTTTCGTATAAATAGAAGGACCATCATCAAATGTAAAAGCAATTACCTTATCATAAACTAAATCAGAAACAGTCACACTCTCATCACTTGCATAAAATACATACACTTTATAATCAATATTTTCAAATAAACTAGGCTCAAAATAAACAGAAAATCCATTATCTTTAACAGATATATAAGAACTTTTAAAATTATCATTAAGAATTTGTTCATAAATATATGTAGAATATTTTGACTTAACCATTTCTATTATTTCACTGCCAAAAGTATTAAAATCAATAAGCTCATTATTAGAAATAAAGGAAGACTTAAGAATACTATAGTTAATATTTTTATAACTAATCAAACCATTATTATTAATAATAAAAAACATAGTTATAATATCACGATTAACATAAACTGTATAATTAATAGAAATATCCTTACTTCTAGAATAATCTAAAACAAAATCTAGAACTTCTTTATCTAAAACAGAATAACCATACTGAGGATAATTAATATCAATATTCTTTTCTTTATCTTTAATATTTTTATTCTGATAATCCTTCACCTGCGCAAATACTTTCATACTAGGAATATTAGTTTTCTCTTCAAATAACTTCACACTTAAAAATAAAAACAAAAATAATGCACAAACACATACAAAATATAATAAATAATTTTTTACTCCACTCATTTCTACTCCCCCACGTCTACTTTAATAATTACATTATATCATTTATTAGAAATAAAAACATAGTTATTTTTAAACATATTAAATTATATGTAAAAACTATGCTTTTCTTACTTTAACAACATCACTATTCTTTAAATGGCCAATTAACAAAGAAGAATTAACATCATGCTCTTTCATAAGACTACAAACTTTCTTCTCATCATAATTTGCATAACAATACCTACATAAATGAGAACAAACATTATATACTCCAATATCCACCATTTCTACACAATTACAACACTTATTATTTCTAGCTTTCCATATCTTAAAATTCTTTATATTAGTCATTTTAAAAGCAAGACTTCTACTAACACAATCTTCTTTTATAAAACCATACTCTATTAAATTTCTCTCTTCAGCACACGTCTGCACTGTAATATTATTTTCTTTAGCAGAAAATGCAAAATTCTCACCTATTATTTCATAATCACTTAATGTCATTTCATTATAATTTAAAACATCTTTATGATTTCTAACATTCTTATAGTCATCCATAAAAGAAACAATTATATGCTTAATATAACCATTAAGTAATTTACACATCCTATCAAAAGCTTTAACATGGTAATTAACACTATACTTATCACTTATAAATATTGGATCATATCTAACATAAACATTATCTATTCCTAAAATATCAGAAATTTCTTTTATAGCGTCTATAACTTTATTTTTATCTACAACATTAGGTTCTATATCACTTTTATAAGAAGTTAATGTTATTTGAAAAATAATAGGTATCTTTATCTCCCTTAAATACTTAATTATTGGTATTGGATTCTTAGTACAAAAAACTATCAAATCTACATCTTTAAAAAATATTCTACTAACTTGAGAATTATAAAAAGGATTTCTTACATCTACATAACCTTCTCTATATCTGTTAATAAACCATTCACTATAAAAAGCAACAATATCACATCTTCCGCTTACATTCAAAATCATTACATTAAACCTCTTCTAAAAGAAAAAAACTAAGAATTCTAATAATCCTAAAGTTTTTTATATTTCCATAAGTACAAAAATCAATAACATACCTCTTCATTATTACATATACCATCTGAAGTCTTTTCATAAACATTATTAATTATATCTACATAAATTTTCTTAAGTTCTTTTTTTTGCTTACTAGTTAAACTATTATACTTATTTTGATCCTCATTAAGAGAAACTGTACCAACATGATCCATTACAACTCTTCCAGCTTTAACACCAATAACATAAGGCATATATATTCTCTTTTCTAAAGTATCGTACTTATTTCCTTCCTCATCTGTTAAAACATAATTATTTAACTTTTCACTTAACTTATCCAATAATTTATAATAACCTTCACTACCATCTGAAGTCTTTACAAGTTTTTTATCTTTAACCTCATAAATAGATTTTTCATCATCTAAATCTAAATAATATATAGTATCTACATCCATTTCTTCAGCAGCTTCAAATAATACAGGAACAGAATTTCTACACCAAGGACACCAAGGCGCTCCTACATATATAATTGCACTTTCCTCTTCTATTATTTTCAAGGCCTCTTCCGTATTAATATACTTTATTGGATTATTTCTACTTATACTTACTTCATTATACTTTTCTCCATCACTTTCTCTAACAGTACCATTTAATGCTTCATATTCTTCCTTAAATTTAACTGCATCACTACCCTCAGTAAAAACAAAATATAAAACCACAGCCAAAATTACTACTAACAAAATTACCCCTGACATTATAAAAATATTTTTTTTCTTCACACTTATCACTTCCATATAATTTCATTTTATAAAATATTAAAAAGAAAGACAACTATAAATTAACAATTATATTATAATATCAAAACTATTAACTAATCATTTCTTAACTTCAATATATTTTCTAATTCTCTTAAGTCATTTTCTAAAACTTTAAAGCCATTTGTTAAAACATCATCTTCAACTAAATCTATATTTAACATTCTTAATAAATCTAATGAATACTTATTACTTCCAGAAGATAAAAATTCTATATAATCTTCACTACTAAGAGTTTTCTCATCAACTAACTTACTAACAACCAAGCTAGCTATAAGGAGTCCTGTAGCATATTTATAAGAATAAAATGCCCATCTATAAATATGTCCTAATCTAATCCACTCAGTACAATCTTCATCCTCATAATTAATACCTTCTCCATAATAATTTCTTCTTATAAAAGTATATCTTCTATTAATAAACTCTGCTGTTAATTCCTCTTCTTCTCTCTTCTCATATAATTCTCTATCTATTTCCGTATACATTACTTGCTTAAATACAGAAGTAAAATAGTTTTCTATTTCTTTAGTTAAATAAAATAGTTTTTCATCAATACTTTCAGAATTCTCTATTAAATAACGAGTTAACATAATCTCATTCACTATAGACGCTGTTTCTCCAACAAAAATTGTACTATCTTCATAAATATAAGGTTGTTTCTTTTCAGATAAATAATAATTAACTATATGTCCTATCTCATGAATTAAATTTTTTAAATCTACATATGTTCCTCTAAAATTTAAAAATGAATAAGAATGCCAAGAAAATGTCATAGTCTGATGTTTATTTTCATTTAAAGAGGCATCAATATGTCCATCAAATAATTTATCAATAACATCTAAATACTGTTCTCCCAAAGGTGCCAAAGCAGCTTTAATAATAGAAACAGCTTCTTCTAAACTATATTTACGTTTAATATCCGCTACTGGTGTACCAAAATCATACAAATGAGGCTCTTCTTCACCTACTATCTGAGCTTTTAAACTTAAATATTTTTGCATCAAACCTAAATTATCATTAGTAGATTTAATTAAAGTATCAACTACTTTTGAATCAATATTTTCAGAAAAAAGTACATCATCAAGTACTGATTTAAATCCAAGTAATTTTGAATTTTCTATTCTTAACCTTTTTATTTCACTTAAAATATTAGCAAATTCCATTTCTTGCTCTTTAAAAGCCTGACTAATTAATCTATAAGCTTGTTTTCTCACCAATTTATCTTTAGAAGCCAAAAATTTTCCATAGTTAGATAAATCCAAACAAACTGCTTCTCCATCTACCATAATAGAACCAAAACTTACAGATCTTAATAAAGTATCATAGATATTTAACAATTTATTAATTTTATCATTATTTTCTCTCACTTTATCATTAACTTCAGTTTCTTTAATATGCTTCCTCATTCTAAAAATATTATGAATATACATTCTATAAACTTCTAACAAAGGATTTAAAGAGATAAATTCCAAAACTTTTTCTTCTCCTAAATGAACTATTTCTAAATCAACAAAACTTAATAAAGAATCTATCTCATTATATAACTCTTCTCCAGAAACTTTTAAATTTTTAGTATCTTCACTTTTAACATTTTGATAATACATTAAAGACCCATACACCCAAACATTATCAGCACGCTCCAGTAGCTTCCATTTTTCATCAAGAATCTTTAATAAAAGCTCTTTATCTATAGAAACATTAGAATACTTCTTCTTAAATTCCTCTGCATCTCTTCTAATACACTCTATCTCATTATAAAAATCTTCACTATTTTTAAATAAATCATCTAAATTCCAAACTAATTCCATATTATATTTACCTTCCAATAACTTAAATTTTCTTTAGTATATCAGAACAAAAGTAAATTAAAACTTACGTAATAATTCACCCCCAAATCCTCACGAATTTGGATTCCTATCCCTTTTGGTTTAGGCTTAACTTCCCCTAGTCGCTAGGGTACATCTTTTTTTATCAGTATCTTTTATACTATTTCTAATTTATTTTTCATATAACTAAATATTCCTTCTATCATTATGTTTATACTTGAGTTTAAGTCTCTTTCTATTGTACTTCCACATTTTGGACATCTATATTCTCTTTTATTTAAATCTTTCATACTTCTATCTCTATAACTACATGAATAGCATAACTGACTAGATGGATAATATGTACTTACTTGTACAAGTGTCTTGTTTAGCCAAATACACTTGTACTCTAGTTTTCTTATTATTTCACTAAACGTAGCAGCTATTATTTTCTTTCTTAAACTCTTACTGTTATTCTTCTTCTCAAGCATTGTTTTTACTCTTAATTTCTCTGTTACTATTATGTCATTATATTTAGTTATTTCATTTACTATTTTATCTGTTAGATATTTCCTAGCATTTTTTTGTTTTCTATATACTTCTTCTATTTTCATTTTTGTTTTATAGAAGTTCTTACTTCCTTTTTTCTGTGTCGCTAATTTTTGATTTAATATTTTTATCTTTTTCTCATACTTATTTAAGTATTTAGGATTATCATATATTGTTCCATCACTTGTTGTTACTAATGTTTTCACTCCTAAATCTATTCCTACTATATTTACTTCTCTTTTTTGTGGTAGTGTTATTTCTTCTTCAACACATACACTTACATAGTATTTTTGTCCTACTTTGCTTATAGTAGCATTTATTATTCTTCCAGGTAAAATACTCAAGTTTCTATATCCTTTAATACTTACTTCTTTTAATTTTGGTAAAACTATTAAATTTCTTTTTAAATCTACTTTTATGTTTTCATATACTTTTCCTTTGTATGTACTACTTATAAAGTTTGTTCTGTAGCTTGATTTAACTCCTCTTTTCTTAAATTTAGGATATCCTCCTTGTTTTTTATTATATTTATTTAATCCGTTTACTAAATCAAATATAGCACATCTTAATGTGCAGCTATCTACTTCTTTTAAAAACGGATATTCTTCATATAATGATGGTATTAATTTGTTCATATCAAACCTGGTTAAAGATTTATCTTCTTTAACCTTACTAAGCATATTATTATAAATTAATCTTGTACATCCAAATGTCTTATTAATTAATACTTCTTGTTCAATACTTGGATATAATCTAAATTTATAAGCTTTATTAATTAACATAAAATAACACCATCCTTCCTATAGTATAATAGTAACATATGTTCGCCACTAAGTCAAACGTATTTTTGTGAAAATTTCATAAAATTAAATACATCTATCCTAAATGTAAACATAAATTTGAATCACCCATTGAAGCTGCAGAAGAATTTGAACAAGAAGATGAATGGAATAATTTACCTATATCTACTCCACCATATACGATTTGTTCTAAATGTAAACACGATAAATGTGTGCCAATGGACTACAAATCTAAGAGAGGATATCATCACCAATATAAGAAAGAAAACTAAAAAAGAACTTAATTTAAAAACACAAATTATTTAGAGATAAAACATCTCTAGTTTTTGTGTTTTATTTTGTCCGAACATTATTTTTGTTTTTAATGAGGACTTTCTTATTATATGAAAAAAATAATATTAATAGTGAAAATATCTTGCTTTTTATTTTTATTTGTTGTAATATTATAACAGCGATGGACCTTTAGCTCAGTTGGTTAGAGCATCCGGCTCATAACCGGGCGGTCGCAGGTTCGAGTCCTGCAAGGTCCACCACTTTATTTTTGCAGGCGTGGCGAAATTGGCAGACGCACTAGACTTAGGATCTAGCGGAGCAATCCATGGGGGTTCAAGTCCCTTCGCCTGCACCAGTTTGATAAAAACTCGGAACACGTTCGAGTATTATGAATATGTCAAGAAGACTTACATAAAATAAAAAAGGGAATACTTAACATTGCAAAGTTGAGTACTCACCAAAATGGTTTGCACTTAATCTTTTTAGATTGAGTGTGTTTTCTTTTTATAATTTATTATCATTTAAATAATAGAAGAATAAGTAGAATGATGATAATGATTAAAGCAAAGATTAAAAAATCTTTCTTAGATATTACCTTACCTCCTTTCGGAGGTAAGCACTCAACTATTAAAGTATTCTTAAATAAACTATACTAGACAAATAAGAAAGTTACAATAATTTTCACTATATTTTTGTCAATTTAATAAAACACACTTATACTTTAAAAAAGTCAAGTGTACTTATTTACTGTTTTATCTCTCTTTTTTTCGAAAAAATACTTCAATAAAAATCCACTAGTTTAACTAGTGGATTTTCTCCCAAGCCTAGAAGGCTTTT
>CANSAJ010000020.1 GCA_947644695.1 uncultured Bacillota bacterium | reverse complement strand
CTAGGAAATATAAGAGAAAAACAAGTGGTAGTGGTATAAACCTTACACACTACCTGTATAGATACGGAGGAAATCTATGAAAAAAATAATACTAATTTCTATATTATGTATACTTATAATATTAGAAGTTACTGGCTGCGGCGAGAAAAATAGTATGACTAAAAAAATGTTATTATGTAAGAATCAATCTGAAAAATATGTTTTTAATTTTGATGAAAATAATAATTCTAAAGGTATTTACTATGAAAAAGAATTTGACTTTAATTATTATTATAATAAAGAAGAACTAGCTGAATTAAAGGAAAATAAACAAATAAATAATATTATTTATGAAAATATAATTGATTGTAAAAATATGGAATTTGCTTGTAACGCTTCTTTTAAAGATGACATAATAATAAATAAAATTTATTTAAAAAGCGAAGAAGAAGCAACAAAAGCTAATCTTAATAAATACTATAATATTAATGCTACTGATTTAAGAACAAGAATAATAACAGGAACTGATACTGTTTGTGAAGAAATAGATAGAACTGATAAATATATATTAAAAGATACTGTAACTGATATAAGAATTGGTAAAGATACATATAATTCAATTGATGATTTAATTTCTAACAATAACAAATTAAATTATTACAAAAAATATGTCTTTTTTGAAGAAGATGGTAAAACAGGCACTATAGAATTTAAAGAAAATGGAATTTGTAATATTTCTTTAAAAGATTTTAATTCTAAATCATGGAATCATGTTTACTGTGCAGAGAATAAAGATAAAAGAATGGGTAAAACAGCTTATTTGGATGGAAATTGCAAATATACACCTGTAAGTGAATACTCATTAGATATTACTTATACAGCTAAATACGAATCATATAGTTATTGTGAAGATAATGAAGATACTAAATTTGCTTATGTATCTGAAAATATTGTTTCTACACCTAATTCTTTGATAAAATTACAATTTGATGCTCAATATGAAAATATTCAATTTTTAAATGGTGTATGGCGTAGAAAAAATACAACAATAGGCCCTGTAACTTATAAAAGGAACTAAGAAAAAAATATAAAACTTGATAATAACTAAAATAAATTAAGAAAAGAAGTTAAACACAATTACTTCTTTTTTTGACTACTTAAAACTAAAAAAATTTTGATAAACATTCTGAAATCAATAAAAACGCACGCTTTTTAAATTAACCATTTATTAAAAAGAAAAACTATGATATTCTTAATACAATAAAGGGTGTGAAATTATGTTTGGAAAAATAATAAAAATAGATGGAAATATGTGTCAAATAGAAAATCTAAAAAAAGAAGCTCATTCCGAACTGATGAATTGCCACTTAATATTTGAAGAAATGAATAGAAAAGTAGTAGGAGAAATTACTGAAATAAGTAGTCAAGATATAAATGTTTTACTAGTAGGTGAAATAGAAAATAATATCTTTTCTCCTGGAGTAGTAAAAAAGCCTGGAAGTAATACCATTGCAAGAATAATAACAGGAAACGAACTAGAATTAATAATTGGTAAAAATGAAGTAGCAAAAGATTCGTTGATAATAGGCGAATCTGCAATATATAAAAATTTTAATATTACAATACCATTAAATTCATTTTTTGCAAACCACAGTGCAATAATTGGAAACACTGGTGCTGGAAAATCATGTGGAGTATCTAGAATATTACAAAATTTATTTATAAAAAGTCCTTTAAAACCTATAAATTCACACATAGTATTATTTGATGCTTACGGAGAATACGTGAATACTTTTAAAGAAATGAATAACATTCCAGGATTAGGATTTAAAAAATATACTACAAGACCACAAAATGAAGATGAATTATTATTAAAAATTCCACCCCATTTTTTAGAAGTAGATGACTTAGCTATACTTTTATCTGCAAATTCAGGAGATCAAATTCCAGTTTTAGAAAAAACGTTAAAACTAGTTTATATATTTACAAGTGAAGATCCAAAAATTAAAGAATACAAAAATGATATAATTGCAAAATGTCTTTTAGACATCCTCACTAGTGGTAAAAGTGGCTCTCAAATGAGAGACCAAATAATTGCAGTATTATCTCATTACAATACAGAATCTCTAAACCTAGATTCAATAATAAAACAACCTGGTTATGACAGAACATTAAAACAATGCTTAATAATAGATGACCAAGGAAAAATGAATGCCATATTACTAGTGACAGAATTCTTACAAAAATTTGAAAAAGTTTCTTTAGACAATATCCCTATCGGACAAGGTTTCATCTATACATTAAATGATTTATATTATGCATTAGAATTCGCACTTATTAGTGAAGGAACATTAAATAATGCTTCTTCTTATAACAAAAATAATATATTAAAAACAAGACTACAAACAATTATAAATAGTGAATATGCTAGTATTTTTGAAGTAAAAGAATTTATAACAAAAGAAATGTTTATAGAAAAGTTATTTAAAAAAGAAAACAACATGCCTGCACAGTTAATTAATATTAATCTAAGTCATGTCGATGATAGATTTGCTAAAATAATAACTAAGTTATATTCTAAACTATTCTTTACATATACAACAAAACTAGAAAAAAGAGGTTCTTTCTCTATTAATATAATACTAGAAGAAGCTCATAGATACGTCCAAAATGATAATGACATTAATGTAATTGGATATAACATATTTGATAGAATAACTAAAGAAGGAAGAAAATATGGGACTCTATTAACTTTTATAACACAAAGACCAAGTGAACTATCAGGAACATCCCTAAGCCAATGTGCGAACTTTATAGTATTTAGAATATTCCATCCAAAAGATTTTGAAATAGTAAAAAATATAAGTACAAATGTAACTGAAGATTCATTAGAAAAATTAAAAACACTTAATCCAGGAACAGCATGTGTATTTGGAACAGGATTTAAAATCCCACTTCTAGTCAAATTAGAACTTCCATTACCAATGCCAGAAAGTACAAGTTTAAAACTAAATGAACTATGGTATTAAGGCGGTGATATGCAAAAGCCATAGACGATTAATATTAAAAGACAAAAATTTAAGTGAATCAAAATATGAATTATTAGTACACATGAATAATGATATTTCATGTCAAAACAAAGAATGTGAAAAATTAGTCATAATAAAAACCAAAACACCAAATGCTAAAAAAAGATTATGCTAATTACATTTTAATCTATGATGAAATAATAAAGCTTATAGACTTAAATACTAGAAATTTTGAACAAATAAATATAGATTATTCTCGCTTAATTACTTATTCTATAAACTTAGAAAATGAAAATAAAAACTTAACAGTAATTAATTTAAAAACAGACAAAATTGAAAACTTCAATCTAAATTAAGCTGAAGTTTTTATGTCTTTGTTACTAGAATGTAATGTTAACTTACTTAAATCTTCTCTAAATTCTTCCCAAAATATCTTAGGATCATAATTAATTCTTTCTAACATAGATTTAATTTCTTGTTTAAAATTCTCATCTTGAGAAATATTAGCAATAGACATTACTCCTTGAAGTCCCGTATAAAACCACATTTTTTTAGAACTAAAAGTTTGTAAATCTTCTAGAGTTGTATTAGTAATTGAGAGATAACTATAAGAGTTTTTATAATCTTCACTTTCAAAACGTTGAACATTAGATGGTCTAAATAAATCATAGTAAACATCTTCCCTAAATCTATAAAGAGAAGAAGGGTCATATATCCACCCATTATATGAAACAAAAAAGTGCCAACTATCATCTTTTCCATGAAGTAGTTCTAAATTTTTTAAGTTTGCTCTAACTAATGTAGCATCCTGTAATCCCGCAGCAATAAATAAACTTCTATCTTCGCACTGCCCAGGCATTCCACAAGTAGGCTTTAAATATTTAAGCCAAATAGAAAGAGTAGCACCACAAAAATAAATATTATCCAGTCTATCATATAAGTCCTGTTCAAAAGGGACAATTGTCCCATTGTTTAATCCTTGTTGCATTTTTATTTTTAACGCCCTAAAATATAAATTCTTTCTTAAATTTGCTAACATAATAATCCCCCCAATAAATGCCCTATATTATACTATTTTAAAAAAGAATATCAAGTTTAAGTATTTATTATTAAAAAGTTTAGTGATAAAATGAAATAAAAGGAGAGTGTTATGTATAATTTATTTAAAAATAGGAAAAAAGAAGAAAATGTAGAAAGACCAATCTATCTATCTTTTCTTGAGGGGAACCCTAGTGAAGATACAATAAAAGAATACTGGCAAGACACAAATGGAAGAATACCTAGATTTAATTCATGGAATGAATTATTCGAATTTTTAATAGATAATAGAAAACCTTTAAATGTAAAACTAGAAGTAATAAAAAACATTGAAATTCCAGATGGAAACCATTATTCTAAAGCAGAAAGAAAACCAAGGCCTATTCCAGACTTTTTTTGGGAACATTATTATTATTTGGATAGAAAAGTAAGAGCCGCATGTAGAACAAAATCAGAACAATTCTTAAGTGTATCGACAAGAGAAAAAGATGAAATAGATATATGGTACGAAAAATTAGTGAAGTATGCAGATGAAGACTTATTTTTAGGATTATGTGAACTTGCAGTATACCCATTGTTTATATTATTAGATAGTAATTTATTAACCCAGTCACAAAAAGAAACAATGGTAAGATGTGCAATTAATTTTAAAAAAAGTTACACAAGACAAGAAGATTATCATGAATATACATTATTGCGAGCATATGAAAGCGATTCTTTTTCTAAAGAATTTAAAGACGAAATATACGAAGCAATAAAACAAAATATGTTAAAGTCAGGAAACTATGCAGATAGAATTTTCCCTAGTTTCTTTATACGCTTCTATAATGATGAAGAAGTAAGTAAAGAAGATAAAATTACGATGATTAACTATACATTTCCGGATTCACAAAGACATGACAATGCAGAAAGATATTTGTTTTACTTAGGAAACAAAGAAATCCCATCATTTATACAAAAAATAGTTTTAAAACACTTCGTAAGTGCGACTCATGATAATTTAGAATATTCTGTTCCAGAAACTTTTAAAGGTATAAACGCATCAAATTATGTTAGTATGCTTGCAAATACTGCATTACCATTTGATTTAAAAACTAAACTAATAAATGCAACTATTAATCCAGTAGTACTAGCATGTGCTTTATCAGACGAGCGAGTTGACGAGAAAATAGGAGAGTTACTTAGAACCAAACTTGAAACATTAGTAATCCCAGAAACTAAAGAAGTTTTAGAAGTAATAAAGGCGCTTTTATCTAGCCCAGATATAAGTAGAAAACATTTAATCCCAAAACATGAATCAAGTAAACAAGAAAACTAAAATCTTGTTTTTCTTTTATCTTATCTAAATATTTAGTATAATATAAAAAAGGATGTGAAGACATGAAAGAAATAGTATTAACAGGAGATAGACCAACAGGGAAACTACACTTAGGTCATTTAGTAGGCTCACTTATAACAAGAAAAGAAATGCAAGACACTGATAAATACGAAATGTACATATTTTCAGCAGACATGCAAGGTTTAACAGACAATGCAAAAAATCCAGCAAAAATAAAAGAACATGTTTTTGAAGTTATAAAAGATAATTTATCTATTGGTATAAATCCAGAAAAAGTTACAATATTCGTTCAATCAGGAGTACCTGAATTAACAGAATTAACAACATATTATATGAACTTAGTATCATTATCTAGACTTAAAAGAAATCCAACAATAAAAGAAGAAATAAAACAAAGAGGATTTGAAGAAAGTATACCTGTAGGATTTTTAACTTATCCTATAAGTCAAGCAGCAGACATAACAGCATTTGATGCTAGCATAGTACCAGTAGGAGAAGATCAAATTCCAATTTTAGAACAAGTATGTGAAATAGTAGATACATTTAATAGCATATATGGAGAAACATTAACAAGACCTAAATACATCGTGCCAGAAAATAAAAGTTCTAGAAGATTACCAGGAACAGATGGAAAAGCTAAAATGAGCAAAAGCGCTGGAAATTGTATTTATTTAACAGATGATACAGAAACGGTAAGAAAAAAAATAATGGGAATGTACACAGATCCAAATCATATAAAAATAGAAGACCCAGGTAATACAGAAAATAACCCAGTATTTATATATTTAGATGCCTTCTGTAAAGATAGAGAAAAATATGAAGAACTAAAAACACACTATGAAAAAGGTGGACTTGGAGATAAAGTTGTAAAAGAATACTTATTTGAAGTAATAGAAGAAACATTAACACCTATAAGAGAAAAACGTGCTTATTATGATGAACATCCAGAAATTGTAGAAAAAATTGTAATAGAAGGAACAGCAAAAGCAAGAAAAAAAGCTAGTGAAGTATTAAAAAGAGTAAGAAAAAACATTGGAGTAGAATATTTTTCACAGAATTTACACGATTAGACTGTAAAATATACATGAGGTGAAAAAATGAACATTTTAGTGGTAGATGATGAAAAATTAATAAGAAGTGTAATAAAAGACTATTTAGAAAATGAAAACATGAACGTTTTAGAAGCAGAAAATGGTTTAGAAGCATTAAGAATATTTAAAGAAGAAAAAATAGATTTAATTATTCTAGATATAATGATGCCAAAAATGGATGGATATGAAACACTAAAAGAAATAAGAAAGCTAGCTGAAACACCAGTAATAATGCTAACTGCAATGAAAGAAGAAATAGACAAGTTACATAGTTTTGACATGGGAGTTGACGATTATGTTACAAAACCTTTTAGTCCAAGAGAATTAATCGCCAGAGTAAAAGCTATCTTAAAAAGAAATGGTAAAATAAAAGAATTATACACTTATAAAACATTAGAAGTAGATTATAAAGGAAGAAAAGTAACAATAGATAACAAAGAAATTGAACTAACACCTAAAGAATATGAAATATTAACATATTTTATAGATAACAAAGGAATAGCCTTATCAAGAGAACAACTTCTAAATGTAATCTGGGGTTACGACTTTTATGGAGATGATAGAACAGTAGATACACATATAAAAATGCTTCGCCATAGTTTAGGTGAATATAGAGATTTAATAAAAACTGTAAGGGCGGTGGGATATAAATATGACGAGTAGTAGAAGTTTAACTTTACATATTTGGTCATATCTAGCTATATTTTTAACAATAATACTTGCATTTCTTTGGATTCTACAAGTCCTTTTTTTTGATACATATTATGAAAATAGAACAATAGGTTTAATAGATAAACTAGCTATAAAGACAAAAGTATACTATCTAAAAAATAAAGAAAGTACATATTTTGATTTAATATCATATGAAAATAATGCTTGCATACAAATTATACAAGAGAATGAAACAATATATTCATCTAACGGAACAAGAAGAGGATGTCTATATAATATAGAAGACAACACAGAACTAACAAATAGTTATATATATGATTTTATAAACAGTAATAAATCTAAAAAAAATTATAAAATAATAAACCCAGCATTAAAAAACAACACTTTAGTAAGTGCTATAAAACTTGATGAAAATACATATGGTTTTATAAATGTCTCTCTAGAACCTACAGATCCTGCTATATCAATTTTAAGAGAAGAATTAATATTTATAACAATAGGTGTATTCATTTCATCATTTATACTAGCATACTTTATTAGTAAAAGAATATCGACTCCAATACTAAAAATTAACAATCATGCAAGACAAATGGCAAAAGGAGACTTAGATATACCTTTTGAAGTAAATGAAAATATTAAAGAAATAAAAGAATTATCAGTAACTTTAAATCATACTAGAGAAGAATTATCAAAAATAAATGAAACAAGAAAAGACTTAATAGCCAATGT
This sequence comes from uncultured Bacillota bacterium, assembly GCA_947644695.1. GTDB lineage: Bacteria > Bacillota_I > Bacilli_A > RF39 > UBA660 > MGBC139354. Next base: position 12,566 of record CANSAJ010000020.1, on the reverse strand, counting down.
AAGTCATGATTTAAAAACTCCACTTACAATGATAAAAGCATATGCTGAAACAGCTAGAGATTTAAATAAAAATAATGAAACCAAAAGAGAAGAAAATCTAAATATAATAATTGAAGAAACAGAAAGACTTAATAGACTTGTAAACGATATGCTAGAATTATCAAAAAATGAGACAGAAATGAACACATTAAATAAAGAAGTATTTGACATAACAGAAGAAATAAAAACTATACTACATAGATTTGACTATTTAACAGAACAAGAAGGATATCATTTTATATTTAAACACAAAACTAGAGTTATGATTAATGCTGATAAGAATAAAATAGATCAAGTAATTTATAACTTAATAATAAATGCAATAAACTATACAGGAAAAGATAAAAAAATAACTATAAAAATAGAAGAATACAAAAAATATGTAAGAATTTCTATATCCGACACAGGAAAAGGAATTGATCCTGAAGAAATAGAAAAAATCTGGGATAAGTATTACAAGAATGAGAAAAATCATCAAAGAAATAAAGTAGGAACAGGATTAGGACTTTCTATTGTAAAAAGCATTTTAATTAAACATAACTTTAATTATGGAGTAGAATCTAAAAAAGGAAAAGGAACAAAATTTTATTTTGATGTAAACATGTAAAATACATTTAACTATCACAAATATTTCACAAAAGCCTGATAAACTTATAAACAGATGGAGGTGATAATGTTTAAGAGAAAAAGAATTATTGTAAATATACAATCCTCTAAAAACCTATAAAATCACATAGATAAAAAACTGGAAAGAGACACAGCCTTAAAAGTGTCTCTTTTATTATTAATAAATATACGCTAATGTAAAATACCTTTGATAGACTAAATATAATTTACTATTATAAAATAAGTCTAGAAAGGAGTTAAAATGAGCTTAAGTAATAAAATACAAAAAATAAGAAAAGAACGAAACTTAACACAAGAAAATCTTGCAGAAGAATTAAATGTATCAAGACAAACAATCTCAAATTGGGAAAACAAAAATATTTATCCTGACATAGAGACATTAGTATTAATTAGCAATAAATTTAATATTTCTTTAGACAGCTTACTAAAAGAAGATACTAACTTTGTAAGAGACATTGATAAAAAAGTAAAATCAAATAAAACGAAAAAAATAATAATAATTATATTACTATTACTGCTTTTAATATTATCCACTATTGAAATTTCTATAAACTATTTTACAATTAAAAAGGCACCAATTTCTTCTATAGGTAGTAGATGTTTATTATATGAAGAAAAAATAAATATAGAAGTTTCATCAGACATCAAAGATCTAACTGAAAAAGATATAATTGATCACAATAAATTAAAACCTGTTTCTCTTAATATTGAAGGGAATTTAATAATTAACAACTTAAACCTAAAAAAATATAAAAGTTCTATGGAATTATTAAATAATCTGATAAATAAAATAGAATCATTAGGCGGAACTTGTGGATTAAATAATGATTACAAAGAAAATTTAATAATAGATTTATAAAAATGTAAATTCACAAAAATTAAAAAAATCCTTCACAAATATTTCACAAAAAGCTGATAAACTTATAAACAGATGGAGGTGATAAATGTTTAAGAGAAAAAGAATTATTGTAAATATACAATCCTCTAAAAACCTATAAAATCACATAGATAAAAAACTGGAAAGGGACACAATATTAAAAGTGTCTCTTTTAAATTGTATTATAATATAAAAAGTTTTAGGCTAGGAACAAATAATTGACAATAATAGCAAAATTTTGTAAAATTACTTTAGGATAGAGGTGGCTAATGTGAAAAAGACTTTGAAAAGTATAGACCTAAGTTTAATCGGGCAACTTATACTTTCAATAATTGTATTATTAATAGGCTTGGTAGTAATGATATTTAAATCATTCGGTTTAATAGAAATAGTTTTATATGCATCAATACTTTTCTATATATATGCTTTTTTTAGTACAATAACTTATTTTATAAGAAGAAAAGAAGGAGATTACGAATTACTATTATTATCATTAATAAACATAATAGTAGCTACATTCATGTTTGTATTTAAAAAAGATAATGTTCCTATGATTCTAGGCGCTGGCATGACTATTTATACTATATTACTAGTATGTAATCGTGGTTATAAGATATTAACATTAAAAAGAGAAAATAGTTTCATGTGGATAGTAAAATTTGTAGTAACATTCTTAATAGCATTTTTAGGAATGCTTACAACATTTAATCTATATAACGAAGTAACTGTACAAACAATGATGTTCGGATTCTACTTTATGAGTTTAGGATTCATGATGACTATAGAAAATATTATAGAAATATTTATAACTGATGCATCTTTTAGAAAAATATTATCCAAAGTTATCGAAGAAGAACCAGTAAGACATTTAGATGAAGTTCCTGAATTAAAAATTAAAGAACCTAAAATAATCGCACCAGAGAAAAAAATAACAAAGGTGACAAAAGTAAAAGAAGAGACACCAAAAAAAGAAGTGAAAAAGAGTACAGTAAAAGAAACTACTAAGAAAACAACTAAACCTAAAACAGCTACAACACAAAAAGCAGAAGTAAAAACTAAACCTGAAGAAAAAATTGTAAAAAAACCTGGAAGACCAAAAAAAGAAATTAGTGACGCTAAAACAACTAAAACAGTAAAAAAGAAAGCAGAAACTCCAAAAACAAAAAAAGCTGAAACTCAAAAAGAAGTAAAAAGAAAACCTGGAAGGCCTAAAAAGACAAGTTCAAATTAAAAACGAGCTTGTTTTTTAGTAATAAAGACTTTACAAAAGAGTATACTTCTAATGAGGGGGAATTAAAATGGATATAATAAAAGTATCAAGCAAAAGTGCACCACAAAAAGTAGCAGGTGCAATAGCTAATCTTTTTAGAGAAAAAGATGAATCTGTAGAAATACAGGCAATAGGAGCAGGAGCTTTAAACCAAGCAATCAAATCAATCGCAATCGCTCGAGGATATGTAGCTCCAACTGGGAAAAATCTCGTATGTACCCCAGCATTTAGTGATATAACTATTGATGGAGAAGAAAGAACAGCTATAAAATTAATAGTCGAGGCTAGATAGCCTTTTTTCTTTTTAAATAATAAGCAAAAAATTGATAAAAAAAAAGAATTATGATATCCTTATTCTAGGTGGAATATGAAAAATAAAAAGGGTTTTACTTTAACTGAATTATTAGTTGTAATAGTAATACTTGTAGCAGTTGCAGGTACTACAATATTTGGTATGGAAGAAATATCTAAAAAATCAGATGAAAAATCTTTAAGAGAAATAGAAAAGCAAATAAAACTTGCAACAGATGTGTATTTAAGCAATAATGACGTATATTTAAAAAGTTTATTAAATGGTGAAATAGAAGAAAAATGCACTAGACTTTATGTTCTAGAAAATGAAGGATTATTAGATATTAATTTAACAAACCCTCTTACTAAAGAGAAAATTCCTGGAAATTTATGTGTTATATCTAAAGTGAACCCAGATGGTGTAATCGAGCATACTTTTGACTTTGACTATTAAGGATTATAAATAATTATAATTCTTTTTTTTGTAATTATAGTTGACATACACACACTTGTTTGATAATATAGTGTTGCATTCAGAATAAAAAAATATAATGAGTAAATATTATATACAAGGAAGTGTTAACGTGGATAAAATAGTAATAAAAGGTGCAAGAGAAAATAATTTAAAAAACATAGACATCGAAATACCAAAAAATAAATTAGTAGTAATGACAGGAGTAAGTGGTTCAGGAAAAAGTAGTCTAGCTTTTGATACAATTTATGCTGAAGGACAAAGAAGATATGTAGAAAGTTTAAGTGCTTATGCACGCCAATTTTTAGGTGGCTCTGAAAAACCAGATGTAGATTCAATAGATGGATTAAGTCCAAGTATATCAATTGATCAAAAAACTACTAATAAGAACCCTAGAAGTACAGTAGGAACAGTAACCGAAATCTATGATTACCTTAGGCTTTTATATGCAAGAATAGGTGTACCTTATTGTCCTAAACATAAAAAACCTATAAAAAGTCAATCTATTGAAGAAATGGTTAACAAAGTATTAGAATACCCAGAAGGAACAAAAATAGAAGTATTAAGTCCAGTAGTAAGGGGCGAAAAAGGAACACATAAAGATTTATTAGATAACTTAAGAAAAGATGGATTTAGTCGTGTAAGAGTAGACGGAGAAGTAAAATCTTTAAGTGAAGAAATAATACTAGAAAAAAATATAAAAAATACTATTGAAGTAGTAGTAGATAGAATAGTTGTGAGTGATAAATCTAGAAGTAGACTTTTTGAAGCGTTAGAATTAAGTACTAAGCTAGCAAGTGGAAGAGTAATAATAAACATAATAGGTGATAAAGAAATACTAATGAGTGAAAACTATGCTTGTCCTGATTGTGATTACAGTTTAGATGAATTAGAGCCTAGAATGTTCTCATTTAATAGTCCTTACGGAGCATGTCCAGATTGTAAAGGACTTGGAATAAAAATGAGTATAGATGTAGACCTACTTATACCAGATAAAACTAAAAGCATCATGGAAGGCGCAGTCGCATCTTTCCAAAGTGGAGAAACACTAAATATAGCATTTAAAAAACTTGCAAGTGTAGCTAAACACTACAAAATAAACTTAAAAAAGCCTATAAAAGATTACACTAAAAAAGAATTTAATACTATATTCTATGGTTCTGATGATATGCTTGATTTTAAAGTAGAAACAAGAACTGGAAGCATCTTAAAAAGTCATGACTATTTTGAAGGAATAATAACAAACTTAGAAAGAAGATACATGGAAACAGCAAGTCCTTCAATAAGAGAATGGATAGAAGCATATATGACTGAACTTCCTTGTGATACATGTAAAGGAAAAAGACTTTCAGAGCCTATCTTAAACGTACTAATAAATAAGAAAAACATAAACGATATAACTGATATGAGTATAAGAGAATTAATACCTTTCTTTGAAAATCTAAAACTAACAAAAGAAGAACAAGAAATATCATTTTTAATATTAAAAGAAATAAAAGAAAGATTAAACTTTTTACATAATGTTGGTTTAGACTATTTAACACTAAGTAGAAATGCAAGTTCCTTATCAGGTGGTGAATCTCAAAGAATAAGACTAGCAACTCAAATAGGAAGTAAATTATCTGGAATACTTTATGTATTAGATGAACCTAGTATAGGTTTACACCAAAGGGACAATGATAAACTAATCGCATCTTTAAAAGAAATGAGAGATTTAGGTAATACTCTTATAGTTGTAGAACATGACACAGATACGATGTTAGCTAGCGACTACATAATTGATATAGGGCCAGTCGCTGGAGAAAAAGGTGGGTATGTAGTAGCCGCAGGAACACCAGAAGAAATAATGAAAGATGATAAAAGTTTAACTGGTAAATACTTAAGTGGAAAACTTGGTATAGAAGTTCCAAAGAAAAGAAGAAAAGGTAACGGAAAATTTATTGAAATAAAAGGAGCAAGGGAACACAACCTAAAAAATATTGACGTTAAATTTCCAAAAGGAACTTTTACATGTGTAACTGGAGTAAGTGGATCTGGAAAAAGTAGTCTAGTAAATGAAATACTTTATAAAAAATTATCCACAACTCTCTATAAATCTAAAGAAAAACCTGGTGCTTTTAAAAGTATAAAAGGAATAGATGAAGTAGATAAAGTAGTGTATATTAGTCAAGATCCAATTGGAAGAACACCTAGAAGTAACCCTGCAACTTATGTGGGACTATTTGACCTAATAAGAGACGTATTTACAGAAACAAAAGAAGCAAAAATTAGAGGATATAATAAAAGTAGATTCTCATTTAACGTAAAAGGTGGAAGATGTGAAGCATGTAATGGGGACGGTGTTAAAAAAATAGAGATGCACTTCTTACCAGACGTATATGTTCCTTGTGATGTATGTCATGGAAAAAGATATAATAATGAAACTTTAAATATAAAATTTAAAGGATTAAATATCGCAGATGTTTTAGATTTAAGGGTAGATGAAGCATTAGAAATATTTGCGAGTATTCCTAAAGTAAAACACATACTTGATACTATGCATGATGTAGGACTAGGTTATGTTAAATTAGGACAAAATGCAGTAACCCTTTCTGGTGGAGAAGCAGGAAGAGTAAAACTAGCAAAAGAATTACAAAAAAAGCCTACAGGAAAAAGTGTTTACATTTTAGATGAACCTTCAACAGGGCTACATACAGATGACATTAAAAAATTACTAGAAATATTAAATAGAATAGTAGATAATGGGGACACAGTAGTCGTTATAGAGCATAATTTAGATATAATAAAAGTAGCTGACCATATAATAGATTTAGGTAGAGAAGGCGGAGACTTAGGTGGAGAAATAATTGGAGTAGGTACACCAGAAGAAATCGCAAAAAATCCAAATAGTTACACTGGTAAATATTTAAAGAATGTTTTATAATAAAAGTAGGGAGGTTCAATAATGGAAATAAAATTATCAGAAAAACAATTAGACAGTACATACTTTAGAGTACTATTTGAATTAGCAAAAAAGGAAGGTCCAGAATCTTTACAAAAATTATTAAAAGATCTTGAAATGTTAAAAGGAAATTCTCTAGAATACGATGCCATATTTAAAGGAAGACATTATACACTTTCTTTAACTACTAAAAATAAAGGAGTAATTTCATATTTAAGAGAACGCAAAAAAGAACTAGTTGGATTAAATCTTTTAAATGAAAGCGTAACTGCATCAATTAATGAACTAGTAGATAATCCAGGTTTATTAGATACTTATTTAGAAACAGCAAAATATTTAGAAGACTATAGAATTGGGCACATAAATTGTATGCCTGAATGTCTAGATACACTAAATATAACTTCAAGAGCATTCTATGATAAAGAAGGAAAAATTAATTGTATTACAAAACATTATACCGATGGGTCTATAATTTATTCTCCAGTTGGAGAACCGCAAGGACTTTTTAGACAACAAATAATTCCTTGTATATTAGATGGCTCAGTGCCAACCACTTGGGTATTAAGAACAGAGAATAGTGATTCTGGATGGCAATATAGAACAATATATCTTGAAAACTTTGCTTTTGATACAACTAAACTACCAACTGAAGAAGAAGTACAAAGTTATGATTTACCGCCATCATTAAAACTATATTTAGGAAAATAAACATAAACAAAAAGTAAAATATTTAACTATAACGTTTTATATTTTACTTTTTTATTATATAATATAATAGACGGAGGAAAGAATAATATGAACAAGATATATAGAAACAAACAAGAAGTAAGAGAATATGATAAAAAAAATGAATTAATTGTAATGTTACTTGAACTAATTGTTAGTGCAGTAACTTTAATGTTAGCATCATATATATTTAAAGGATTCTATGTTGAAAACATTATATATGCTTTATTAACAGCTCTTTTAATCAGTGTATTAAATTCAACAATAAAACCATTTTTAATATATTTAACTTTACCTATCACAATACTTACATGGGGAATATTTTATCCGATAGTAAATGTGATCATACTTAAATTAGCAAGTTTTCTAATGGGAGATGCATTCATAGTGGAAGGATGGATTTTACCATTCTTTATAGCAATTTTTATAAGCATAATGACACCACTTTTGCACAGCATAATTGTGAAACCATTTATTGAAGGGAGATAAATATGAATCCATATGCAATACAATTTTTAGGTATAGGAATAAAATGGTATAGCCTATTTATTTTAATAGGAATAGTAATCGCATGGATATTTGTCCAAAGCGATGCAAAAAAATTTGGAATACAAAAGGACTTTCTAACTAATCTTATTTTCTGGGCAGTAATAGTTGGAATAATCGGAGCACGTGCTTACTATGTAATATTTAAATGGGAATACTATAGTACACACTTAAATGAAATCTGGCATATTTGGGAAGGCGGACTTGCAATACATGGTGGTCTAATCACAGGCGCTATTGTAGTAATATTCTACTGTAGAAAATATAAAGTATCTCCACTAAGAATGATGGACATCGCTGCTCCTTATTTATTATTCGCCCAGGCAATAGGAAGATGGGGCAACTTCTTTAATGGAGAAGCATATGGAGTAGCTACTACTTATCATAAACTAAAAGCAATGAAAATAATTCCAGAATTTGTAATCTACGGAATGAACATTGACGGAGTATATTACACACCTACATTCTATTATGAATCTCTCTGGTGCCTATTAGGTTTTATAATAATTCTTCTTATAAGAAAATTAAAATATATTCGTTTAGGACAACAAATAGGAACATATTTAATGTGGTATTCAATTGGTAGATTCTTTATTGAAAGTTTAAGAACAGATAGTTTAATGATAGGATATTTTAAAGCTGCACAAATAGCTAGCATAATACTATTCGTAATAGGACTTGTTATGGTATTATTACAAATGAGAAAGCCAAAACTAGAAATGTTATATAATACAGAAGAACAAATAGAAATAGTTAATTTTTAAAAAGGAGGAAAAATGTACGATACAATAATTGTAGGAATGGGACCCGCAGGGATGAGTGCTGGAATATATGCAAAAAGAAGTGGTTTAAAAACTTTGTTATTAGAAAAAAATAGTCCAGGTGGATTAATAAACGTCACAAATTTAGTAGATAATTATTTAGGTTTTGATAATATCACTGGACCTGACTTAGCATTTAAAATGTTTGAGCATATAAAAAATAATGAAGTAGAATACAAAATAGAAGAAGTAACAAAAATAAAAAAGGAAAATAATATTTTCAAAATAGAAACTAATAAAAATAGTTACACATCAAAAACTGTAATACTAGCAGGAGGACGTCAACCAAGAAAAATTGATCTAGAAGATAACTTAAAAAAATTAAAAATAAGCAGATGCTCAATATGTGATGCACCACTTTACAAAGACAAAAATGTACTTGTCATGGGAGGTGGCAACAGTGCCTTTGAAGAAGGAATCTACTTAAGTGAATTTGCTAAAAAATTAACAATAATAACAAGAAATAAAGTAAAAGCAGACGAAGAACTGTTAACTGCAGCTAAAGAAAGAAATAATATAGAAATTTATGAAAATGAAGAAATACAGGATTTACAAGAACTAGATGGAAAATATAAGGTAACATTAAAAGAAAATGAAATTATAGTAGATGGAATATTTTCATATATTGGTTACACACCTAGTACAGAATATCTAAGTAATTTAGGTATTTTAGAAGAAAAAGGTTACATAGAAGTAAATGAAACAGAAACTGTAGTTCCAGGACTTTATGCCTGTGGAGACATAATAAAAAAAGATGTTTATCAGATAATAACTGCTTCAAGCGAAGGTGCCATATCTGCACTAAAAGCAAAAAAATATATAACTAACCTTGATAAATAATAAAATACTTATATAATAATACACAAAGAAAGAGGTGCTGAATACGTGTTTGTATATGGTAAAAATGTTGCAAGAGAAATATTAAATAGTGACTATAAAATAAATAAAATATATTTAATGAATAACTTTAATAATGAAGAATTATTAAAATTAATAAAAAAAAGAAAAATAGATCCAATATTTAAAACCATGAGTGAAATGGATAAAATGTCTAAAGAACTTCACCAAGGAATAATAATAGATTTAGAAGAATATAGATATTATGAATTTGAAGACATAAAAAACGATTTAGAAAGTAGCTTTATAGTAATACTAGATCATATAGAAGATCCAAGAAATTTTGGCGCTATTATTAGAACTTGTGAATGTGCTGGAGTAGATTACATTATAATACCTAATAAAAGAACTGTAGAAGTGACTTCTTCAGCTATGAAAACATCTTCAGGAGCTTTAACAAATGTAAAAATAGCAAAAGTATCAAACTTAAGAAATACAATAGAAAAATTAAAAGATTTAAATTACTGGATAATTGGTACTGATGCAGATGGTGAAGATTATCAAAAAGTAAATTACGAAGGAAAAATAGCATTAGTTATTGGTAGTGAAGGAAATGGACTAAAACAAATAGTTAGATCTTCTTGTGATATAATTGCAAGTATTCCTTTAAAGGGTAAAGTAAACAGCCTAAATGCCTCAGTTGCAGCAGGAATAATGATATATAAAGTAGTAGAGACAAGGGAGTAAAAATGTACAAAGAAATATTAGACAGCGAATTACTATTTTTAATAGAAGAAAATAATGAAGAAGCATTTACAGAATTAATAGATAGATATAGCCCAAAAATTAATTTAATAATTGCAAAATATAAAGCTAAAGGATTACAAGTAGGATTAGATATTTCAGATCTTTATCAAGAAGGTCTTATTGGACTTATAAATGCTATAAAAACATATAACAAAGATAGAGAAGCATCATTTAAGACATATGCATCTCTTGTAATTGAAAGAGAAGTATTAGACTTAATAAAAACAAGCGATAGAATAAAATATAAATCTTTAAACAGTGCTATTTCTTTAGATAACTTTTCTGCTGAAGAAACACAAAGTCTTTATAATGTAATTGAAGTAGATCAAAATACTCCAGAATTAAAACTTATAGATGAAGAAGAAAAAGAAGAACTAAAAAGCATACTAACTGATTTTGAACTCAAAGTTTATGAACTAAAAATAGAAGGAAAAACAAACAAAGAAATTTCTACTATATTAGATAGAAATCAAAGAAGTATAGAAAATACTATTCAAAGAATTAAATTAAAACTTAAACTAAAACTAAGTAATTAATGAATAAACTTCCCACAATAACACAAACTATAACTATAACAGTTATGGTTTTTATTATAAACTGTTACTTTAACAATTATTTTTTTAAATCTTTAATTATTAAAGTAACAACACTATTCTTTCCTTATTATATATAGTATAATTATAGAAAGAGGTGCATATGAACAATTTAGAAAAAATTTTAAAATTAGTAGAAAAAAATAATGGACATATTACTACCAAAGAAGTAGTAAATAATAATTTAAATAAAATGGCATTAAAAAGATTATGTGATACTGGAAAATTAGAGAGAATAAAAAAAGGGTATTATACACTACCTAATTTACTTATTGATGATTATTATAAAATAATTTCAAAAAGTAACAAAGCAATTTTTTCTTATACAACTGCACTTTTTTTACATAATTTATCAGATAGAACTCCACTTTATTTTGATATTACTGTTCCTCGTGGATATGGAGGATCTTTGCAAAATACTAATAATGTAACATTACATTATGTAGATAATAATTTGCTAAATTTAGGTGTCATAACATTAAAATCTCCACTTGGGATGCCAATCAAATGTTATGATATTGAAAGAACTATTTGTGATATTATTAAAGATAGAAATCACATTGATAAAGAAATTTATACAAAAGCTTTAAAATGGTACGCAGAAAGAAAGGAAAAAAACTTGTTAAATTTAACTAAATATTCAAAAAAATTAAAAATTGAATCTAAAGTAGTAGAAATAATGCAAGTAATTATAAAATGAATAGTGATAAAATTAAATTAATTATAAAAAAAAGAACAAAAGGTAATAATGAATTATCCTTACATTTGTATCAAATGTTATTCTTTGAGCATGTATTAATGAGATTAGAAAAGAGTCAATATAAAAATAATATAATCTTAAAAGGTGGTGTATTACTTTCTTCAATAATTGGAAGTGATATGAGAACAACAAAAGATATAGATGCAACTTTAAAAAGTCTTCCATTAAATGAAAATACTATAAAAGAAATATTTGAAGAAATTTTATCACTAGATATAAATGATAATTTTATTTTTAAAATAGAAAGTATAAAAGATATTAGACTTGAAAATGAATACGGAGGTTTTAGAATTAATGTACATGGTGAATTTGACAAACTAAAAACAAATTTTTTTATTGAAATAACAACAGGAGATATAATTACTCCAAGAGAAATAAAATATAAATATAATTCTATATTTGAAAATAAGCAAATAAATATAATGGCATATACATTAGAAACTATAATAGCAGAAAAATTAGAAAGTATAATTAGTAAAAATATTATAAATACAAGAGCTAAAGATTATTATGATATTTATATTATTATAAATAATCATTTAGATTTATTAAATATAGAAAATTTAATAAAAGCAATCAAAAGAACATTTAAAAATAGAAATACTAGTTTAGAATTAAAAGATTTAGAAGACACGTTAGAAATTATTAAAGATAGTTTAGTATTAAAAGATATGTTTAATAATTATAAAAAGAAATTAATGTATGCTAATAAAGTTGATTTTGAAGATACTATAAAATCAATAGAAAAAGTAATTAATATTTTAAAAAATAATATGAATAAATAAAAAAAAATATGTAATACTATAGTTAGTTAACTATGGTATTTTTTATATTTGTTAAAGTTAGTTAAACTAACAATAAGTCATTGACAATGACATAAGATGAAGATAAAATGTAAGTGTGAATAATAAAAGGAGACGCGCGTTACTATGAAGAAACTAATCTCTCTTGATTTGATA
>CANSAJ010000019.1 GCA_947644695.1 uncultured Bacillota bacterium | reverse complement strand
AATCAATACTTGTTGAATATATATCAAGTATTTTTCTCCAAAAAACTTTTTCACTAGATCTTATATCTCTAATTTTATCAAGCAATTCTTCAAAATAAATGTCATTCCCATTGTTTTTAAAACGTTCAACATTTATATTGTAGCCTTTCACTAAATACTCTTTCAATATAGTATTTGCCCAAATTCTAAACTGTGTTCCTCGATTCGATTTTACTCTATACCCAATTGCAATTATCATTTCCAAATTATAAAAATTTGTTGGTTTTGTAGAAAATTCGGAATTACCGAATTTTCTCATTGTCTCTTGCTCATTTAATTCCTCTTCGGCATAAATATTCTTTATATGTTCATTGATTGTTGATTTTGATTTATTATACAATTTACTTATTTGTTCTTGAGTTAACCATATATTTTCATTTTCCAAAATAACTTCAACTTTAATAGTATCATTTGTTTCATAAATTAAAAATTTATTTTTTTCCATAATATTATTCTTCCTCCTTTCATAAATACAATTAATATTTCTAAAATTATATAACTTAAAAATACTGTCTACAGCCATTTAGAATTTATTATTTTTTCAAAATAGCCAAATTTTCGCCTTATAGAAATTCTTGTATGGGACATGATACAAAAATATAAAATACATAAATCTAGTAGATATTATAATTTTTTTATTTGATACTAATTATAACATAATTATACAAAATCTTTTATATTTTATTTACAACTATTTACATTTTAAAAAGACACTTCTGTGCCTTTTTTATTATCTCATTCGTTGGTTTTTCATTTGTTTTTTTGATAATACCCATTCAGTTGAATCGCTTGTTATTGTTGTTCTACAGTATGGACATGTTGTTGTTTGTGGATTTTCTAATGGTGAGCCACATCCTGGGCATTTTTCTACTTTACCTGTTATAGATTTTGTAAATGTCATTTCGTAATCATATATCATTGTTCTTGAACTTGATCCACGCATAACTTTATCATTTTCATTTACTACATAATCTTTACATTCTATGTTCATTCTAACTTTTAATGAAATTGTTTCATCACTTTGTTCCATATCTGTTATTGTAAAATTAGTTAAAACAAAGTCTTTCATTATGTTCTTCTGTTTTTTTGCTTGTAAAGCTACTAGTTGTGTTCTATATAGATTAAATAACTCATTAGTTGTATGTTTTTGTAAAGTATCAAAGTCAAAGTTCATCCATGCAGTTTGAATTTTCTTATATATTTCATATGTTTCTTTTCTAAATTCGTTTTCGTCAAAGTCTGGTAATATTGCTTTTATTTTATTTATGTCTAATGATGGTGTAAATTCATTGTTGAGCATATTTCCACCTGTTTTGTTTTTATTCGATTTTGTTAGACCATATGCTATTGCCATCATGACAATGATACTACTTATAAAAATTACTACCAATAAAGTAGAGACATCACCTTCAATGTGATTAGAGCCACTTCCCCAGTTGGAAGTACTTCCCCAGTCATAGTCAGTACCTCCTCCCCAACTTGAACCTCCACTGTCATAACTTCCATCCCATCCTGAATCAGCTTTTAAGCTAAATGTACAAGTTATAAATGCTATTAAAATTAATAATATACAAAACCTCTTTTTTCTTTTCATTTACATCACTTCTAGAGACGTTATAATATAGCCTCCCCTTTCTAAATCAAATGTGGATCTACAATATGGGCATAAACCACTTGCGTTTATTTCTAATGATGCACCACAATTTTGGCATTTTTTTACATTACCTAAGTCTTTAGCATTTAATTTCTTTGTAAATGTAATATAATTATCTCTCATAATTCTAGATGTATTATTACCACTTTTAAAGTTTCCATCTTCGTCTAGAAAATAATCCATATATCTAGAAATAATATTTACTTTTATGTTTATTTTATCTTCTGTTATTTCACTTGAAAGAATTCTTGTTTCTTTTACATTAATTTCATCATACATTTGTATTAAATGATTTTGATTAAGATATTTTACTTTGTCTTCAATTTTTTTATAAATCTCATCACTTACAAAGTGTTTTATTTTTTTAATATCTTTTGTCATAATAGCAAGATGAATTTGTATAAATACATTATCGATAAATGTTTTGAATCCATTTTCAGTAAAATCTGGATCATATTTTTTTATTTCTTCAATCATATTTATCACACCTTTGTTATATTTTATCATAAATCAATTAGAAGTGTTATTTTTTTTTATTTTTAAACATAAAGTTACTAGGTGAATATTATGTTTCAATCTGTACAAAATGGTAGAATTAAAATGGTATTTATTTTAGTTGTTGTTATTTTTATTTTAATTGTATTAAGGGTATTTTATATTCAGGTTATAGAATATGAAAAGTTGAATACTTTGGCTGAGAATTTATGGAGTAGAAATTTACCAGTTCAAGCTGATAGAGGTAAAATTCTTGATAGAAACGGTAAAGTTATTGCAGGTAATGAAACTACTTCTACACTTGTGTTAATACCAAATCAAATTAAGAATAAAGAAGAAGTTGCAAAGTCTTTGTCAGAGATTTTAGGTGTAAGCTATGAAGAGATGTTAAAGCATGTAAGTAAAAGGACAAGTATAGAAAGAGTTCATCCTGAAGGAAGAGATCTTAGTTATGAAGTTGCAGATAAGATTAATAGTTATGGGTATGATGGTGTTTATCTTCTTAAAGAAACAAAGAGATATTATAAATATGATGATTTACTTGCTCATGTGATTGGGTATGTTGGGATTGATAATCAGGGACTTAGTGGGCTTGAACTTTTATATGATAAGTATTTAACTGGTACTGATGGAAGTATTAAGTATTTTTCTGATGGTAAGGGAAATAAGCTTTCTATGCCAGAAGTATATGTAGCACCTCAAAGTGGCATGAATATTAATTTAACTATTGATTTAGATTTACAGTTAGTTTTAGAAAATGAACTTAATAATGCAGCTAAAAAATATAATGCTGAAGGTGCGATTGGAATTGTAATGAATCCTAATACTGGTGAAGTTATGGCTATGAGTAGTAGACCTACATTTAGTCCAATTAATTATCAAAATTACAGTGTTGAAACTATTAATAGAAATCTTGCTATTTGGAGCAGTTTTGAACCTGGTTCTACTTTTAAAATTCTTACTTTAACTGCGGCTATTAATGAAGGGGTTGTAAATGTTTTTGAGGATACATATTATGATAGTGGACATATTAATGTAAGTGGATCTAATTTGCATTGTTGGAAAACTGAGGGGCATGGTACACAGACTTATGTGCAAGTTGTTGAAAATTCGTGTAACCCAGGTTTTGTAGTTTTGGGGCAAAAACTTGGTAAAGAAAGATTGTTTGAATATATTGATAGATTTGGATTTGGATCAAAAACTGGAATTGATTTAAATGGTGAAAGTAATGGTATTATATTTGATTTAGATAGAGTTGGACCATTAGAACTTGCTACAACTGCTTTTGGACAAGGTGTTTCTGTTACTGCAATTCAACAAGTCAATGCCGTTAGTACTATTATTAATGGAGGAAATATGTATACTCCATATATTGTTTCTTCGATTAGTGAAGATGAAACTGGAATTATAATTGAAGAATTTAAACCAAAATTAAAGAAAGAAAATGTAATAAAGAAAGAAACTAGTGAGTTAGTAAAATATGTTCTTGAAAGTGTTGTTGCTAATGGTAGTGGGCACCATGCTTATATTGAAGGATATAGAGTTGGTGGAAAAACTGGAACTGCCCAGAAGGTTGGAAGTGACGGTCATTATATGGTTGGAAATTATATTTTATCTTTTATGGGATTTATTCCAGCTAATGATCCACAGTTTGTAGTTTATATTGCAGTTGATGGAGCTAAAGGTGTCACTCAGTATGGAGGTACAGTATCTGCACCTATTGCAGGATCGGTGATGAAATCTCTTATTAATTTGTATGATATTAAGAGTGACCCTGAAGGTATGCCTAGAGCTTATATGTGGTATGAAACTAAATATGTTACAGTGCCTGATGTAATCAATATGTCAAAGAAAGATGCCGTTCAAGCTTTAGTTGGTTTTCAAGTAGAGTATAGCGGTTCTGGTGATAATGTTGTCAGTGTAAGTCCATCACCTGGTAGTCGTGTTAAGGAAGGTAGCATTGTCAAGTTGATGTTAAATTGACGTTTCAACTACCTACTTATTTGAATTTTACAAAATTAAATGTATAATAATAGTTATGAGGAGTGGTATAAATGCTTATATTAGCAAAATCTGTTTTAGGATTAATGTTAGGATTTTTTATATCAGTATTTTTAGGTTTTTTCCTACTACCTGTTTTAAGAAAGCTTAATTTTAGACAAAGTATTTGCGAATTCATTACTGAAAGGCATATGGAAAAGGAAGGTACACCTACTATTGGTGGTCTAATTTTCATTATTCCAACTATTATTACAATGATTCTTTTATATGTAAAAGGTAGTTTAGAGATAACTAACTCTTTAATTATTATACTATTTGTTTTTGTTTCTTATAGTTTGCTTGGTCTTGCTGATGATTTAAAAAAGATTATAAGACATCATAATGATGGACTAAGTATTATGCAAAAACTTATAGCTCAGGTGGTTATTGCGATAGTGTTTTTCTACATTTATATGAGTGGCGGTGGTTCTACACATTTAGTTATCACTTCACTCGGTATTGATTGGAATCTTAAATGGTTTTATGGATTATTTATTTTATTCTTGTTAGTTGGCTCATCAAATGCTGTTAATATTACAGATGGTGAGGATGGGCTTGCCGGTGGTTTATCAGCGATTGCCTTTTTAAGTTTTGGTATTATTAGTTGGGGTACTACTTGGGTACAGGGTTATCAAGAGATTGCGATTTTCTGTTTTATTCTTGTAGGATCTTTATTAGGTTTCTTAGTTTATAATACACATCCTGCAAAAGTATTTATGGGGGATACTGGATCTTTAGGCTTAGGTGCTACTTTAGCAGCTGTAGCAATTCTTACAAAGCATGAACTTTCTTTAGCAATTATTGGTGGTGTTTTTATAGCTGAGACTTTATCTAGTTTTATTCAAATTGTTAGTATTAGAAAGTTTGGGAAAAAGATTTTCTTGATGGCTCCCCTTCACCATCATTTTGAGAAACTTGGTTGGAGCGAAAATGATATTGTTAAGCTTTTCTGGATAGTTGGATTTATGTTAGGTATGGGAGCTATTTATTATGGCGTATGGTTATAAACCAGCGTCTTTTTTTTATTTAAATACATAATATTATATAGGTGATTCTAGTGAAAAAAGACAACATTTTATATTTTACAACTATTATTTTAGCAATTTTTGGTAGTATTATGATTTATTCTTCAAGTTATGTTTGGGCTTCATATAAGTTTGGAAATGCTTTTAAATATGTAATTAATCAAGGTATTTTTTTAATTGTTGGTGTTGTATTAATGTCTTTGATAAGTAGAATTAAGTATAAATTTTATAAGGATAAAGCAAATATTTTACTTTTAGGGTGTTTTATTCTTTTAGTTCTAGTTTTAATTCCTGGTATTGGGGTTGTAAGGAATGGTAGTAGAAGCTGGTTTGGTTTTGGTTCTTTTGGTTTACAGCCTAGCGAGCTTAGTAAGATTGGACTTGTTATTTTCACTGCTAGATATTTATCTAAGAATGATAAAGAGAAAAAGGTTACAAAGAATTTTGTCCTTCCTATTCTTGGAATTATTATTTTATTTTTTGGACTTATAATGTTGGAGCCTGATTTTGGTACTGGTATGATTATTGTATGCGCACTTATTGTGCTAATATTTATTACAGGTACTAATTTAAGTATATTTGTAAAATTAGGTATGGTAGGTCTTATTTCAATTATAGCTTTGATTATTATTGCGCCTTATAGGCTTAAAAGAATTACTTCTTTTTTAAATCCTTGGAGTGATCCTCTTGGAAGCGGGTTTCAAATAATTCAATCTTTATATGCTATTGGCCCTGGTGGATTACTTGGATATGGATTTTTAAATTCTAGACAAAAACACTTTTATTTACCAGAGCCTCAGACTGATTTTATTTTTTCAATTATTAGTGAAGAATTTGGTTTTTTAGGAATTTTCATTGTTACTTCTTTATTCTTATTAATATTTTACAGATGTATTAAAATTGCTATTGAAACTGAAGATCTTTTTGCAAAGTATTTAGTTTTTGGTCTTTCTTTTATGTTAATTTTTCAAACTCTTTTAAATTTAATGGTTGTAGTTGGAATGATTCCTGTTACAGGAGTAACACTTCCTTTTATTAGTTATGGTGGTTCTAGTTTACTTGTTAGTATGACCATGGTTGGTATTATTTTGAATGTTAGTAGGAAGAATGTCCATTGAAGAAAAAGTCCGTAAACGGAAAAAATTTTCAATGAGCTACTTGAACATATAAAATGATTGAGATATAATTATATTGAAGAAAAAATCCGTAAACGGAAAAAATTTTCAATGGAGATAAAAAAATGAAAGAAATAAAAAGAAAGAATTATTTAGATGAACTTATTAGAAAAAAAGAAAATGGTATGATTAAAGTAATAACAGGTATACGTCGCTCTGGAAAATCATATTTATTAGACCCTATTTTTAAAAATTATTTATTAGAACAAGGAATTAAAGAAGATCATATAATAAAAATAGAATTTGATAAAGAAAAAAATAAAAAATATCATGAATCAAGTAAACTAAATGAATATTTATTTAGTTTAATAAAGGATAAGGATATGTATTATCTCTTACTTGATGAGATACAACTGGTTAAAGATTTTGAATATGTTCTAAATGGTTTATTATATGAAAAGAATGTTGATGTTTATGTTACTGGCTCAAATTCTAAATTTTTATCAAGTGATATTATAACTGAGTTTAGAGGAAGAGGAGATCAGATACATATAAGTCCGTTATCATTTTCAGATTTTAAAGAGGCTTATAATGGCGAAGATGATGCTTGGGAAGAGTATCTTACATATGGTGGACTACCTTTTATATTATCATTTAATAATGGAAAAGATAAATCTAATTATTTAAAAAATTTATTTCAAGAGACTTATATTAAAGATATAATAGAAAGAAATAGTATTAAAAGACCTGATGTTTTAGAAACATTATTAAATATATTATCTTCGTCTGTGGGATCATTAGTAAATCCTCAAAAATTATATAATACATTTATTAGTAATGGAGAAAAAGAAATTTCTATTAATACTATAATTTCATACTTAAATTATATGGAAGATGCTTTTCTTATAAAAAAAGTAGAAAGGTATGATATTAAAGGAAAAAAATATATTTCTACACCATTTAAGTATTATTTTTCAGATCTAGGTCTTAGAAATGCAAGACTTAATTTTAGACAACTAGAAGAAATTCATTTAATGGAAAATATCATATATAATGAACTTATTGTTAGAGGGTATAATGTTGATGTTGGCCTTGTTGAAATAAGAGATAAAGATGATAAAAAACAACTTGAAGTAGATTTTGTTTGTAATGAGGGATTTAAAAGATATTATATTCAAGTCGCTTTAAATATTGATACTAGAGAAAAAAATGAACAAGAATCTCGTTCTCTAAATAATATAGGCGATAATTTTAAAAAAATTATTATTGTAAAGGATGGTTTAAAGCATTGGTATAATGAAGATGGGATTTTAATTATGAATATTAAGGAATTTTTATTAGATAAAAAGAGTTTGGATTTATAAAAAAGTAGAACATTAAGTTCTACTTTTAATTTTTTATTCAGCTGTTATACAAGTGAATATTTTGTCATCAAATACATAATTATCTTTAGATTTTTTAGCTTCGTATTCTTTTCCATCATATTCGAATACTATTTTAGAGCCACTTATTTTTGAAATTTTTACATCTTTCTTGATATCTTCAGAAAGTGTTCCTCCACCTAATTGATATTTAAGTGGGCATCCACCTTCAGATAAAGTATAAATTCCATTGTCTGCTTCTTTATATTTTTTATTAATTGTATCATTTATTTCTTTTGCTATTTTACTTGAATAAACATCACTTGCTAAAGATGTTAAATCAGTTAGTTTTTTATAGTCACTGCTTGCAACTTGATACCAGTCTTCTCCATCTATTTTTATTGTTTCTTTGTCATAAACTGCAAGTCCAACTCCTTCAGATGCATATATAGATGTATATGCTTTTTCTAAAGATTTGTAAAACATATCTTCTTTTTCTTTGTCTGTAGCTCCACACCCAGTTAAAAGTAATAGTGTTAAACCTATTATAATAATTTTCTTCATTTTTACTTCTCCTTCTACCTTATGTTATTATTCTATCACATTTTGTAATAATTATATAGTCATTTTAACAATTTTTCTGTTTTTTCAAGTAAACTATTGAAATCATAGCCTAAATTTTCTAATATTTCTGTTTTACTTGCACTTATTCCATAAGTATTGATGTTTAGGAAATATTTCTTATTATAAATAAATTCGTTCCAAGTAGGATCGTTACTTGCTTCTATTACAATTATTTTTGAACCTATAGGAAATAAGCTTTCTTTATATTCTTCTGGTTGTTTATTAAATATTTCAATAGATGGCATAGATATTACTCTTGTCATTATTCCTTTTAAGCTTAGTTCTTCACTTATTTCTATAGCTGTTTCAAGTTCACTACCCGTAGATATAATTATACCTGAGAGTCTTCCCATTTCTTTTTTTATAATATATGCACCTTTTAGTGCTCCTTCTATACTACTTCCAGGTATTAGTCCTTTTTCTTCTTTTGGTATTATTAAAGTTGCTGGGATTTTTTTATTTATTATATAATCCCAACTACCTACTAGTTCGTTTACGTCAGCTGGTCTAAATACTGTCATATTTGGTATTGTCCTTAAGCTAGATAATTGTTCAACTGGTTGATGTGTTGGACCGTCACTACCTATTTTTATTGAATCATGAGTAAATATGTATGTTACTGGTAGATTCATCATACTTGTTAATCTTATTGATGGTTTTATATAATCGCTAAATGCTAGGAAAGTGCTTCCAAAAGGTCTTATTCCAGATAATGCTAGTCCATTTAGAATTGCACCCATAGCTCTTTCTCTTACTCCAAAATGTATATTTTTTCCTTTATTACTATTAATTTTAAAGTCTTTTCCATTTTCAATATAAGCCATTGTAGATCTAGATACATCAGAGCATCCTCCAATAAATAATGGCATTAAATTAGAGATTACATTCATTAAATGAGAATTAGTTATTCTCATATCTTCTTTCATATTATCCGAGAAGTTTATTTTAAGATTTTTCAAGTTTAATTTTATATTTCCATCTTCTAGTTCAAGTAATAATTTTTTCTTTTCTGGATTACCTTCATAAACAGCATTAAATGAATTTACCCATTCATTGTATACAGCACTTGTTCTTTGATCTACTTTATCTCTGTATGTTATAACTGCATCTTTAGATACATGGAATGGTACTCTTGTTATATTCATTTTTTCTTTTACAAGTGCCATATCAGCTTCACTTAATACTCCACTATGTACTTCACATGTTCCAGCTTTTTTTGTTCCTATGCCTAATATAGTTTTTATTTCAATTAAACTTGGTTTATCTAAAACTGTTTTAGCTTTTGTTATTGCATTATCTATTGAAGTATAATCTTCTCCATTAGATACAACTTCAGTATGCCAGCCCATTGCTTCAAATCTTTTTATAACATCTTCTTCAAATACACCTTTTGTTTTTCCATCCAAAGTTACATTATTAGATTCATAAAGTACTATTAATTTATTTAATTTTAGAGTTCCTGCTAAAGAAGCAGCTTCGTAGCTTATTCCTTCCATTAAATCACCATCTGAAGCAAATACATATGTGAAGTGATTTATTATTTCTTTTCCAATTAAATTTCTCTCATATTCTTCTGCAATAGCCATTCCAACAGCACTTGCAAATCCTTCCCCTAAAGGACCTGTGGTCATTTCTATACCTAGTTTTTGGTTAAGTTCTGGATGACCAGGTAATTTACCATTTTTTCGTCTAAATTTTTTTAAGTCATCTATATCAATTTGATATCCACTATAGAAAAGTAAACTATATAAAAGAGCTGAGGCATGACCAGCACTAAGTACAAACCTGTCTCTATTTATCCAAGTCCCATCATCTTTGTTAAAGTTTAAATGATTAGCAAAGAGTGTATATAATGTTGGGGCGGCTGATAAACATACTCCAGGGTGTCCTGAGCCTGCCTCATTAATCATATCTATTGCTAAGCTTCTAATTCCATTAATTATTTTTAAGTCCACTATACACACCTACTTTACTATTAATATATCAATATTATAACACGTCTAGTGTTTATTTGTAAAATATTTAAGCATAGTATCTTACTTCTATTTCGTTAGAATTCTCTACTTGTGAGTTTATCCTTTCTATTTTCTTAGTCAACATCAGGGTTAAAATAGCTACTACTATATAAAATAAAATTAAACCCCTATAACTTTTAAATACTTTTTCCATTTTTTCCATAAACTCACATCCTTTTCTGTCATCATCATATAACATATATTTGTTTGTGTCAATACCTAAAACAAAAAAATGTTTGACAAATATACGTTTTTGTGTTAACCTTTTAATAGAAGGAGAGTGAATTATGGAACCTTTAACCAAAAAACAAGATGAAGTTCTTACTGCAATAAAAAAATACATAGCAAAAAATGGATATAGTCCTAGTGTTAGAGAAGTTTGTGAGCTTATGAATTTAAGTAGTACTGCGACTGTATTCGTTCATATGAGACATTTGATGAATAAGGGTTATTTAAAACAAACAGATAATAAATTTCGTACACTTGAAGTGTTAG
This sequence comes from uncultured Bacillota bacterium, assembly GCA_947644695.1. Classification (GTDB taxonomy): domain Bacteria; phylum Bacillota_I; class Bacilli_A; order RF39; family UBA660; genus MGBC139354. The sequence continues at coordinate 10,193 of CANSAJ010000019.1, read as the reverse complement.
TTCCTAATGAATATCTTGAAACAAATGATGATGTTATAAGTGTACCTCTTTTAGGTAAGATATCTTGTGGTAATCCTATTGAGGCTATTGAGTTTCCTGACGAATATATAAGTTTACCTGCTTATATGATACCTAAGAAAGAAGAAATATTCACATTAAGAGCTGAAGGTATGAGTATGAAAAATGTAGGTATTTATGATGGAGATATAGTTATTGTAAAAAGAACATCAAGTGCAAAGAATGGAGATTATGTAGTTGCATTAGATGAAAATGGATTTACTACTTTAAAGACATTTTACAAAGAGAATGGATATTATAGACTTCAACCTGAGAATGAAACTATGGAACCAATTATTTTAGATAAAGTTAGTATTTTAGGTATAGCTATTGGTTTATATAGAACATTTTAGCTAATATTTAAAAATTTTTGAGGTTCTTTCGAAAGTTTCTGGAAGGTAATACTTAAGAGTAGGATATAAAGTCCTATTCTTTTTATATTTAAAACCATTAGTAAAATAAAAAGTGATTATATATATTCACTTTCATACCTCATTAATTTCTCTCATTATGTTAATATAAAGTCTAAGTCTAATTCATCCATAAATTTACTAAACAAAACAATAATATTATTTATATCTATATTATTTGCATATTTATTTTTATTAGAATAGATAATCCATAAAGATTTAATTCTATCATCATTTTTAATTGTTTCTACAATTTTTTCATAATCCTTTAAATAATCGAATGATTCTCTTTTATTAAATGTATTTTTCAAAGCCTCTTTCAAAACTTTCATATCTATATCTTTTTTTAATTTACTTAAAATGAAGTATATATCATAATAATCTTTCATTCTACTATTATATTTTCCGCGTCTTAAAACAGTTTCAATCTTTTCAGATAGTATAGTTTCTAAATTATAACTATTAATTAAAATACTTCTATCTTCAAATAATAAAGGATATTTAAATTTCAGGTTCCTAGGTGTTACTTTATCTCCTGTTGATATATCAATTTCTAAATTAATTTTTATGTTATTCACTCTACTAGTAATATGATATTTATTCCCACCATACTCATCTTCTTCTCTTATATCAGTAATATTTATAACTGAAAATTGAACACCATCTCCTAAATCAATAGATAATATTTCATTTAAAACTTTAATCATTTTACTTTTAGAAATATCTATACCAGTAATCAAAGTTTCCATATCTTTTGTTGTTCTATTTAGCGCACCAAACATAGCTGAAAGTAATAATCCACCCTTTAATATAAAGTTTCAATATAAAGTTTCCTTGATATTTTGAAACTGATATTCTTTCTAATATTCTTTCAAACATAAATCTTTGTAACACTTCATAATGATCTAAATTATATTTTTCTTCTAATTCCTTAGTTTTAATTAAAAAATTACTATTTACCATTTCATCATTACCTCTACTATTGTATTAACTTTATCATATATATTAAATTCTTTAGCATATTCTAGTAACTTATCAATATCTTTATCTTTACTATGAAAATAATAATTTAATATCCTATTTTGAAGTTCTAAATCAAATTCTCCATCAATTCTTAACATATCACAAATACACCTTTCAGCATTATAAACTTTTATTTGATTACCTGATGGACTTTCTACTTCTATAATGCCAATATCATAATAATTTTTAGAAACATAGTGAATGTTATAATTTCCTCTTACTCTTTTTCCCCTTAAAACAGTAATATCAATTTGATAAGGTGTTCTATTAGTAAGATTCAAAATATGAAAAGCAGTATTAAGAGAAAATATTGCATGTGGATATTTCATTTGTAAAATATAATATGGATCTTCTAATAAAGAAGTATCTATATAGATTCCATGAGTAATTTTTCTAATTAATCCCATTTTTATAAATTTAGGAATTAAATGTCTACCTATTCCTAATGAAATAAATTCAGCAGTTGTTATATAACCATTATTTTGATTTAAAAATTTTCGAATTTTTTCTTCATTTTTCATCATTTATCACCATTACATTTGTACATACATTTTATCATTCTGTTGAACAAATGTAAATAGTAGAACAAAAGCAAATTAAAACTCACCGCAATAATTCACACTCAAATTCTCACGAATTTGAATACCTCTCCCTTTTGATTTAGAATTAACTTTCCCTAGTTGCTAAAATATCTCTTTTATACTGTTTCTAATTTATTCTTCATATAATGACGGTATTAATTTATTCATATCAAACCTAGTTAAAGATTTATCTTTTTTAACTTTACCAAGTATATTATTATAAATTAATCTTGTATATTCAAATGTTTTATTAATTAACATAAAAATACCACCATCCTTCTCATAGTTTAATCGTAATATACACCTTTAAGCCAAACATATTTTAGCTAAAATTCATGACATTTAGTATAACTTTCCTATTATATAAAAAAGAATAGAACTTTATATTCTACTCTTAAGTGTGTCTTCTTGAAACTTTTAAAAGAACCTTTTTTGATTGTTTCTTTTGTTTTTAAACTTCTTCTATTTTTATAAAATTAGTTAATCTTGTATTTTCTGTAGCTGGGTTTCCACCAGTTATAATTATTTTGTCTTCTTTTTCTAAATTTAAAAATTCTATTGTTTTTGACTTTGCAGTTTCTATTATACTTGCTGAGTCATTTAGTACAGGTACTATGCTTGTATATACTCCATAATATAAAGCTAGGCTTCTTGCAACTTTTTTATCTGTACATGTAGCAATAATTGGGCATTTTGGTCTAAAGTTACTTATATATCTTGCACTAAATCCACTTACGCTTGCACATGCGATTGCCTTAGCGTTTATATAATTATTTAGATCTACTGCACATTCAGCTATGCTTTCTGTACGTCCAATTTTACCTTTATAATCAAAATTATTTATTCCATGTGATTCTGCATCTGATGCAATACTTGCCATGTAACTAACTGTTTCTACTGGATAATTACCTACAGTAGTTTCTCCACTTAACATTACAGCATCTGTTCCGTCTAAAACAGCATTAGCAACATCAGTAACTTCTGCTCTTGTTGGACGAGAATTTTTCTTCATGCTTTCTAGCATTTCTGTTGCAACTATACAAACTTTTCCATATTCACGTGCTTTTCTAACTATTAATTTTTGATAAACTGGTAATAATGAAATTGGTACTTCTTCTCCTAAGTCTCCACGGGCTACCATTACACCATCACTTACTTCTAATATTGAATCTAAGTTATCTACGCCTGTTTTACTTTCAATTTTAGAAATAATTTTCATATTACTTCCAGCACTTTCAATTATTTTACGTGCTTCTAATACATCTTCTTTGCAAGATACAAATGATAATGCAAGGAAGTCACCATCATTTTTTGCTGCAAAAGTTATATCTTCTCTATCTACTTCACTTATAAATGGTATGTTTAATTTTACACCAGGAACAAATAAGCTTTTTCTTCTTCCTAAGTTTCCTCCACTTATAACTTTACAAGTAACTCCATCTTCTTCTTTAGAAATTACTTCTATTTTCATAAGTCCATTTTCTAATTGAATGAAATTACCTACTTGTAGGCTATCTAAAGCTTCACTATGATTAACGCTGAATCTTTCTTCATTACCTACTACATCTTCTTTTACTACACGAATGATAGCATCTTTAACTAAATTAATTCCACCTTCTTGTACTTCCCCATTACGGAATTCAGGTCCTTTAGTATCATAAAGTAATGCGATGTTCATTCCATCTTCGTTATTAGCTTTATGAACAAGGTTTATAACAGTTTCTTTTTCTTCTGGTGTTGCATGTGAGAAATTTACACGAGCAACATTCATACCAGCTTCTGCCATTTTTTTAAATGTTTCATAAGCGTAGCTAGATGGTCCTATGCTACATACTATTTTTGTCTTTTTCATAAATATATTATCCTTCCCTTCTCTTATAAGAACAGTTATAAATTTTACCACAAATACTAATAAAAGTGAAGCTTTTGGCTAAAAAAATCGACTTATAAGTCGATTTTATTTTACTATTAGCATGTATGTTAATGAACCTACTAAAATTATTAGCATTATTATTCCATTTATTTTTTCTTTTAATTTTTCTTTATTTGCAACTCCTAAAGCATAGCTTAGAAGAATTCCTGCTAGTAAGCCTCCTAGATGAGCAAAAGTATCTATATTAGGCATTATTATACTAATTAATAGATTTGTTATTATTATTGGTACTACACTACTTCTTAAGAAACCATCAAGAGTAGCCCTGTATTTGTATCCAAAGAATAGCATTGCTCCAAATAAACCAAATATTGCACCACTCGCTCCTACACTTACACTGTTTCCTAAAACTGCAGAAAATAAGCTGCCTATAATTCCACTTCCTAAATAAATTAGTAAGTATTTAATTTTACCATAGTATTTTTCTATTAAAGGTCCTATTGCATAGAGGGCTATCATATTAAATAAAATATGTAGTATATCTGCATGTACAAATGTACAAGTTATAAGTCTCCATATTTCTCCTTGTTGTAAGTTTTTATAATAGTTTGCAAAAAGATTTATTACACCTGAATAGTTTAATAAAGAGGCTAAATAAATTAATATGTTTATTCCTATTAATATAAATGTAAGTGTTGGATATTTATTTTCTTTGAATATTTTAGCTAGTTTTTTATCTTCTTTAGTAGTTTTCTCATTTAACTCTTCTGTCATTTCAAACATTCCTATAATTCCTGTTTTTTTGCTTATTACTTTGTCTTTAAAATTTGGAAAGAAATTATTAATGAAAGGATTTTTCTTTAGATCTGATATTTTAGCTATTTTTATTGTTTCAATATTTTTATCTTCAATTAGAGGTACTTCATCTCTTACATCTAATAATATATTTAATACATTCATTTTTAAAGAGTATGTTTTTTTCTTTATACTTCTTCTTATTGCATTTGTTTTTCTTAAATCAACTACTAGTTGTTCTTCATTATGTATATAATTTATATTTATTCTTATTAATGGGACATCTTTTTCTAAATTTTCTAACCATATTTCATTTTGGACACCATTTACTATTATTGGTCTATAATTTTCTTCAGTTACAAAATAGTGTAATATTTTCATAACTATTTCATCTTTTTTTCCTACTACTATATTTGTCACTAGTTGCCTCCTTTTTCATTAATATTATAATACACTTTTTCATATGATTAGTAAAGAGGTGACGAGATGAAAAAAGTTTTACGTTTTTTAGTATGTTTTTTACCATGGCTTGTTAGTGGAATTGTATTTAAGTATGATGCTAGTTATTATAATATGCTTAGAATTCCTGGATTTGCTTTTCCTCCTAGTGTTATTAGTATTATATGGATAATCATTTATATATTAATAGCAATTAGTATTTATTTAGTAAGTACTCTGAAAAATATTTTTAAAGAAGGAGATTATTTATATGTTCTTATTACTAATTATTTAGCTAATCAATTATTTCTTTATGTTTTCTTTAATTTAAAGAGTCCGTTTTTTGGTTTTGTGATTACTACTGTTACTCTTATTAGTTCTGTGTTTTTATTTTTGGAGACAAAAAAACTTAAAACAAAAGCCAGTTATTTTCTTATACCTTATATAATATATTCAGTATATGCATTTATTTTAAGTTTAACTGTTTATGTTATGAATTTTTAAAAGTATCTAATATTTCTAGAAATTCAGGTTCTAAAGGAGAATTAAATTCAAGAAATTCATTAGTTATTGGATGTGTAAACCCTAGGTATGCAGCGTGAAGCATTTGTCCATATGAATTTATGGTTTTAGTGTTATAAACTGGATCATTGATTACTGGGTGTTTTATATATGACATATGTACTCTTATTTGATGAGTTCGGCCAGTTTCAAGTATGCATTCAATTAAAGTAGATGTTTTGTATCTTTCTAAGACAGTAAAATTTGTGACTGCATTTTTACTGTTTTTTTCTGTTACGCACATTTTCTTTCTGTCTGTTTCACTTCTTCCAATCGGTGCATCTATTTTTCCTTTGTCTGTTTTTATTACTCCGTTAACTAAAGCTATGTATTTTCTTTTAACTTTTTTATTTTTGAAATCTTCAGATAAGATTTTATGTACTTCATTGTTTTTAGATATAAGTAATAATCCTGAAGTATCTTTATCAATTCTATGGACTATTCCAGGTCTGTCAGTTCCATTTATATCACTTAGGTTTTCTGTATGATACATCAAAGCATTTACTAGTGTTCCTGTAGTATTTCCATTACCAGGATGTACTACCATTCCACTTTTTTTATTTACAACTATAATGTATTCATCTTCATAATAAATGTCAAGTGGGATGTTTTCAGGTAAGATGTCTGTTGTTTCATTCCAGATAGTGTATTCTATTAGATCATCTTCTTTTAAAGTGTAACCAGTTTTAACTTTTTCACCGTTTACCTTTACATCTCCTTCTTTTATATGTTTACTTATGTTGCTTCTACTACCTTGTAAATATTCAGTCAAATAAACATCAAGTCTTTGTCCTGAGATTTCATTCGTTATTTTTATTTGCATTGCTTTCCTCCACGATAATTCCTATTAAAAATAATATTGCACCTATTACTATACTTGTATCTCCTAAATTAAAAATAGCAAAGTCCCATTTAAAAATAGTAAAATCTAAAAAGTCTCTTACGTATCCAAAATACATTCTGTCTATTAAATTACCTATTAATCCCCCGATTAGCATTATTATTCCTATGTCCATTATAGCAGGAGATTTTTTCTTTCTAAAGAGTTCAAATAAAAGATATAGAAGTACTAAAAATGAAATGATAAGTATGAATGCTGTTTTTCCATCAAATAAACCGAATGCAGCACCATAATTATGAGTATAGGTTAATCTAAAGAATCCTTTTATTAAAGATACGCTGCTGTTTAATTTCATTGTATTCATTATTATTATTTTACTTATTTGATCTAATAATACTACAGTTAAAATTCCTATTATTTTTTTTGATTTTTTCATCTTTAGTCTTCCTTTCTTTAATTAATGATATCATACTTTTGATTAAATACAATATATTAAATTATTTATTAATATTAAAAAAGAGACAAGCGTCTCATATCACATTTTACTTCTTTTATTATAGTTCTATTAAGATAACATCACTTCCTAGTTTTTTTATTTGTTCATATTTTATGGTTATATCACTGTCTGTTGAAAATAAGTTTCTTATATATTTACTTTTTTCTATTATTAAACTTTCTAAAGAACCATCTTTTTCACTTATTTCTGCATCTATTATTCTACCTATTATTTTACCATCATTAACATTAATTATGTCTTTTCTTTGTAATTCTGAGAGTCTCATGTAACCACCTATTAATTATATGAATTTAGTTTTTATTTTATAAGTCTCTTAACATTTTTAATAGCATTTTTTTCTAATCTAGATACTTGAGCTTGACTTATGTTCATTTCTTCTGCTATTTCCATTTGTGTTTTACCTATTATGAATCTGTTAATTAATATGTTTTTTTCTCTTTCTTTTATTTTTTGTAAAGCACGTCTCATGCTTATTAGTCCGTCTATGTCTTTGTTTTCTGTTTTATCTTCTATTTGATCCATTAAATATATTGTGTCTCCTCCATCATTATATATAGGATCAAATAAGCTCATGGGTTCTTTTAAACTCATTAAGGCTTGACTTACATCATATTCAGTTGCATCTAAGTTTTTAGCTATTTCTGATGTATTTGGTTCATATCCATGTTCTCCCATGTATTCTTCTTTAAATCTCATTATTTTATAAGCTAAGTCTTTAATACTTCTACTTATTCTTACAGAGTTATTGTCTCTTATATATCTTTTTATTTCTCCTTCAATCATTAAAACTGCATATGTACTAAACATAACTTCATGACTTAAGTCAAAGTTATCTATTGCTTTTATAAGTCCTACACAGCCTATTTGAAATAAGTCATCCATATTATCTGTTTTGTTTTGATATTTTCTTAATATAGATAGAACTAGTTTTAAGTTTCCGTTTACTAATTCATCTTTAGCTTGTAAATCACCTGCTTGATATTTCTTAAATAGTTCAATCATTTCTGCGCGTTTTAATACTTTTATTTTACTTGTGTTTATTCCTGTTATTTCTACTTTGTTTTTTGCCATTATAAAACATCCTTTCTAACTTATATTGTCAGAAAGGACGTTATTTTATACAATTTAAATTAATTTTCTGCAGTACTACACGCTGTGTTTAATGTATCTACTGTATATGGATTATTTGAAGTTCCATCTCCGCTTTTCCATTTGACACATGATTTTAGAGATAGAACTGGACGTACTCCCATGTCCACACTAGTATAACCAACAGTAACAAAATTCAAGTAACCAGGACTATCAGAGCCATTAAGGCGGAATATGCGTGAAGAGCCAACAAACCAACGAGCTGGACTCATTGTTAACCACCAAGCAACTCCAGTTACGCTTCCTCCAGCAGCGTTGTAGTAATAGTATGCTGCTGCATCTTCGTTATACTTACCACCTGCAAATACTACTTCGTCTACTGTCATTAAAGCTACCGGATTTGTTAGTTTTCCGTTTCCTGTTGTCGTACTTCCTGTGAATTTATCTGCTACATTTGCTCCGTTAGTTCCTGTGAATAAACTTCCTGAAGCGTTATTTCCACATTTATATGATGGTGCAACAGCTATTCTCTTATACGCAGCATAGTCAAATGATGTAGATGAAGATGTTGTATATCCTTCATTTGCTCGGTCATTACAATAGATTGCAGTTTTACTTACATAATTATGATAACTATTCTTTATCGTATTGTTATACCATGTATCTACTGTTCCTTTTATCATTGAATTTGTTGTATTTTTTCGATTATTCGATACACTTCCTGTACTTCCATACATATATCCTATATACATTGGATTCCTTGCAGTTTCATTAAATCCACTTGTTCCTATATATCCAGATGTCGTATTCTTATCTGGACCTACATATAATAGACGCACACTTTCATCTTCATTTATTCTAATTATTCTCCAGTAGATTCCTGCAAAATATACCCAGTTGTCTGTTGCGTTTCCTGAGAAGTAATATACAGTCTTTCCACCTTCAGTCTGATTACCACTTGCTGTATAAAGTGTTTTTGTATTATTTGAAGTAAATATTCCAGTATTTAAATTTGGTCTTGCTCCTGGTCTGGTTGTATGGTCTGCAAGTATCTTAGTTTTTAATCTTGTATCTACTACATATGATATTGTACATGTTTGGCTCTTACTTATATTACTTACTGTAGCTGTTGTTCCACTTAATGTTATTGTAGCTCCATTATTACATGAGTAACTATCTAATATATATCCACTATTGGGTGAAATTCCTGTAAATGTTAGATTAGCTCCTGCAGTATCTAAAGTTTTAGTTGTACCTCCTGCACCATTATTTACTACTAGTGTGACTTTAATCGATTCTTTCAAATTAACACTACATGTCTGAGCTTCTTTAACACTACTTATTGTTAGAGTATTTCCACTTATACTGTGTGTTGCACTTCCTGTACAAGTTATAGTTGGATTTTCTAATACGTATCCAGTGTTTGCTGTTACCACAAATGTTCCTGAAGAACCATGCTCGATTGTTGCGCTTGTTGGACTTGAGCTTCCTCCTGTTACATTAACTGATACTGTATATGTAGCTTTCTTTAACGCTACACTACATGTCTGGTTTGACTTAACATTACTTATAGTAAGTGTGCTTCCATTTAAAGTGTGACTAGCTCCTCCTGTGCATGTGATTGTTGGATTATCTAAAGTATATCCTTCACTTGGTGTTATTGTGAATTCTCCTGACTCACCATGCGCTACCATTACATTAGCTGGTTTTAAAGACCCACCTGTTATATTCATTGTAAGATTATAGTTTATCTTCTCTGTTGTTAGTCTGCATGTCTGATCTCTTACTACTTTATCTATCTTTATCTTATTTCCTTCTATACTTCCTTCTGCATTTCCATCACATACTACTACTGAGTTTTCTAATGTGTAGCCTTCATTTAAACTTATATTAAACTCTACACTTCCGTTCTTTATTGTTTCTTGTGGATTACTATTTGTTATAGTAGCATTATCCATCTCTAGTGTTACTTTATATTTAATATTTGGATTTATTGTCCCTTCTATTA
>CANSAJ010000018.1 GCA_947644695.1 uncultured Bacillota bacterium | reverse complement strand
TACAGTAACATTAACAACAGAGAAGTTACCAACAACATGTACAGTAGACTTCAAGAAGGGATATGAAGTAGCCTTAGTAGGAAGTAACATAAGTATAACAGCCCCAGCGAACAAGACAGTAGGAAGGGTAGGTTCAACTTCATTTCAAGTAACAGCAAATACTGGATACACCTTAACTGGGTCTAGTGTAACATGTACAAACAATGCAACTGCAACTATAACCAATGGAACAGTAAATGTAAGCAATATAAAATCAAATACTACATGTACAGTAGTACCTAAAGAAGAGATGAAGGTAACATTGGTAGTAAACAATGGTACAGGAGGAACAACTAAGACTTTAGATACTGTAGGAGGAAGCTTAACATTCACAGGAGTATCGCCAAATAGTGGCTACATATTAGATAATGAGAATATGACTTGTACAGGAGGAGCAAGTATAACATTAAATGGAACAACAGCAACAGTAAGCAATATAAATAGTAGTCAAACATGTACAATATCATCTAAAATTACTCCATTATTAAAAGACCAAATCTTAGCAGATCACCCAACAAGACCAGGTGCAAGACCAGGAATAAATTCAGCTATATTTAATACAGAGAATACAAAAACATTATATACAGCGAGTGGAAAATTGACAGAAGATTTAAACAATGATGGTGAAGGAGAGCTGGTGTATTATTTCTCAGGGAATACAACAGATAACTGTGTATACTTTGCAGATCTATATTGGAGGATAATTAGAATAAATGAAGATGGAAGTGTACGTCTATTGTATGCGGGCTCAGATAAAAATACAACTTCTGGACATATAGGAACAACTTCTTATAATGTCACATATAATAATCCAAGGTATGTAGGATATATGTATGGAAGTACAGGAAGTGTAGCAAATAATAGAAATAATACAACAAATTCCACAATTAAAGGAGTAATAGATACATGGTATGATAATAAGATAAGACCAAGTTATAATGATTATATAAGTAAGACAGCAATCTATTGTAATGATCGAGCAAATGAAGGTTATGGTTCATCAGATTTTGCTTATGCTGCAGATAGAAGGCTATCAAGTAATATATATACACAAAATCCGTCATATAAATGTGGAAATAATGCTTCAGGAAGCTTATATAGTGGAACAAATGGGGCAAGTAATTTGGATAAGTTTACAGCAAGTGCAAGTACAGGAAATGGAAAACTAATAAATCCAGTAGCTTTGATGACAGCAGATGAGGTAGTATTTGCTGGAGGAAAATTTAATACAAATAATGGTACAGCATATTATACTCATAATGTTGCTGGTGGTGGTGTAACTGGAGATGTTGGTTGGTGGACAATGAGTCCAAAAGAGTGGGAAAGTGATCGCCCATATATGTTTGCTGTGAATAATAGCTCTATTCCTGGTCCTGGAAATTTAAATGATGTATTCGTTTTTTTAAATACTAAAGGAGTACGTCCAGTCCTATCTTTAAAGTCATGTGTTAAATGGAAAAGTGGTGATGGAACTAGCGATAATCCATATACAGTAGATACATTAGACTCAACTTGCTCATCAGCAGAAAACTAGGTGATGGTTATGATAAATGAAGAGATGATAAATAATAGGATAGGAAGGAATGTTAAGAGATATAGAACATTATATAATGCTAATGTAGGTGAGCTTACTCAAAGTGACTTAGCTAAGAGGGTTGGAGTGTCAGTATCATTAATTGGAGGCTTGGAAAGCAAGAATTGTAATAGTGGTATAAGTCTCTATAACCTATATAAGATAAGTGAGGTACTTGGGATATCTATAGATAAGTTTTTTGAATAGATTATTTTAAGAAGATAACAAAATTGTAATGTTATTTTCTTTTTCTTTTAGATATAATTTTGATGAGGTGAGAAGTTTGACAAAGGTTTTAAGAATAGAAAATTTGAAAAAATATTATGGTAAGGGTAAAAGTGTAATTACTAAGGCTGTTGATGGTATTTCTTTTGATGTAGAAGAAGGTGAGTTTGTTGCTATTATGGGAGCAAGTGGAAGTGGTAAAACAACTTTATTAAATACTATTTCTACTATAGATACTGTAACTAGTGGAAATATTTTGATAGATGGAGAGAATATTACTTCATTAAAAAGTGATAAACTTGCTGATTTTAGACGTGAAAAATTGGGATTTGTATTTCAGGATTTTAATTTACTTGATACTCTTACTATAGGTGAAAATATATCTTTATCTTTGATTATTAATAAAGTTAATTCATCTAATATTGATTCTCGAGTAAAAGATATTTCTATGAAATTAGATATTGATAAGATTTTGGATAAGTTTCCTTATGAAGTTTCTGGAGGTCAAAAACAGAGATGTGCTTGTGCCAGAGCATTAATAAATAATCCTAAAATAATACTGGCAGATGAACCGACAGGAGCACTTGATTCTAAGTCTTCTAGGATGTTATTAGAAACTATGGAAAGCATGAATGAAAATTTAAAAGCTACTATATTAATGGTTACTCATGATGCTTTTAGTGCTTCATATGCTAAAAGAGTAATATTTATAAAAGATGGTAAGATGTTTAATGAAATTTTGAGAGGTGAAAAATTAAGAAAAGATTTTTTTGATGAGATTTTAGATGTTTTAACTTTGTTAGGAGGCGATTTAAAAGATGTTAAGTAAACTTGCATATAGAAATGCTAGAAGAAGTATTAAAGATTATGTTATATATATTATAACTGTTACTTTAGCTTTTTCGTTTATATTTGCTTTTAGTCTTCTTAGTTTTTCTAAAGAAGTTTTAGAGCTTAATAGTGTTATGGAAAACTTTAAGTTTGTTATATATGTTGTAAATGTTTTTATAGCTTTGGTTGTGTGTTTTTTAATAAATTATACAATTAAATTTATGTTTGGTAAAAGAGCTAAGGAATTTGGTACTTATATGATATTAGGTATAAGAAAGAGAAAGATATCTAATTTATTTACTATAGAGAATATTATTTTAGGATTTATGTCATTTATATTAGCTATTCCTTTAGGTTTTTTATTTAGCCAAATTATGTCATTAGTTATTACAAGTAGTTTTAAGTTAGAAGAGATAGTTAGAGTATCTTTTAGTATTAAAGCAATATTATATTTATTATTAAATTTTGTTATTATATTTTTATTTGTTTTAGTTTTTGCTAGAAGAAGAATTAAAAAGATGAAGGTATATGATTTATTATATTATGATAAAAGAAATGAGAAAACTTATGGTAAACATAAGAAGGTAAGAAATTATGTTTTTATTTTTTCTCTTTGTTTAGGGATATTTTCTTTGTTGTTATTTGATTCACAGTTTAAGCTTGATATGTATGATGAACCTAATATGGGAGTTATATTTATATGTGTTGGTTTACTTATTTTAAGTATTTATGGAGTTATAATTACATTGTCTGATTTTATATTAAAGTTAATATTATCTAAAAAAGCTCTTAAATATAAAGGAGATAATTTATTTGTTTCTAGAACATTTTTTTCTAAAGTTAAAACTATGAGTTTTACATTAGGTACTTTATCTATTTTGATTACTTTGTCTATGGTAGCGCTTAATTTATCTAGTCTTTTTAAAGGAATGTTTGAGTATCAATTAAATATATCTGCTCCTTATGATATAAGTGTAGAGACTAGTCCAGATAAAATAAATGAATATTTATCAGTTATTAAGAATGAGTATACTATAGAGGATATGCATATTTATAGTAGTTATGAATATGGCGATATTATTAATAGAGCTATAGAGTCTAATGGTGGAGTAATGGGATTTAGAGAGAAAGATCATTATTTAAAGTTGACTGATTATAATAAGCTGTTAGAAATGATGGGATTAGAAGAAGTTAGTTTAGAACAAGATGAATATATTTTGCATGTAACTAAAGAATATAAAGATATTTTAAAGAATGATAAGAGTTTAGAATATATTATTTTAGAAAATGGTGTTAAGCTTAAGCAAAAGAGTTTTATTTATGAGAATTATTCTTATACTTGGGGAAGAGGTTATGGATTTATAGTTGTAGTTCCTGATATAATTCTTAAGGAAATGGATACTGATATTTCTCATATAGTTGTTAATACAAAAGAAAAAACTACTGAAGAATTTGATAATAAACTTACTAGTCTTTCATTATCAGATATTTGCGAGTATAATGAAGATGGATTTAATATTTGTTATAGTAATTCTGCAGTTTCTGTTAGAGGGGCAATTGAATCTCAAAATAATGGTTTTATGACAATTACTTCGTTTGTGTGTTTTTATATATCTTTTATATTTATTGCAGTTGTTGGTACTATACTTGCTATTCAGTCTCTTAGTGATTCTACAAAATATAAATATCGTTATAGAGTACTTAATAAGCTTGGAGTTAGAGAAGAAGAATTATATAGAACTGTTCGTAAGCAACTTTTAATTTTTTTCTTAGTTCCTTTGATATATCCAGTTATAGTTAGTTTTTTTACTCTTTTGTCTATGAATAGAGTGTTTAAAGTAGCACTTACTAATGATTTTATGTATTTAGTATTTTATTTAGTAAATTTAGGTGTGTTTTTAGTTATATATTTCATATATTTTCTTGCTACATATTTTGGTTTTAAAAAGAATATTAGTGAATAATTATTTGTTATAAAAAGGAGATTTATTTATGACTATTTTGATAGTTGAAGATGATATAAAGATAAGAAATGAACTTTCTAAACTTCTTGAAGCGAATGGATATAATACAGTTATTATAGATGAATTTAATCTGCTTTATAAAACTATATTAGGTATTAAGACTGATCTTATATTAATGGATGTTAATCTTCCTTATGAAGATGGTTTTGATATAATTAATAGAATAAAAAAAGAGGTTAGTGTACCAGTTATTTTTGTAACTAGTAGAAATACGGATGAAGATGAGCTTAAAAGTATTAAAGTGGGTGGTGTAGATTTTATAAGTAAACCTTATAATAAAAGTATTTTACTTGAGAAAATAAGACGTGTATTTAATACAATAAATCCCTTAAATTATAAAGAGATTAGTAGAAATGGATATACTCTTGATTTACATTTATCTATTTTAAAATTTAATGATAAAGAAATAGAACTTACTAGAAATGAGTTTAAGATTTTATATTATTTTTTTACTACTAATAAGGATTTGATTACTAAAGATGAGTTGCTTGAATATTTGTGGAATGATAAGTATTATTTAGATGAGAATATTTTATTAGTTAATATAAATAGATTAAGAAAGAAAGCTCATTTAATAGGTATAAGTGATTTAATTACTACAGTTAGAGGAAAAGGGTATAGGTTATGAAGTTTTTATCTTTTTTGGAAGAAAAAATAGTGTTTGTTATTTTTATGTTTAGTTTTACTTTTTTTCATGTTATTTTTTTAGCACTTTTAAATGTTGATTATATTTATATATTGTTTGTTTCTTTAATTTCATTTGTGTTTACATTTTTATATCTTGTTTTTGTATATCGTAAAAGTAAGAAGGAATCAGATGAGCTTATAGATTTGGTTGATAGTTTAGAAGAAAAGTCTTTGATAAGTGAGGTTATGAATAAGCCTAGAAGTTTAAGTGGTATTGCTTATTTTTATACTTTAAAGAGTGTGTGTAAGGATATAAATGATAAGTTAAGTAAATTAGATATAGATAAAAAAGAGTATAGAGAATATATAGAAAGTTTTGTTCATGAAATAAAGACTCCTATAAGTGCTTTATCATTAAGTGTAGATAATAGGAATGATTATGAGTTGAGAGAAGAAATTGATAAAATAGATGATTTAGTAGAGCAAATGCTTTTTTATGTTAGAAGTGAGAATGCATATAAAGATTATTTTGTAAGAAAAATTATTCTAGAGGATGTTGTCCATACAGTATTATTAAAGTATAAAAATAATTTACTTAGAAATAATGTTCATATTGAGACTGTTAATTTAAATTTATCTATTTATAGTGATGAAAAGTGGCTTCAGTTTATTTTTTCTCAAATAATTCAGAATTCTATTAAATATATGGATAAAAAAGATAATAATCTAGTTATTAGTGCAGAAAATGATAATAATAGTGTTGTAGTCTTTTTTAAGGATAATGGATGCGGGATTAAAGAAAGTGATTTGCCTAGAGTTTTTGATAAAGGATTTACTGGTAATAATAGGAAGAAGAAATATTCAACTGGTATAGGTTTGTATTTAGTAAAAAATCTTTGTGATAAGTTAAACCTTAATATTTCAGTTTTATCTAAAGAAAATGAATTTACTTTGGTTAAAATAGTTATTCCAAAAAATGATGTTTATGATGATTTGACTTGATTTATATTTTATGTTAGAGTATTAGGCGAGTGAGGAATGGATTATGAGAGAATTAAGAGAATTACTTGGTGAAACTAGAAAGAAATTTAAGGAAGTGAATGGATATCATAAATATGATTTGCGTGCAGAGCAATATTATATAAGTGTAGCTAGAAAAGCACTTAAAGCTGATAATATTAGTTCAGCAGAAATTGAGGATATTTGTAAAAATTTACAAACGGCATTAAACTCTTTAAATATTAAAAGTGTATCTTATAATGTTAGTTCTATGGCATATAATATTGATTTACTTTTAAAGGAAAGTTCATATCTTAGTATTGATCAAATTGTTAATCCCTCTTTAGATATTTTAAGGAGTATTAAAAATGTAGATGTTGAAAAGTCAGTTTTAGTTTATGTTTTTAGTGTAATTTATAAAGTTATAAAGGTTGAGTTTAAATTTTATGGAGAAAGTGAATTGTTATCTGAAGTTAATAAATGTCAAGAATATAAAGAGCTTTTGAGTCAGTTTATTAAAAGAGATTTAGGTAGACTTAATAGCATTTGTTCTTTTGAGGATTCTATAGCTAACGAGAGAGAGACAGCTGTTAATAGAATTTTATTTGATGCTTTAGCTAATGGTCAGAAGATAGATTATACTGATGATGAAGTTGTTTCTTTAGTGGTAGAGATGTTACATAGTGAAGCTACATTAGATAAAAATATTGCTCGTTTAGATAATTATGAAGTTGAAATTTTAAATATTATTGATGATATGAATGCTAATGCATATGAAATGGAAGATAGGTTAGAAGAACTAACTGAAAAAAGAAAATACAATATTCAATTATTGCGTTCGATTAGAACAAAAGTAGTTGCCTTATTAATTTCTGCTTCTGTTTTGGTTGGGGTTAATGTTGGCTATAATTCAAGTCACAATAAATCTTATGATAATAATGTTTCTAAAAATGAGATTATGAAGAATAGAAATATATTTATAATTATTAATACTTTAGTTTCAGTTTTTGGTGTGATTTCTCTTTTAGGATTATCAAAGGAGTTAATGACTAGAAGAGTTACAAAAAAAGATCTTGATATGATAGGAGAAGAACTTGAAAACTTAAGAGTTTCTTTAGAAAATTCTAAAGAAGAAGGAAATGAAAAGAAAAGACAGTTAGAAGAATTGATAAATGATTTTAGAGTGATTTATATGTCTTTATCTTATATTTATTTAGAACCTAATTTAAGTGAAGGGGAAGAAGTAATAAAAGAATATGATGAAACAGTTTTTTTAGTAGATCGTACTTTAGTTAAAGATGACCTTCATCGTTCTAAGAAATTAAAAAAAGAATTACATTATGAAATTGATTGAAAGCGAGGGTTTTTATGAAAGAATTATTAGATAATGCTGAAAAATTATATGAAGAAGTTGCAAGCTATAAAAAATATGATTTGAGTATTGAACGTAAAATGATAGATGATGTAAAAAAGAGTGAGAGGGAAAAAGAGCTTTATACTGAAGAAAGATTTCAAAATGCTATTAGTATATTGGAAGGCGTGATTGGATTATTAAATAATAAGAATATATCTTGTAAAGCTTCTATTGCTGTTTTTAATATTGATTCAATGTTAAATGGTGTGTCATTTAATAATAATGGTGAATATATTAAAACTAATGGAGATTTTGTATTAGACACTAGAGGCTCAAAGATTAGACAGTTAGCTGATTCGACTGTTGAGCTTTTGGAATTAATTAAGGGTGTAGAAATTGATATATCATTATTAGAATATATTTTTTCTGTAGTTTATAAAGTTATTAAAGCAGAATTTAAATTTGAAAATCAAAGTGAAGTTTTATGTGAAGTTAGAAAAGATCAAATATTTCAAGAGCATTTAGCTCAATTTGTAAAAAATGATTTGAAGAAAATAGCTGAACTTGATTCTTTAGATAGTAATATTATTGATGTGTCTTATTATGATGTAATTCGTCAATTATTAATTGATGCATTGCTTAATGAAAAAAGAATGGTTTGTACTGATGATAATTTTATTTCTTCTATAGTAAATATACTTCATAGTCAAGAAGTAGAAGATAAAAATGTTATTCGAATGGATAGGTATGGCGATGATATTTTAGATATAGTTGATGATATGAATGAAAAGACAGCTTTACTAAGTCAAAAAAGTGAACAGGTTAAAGAAATTGCTGATAAGTATAAATCTAATTTATCACAAATTAGAAAGAATATAGTGGCTTTGTTACTATCGGCTACAGTTTTAACTGGTGTGACAGTAAATTTAAATAATGGAAATATTAAAGCAGTTATTAATGATGATAAGACTGTAAATGATCTTGTAAAATTTAATACAATTCATTCTATTATAAATATATTAATTTCTTCTTTTGGAACATATTCACTTTTAGGGTTGTCAAAAGAATTGAGATTTAGAAAAGCTACAAAGAGAGATTTAGATATAATAAAAGAAGAGACTCAGAAATTAAGAGTTTCTTTGGAAAGTTCTAAAGAAGAAGGAAATGAAAAGAGAAGATTGTTAGAAGAATTAATGGAAGATTTTAGAACTATTTATATGTTTTTATCAGATGTAGATTTAGAGTCTAGCTTGAGTGCGAGTCAAGAAGTATTAGATGAATATGATAAGAGTATTTCTTTAGCAGATAATGCTTTAGAAGCATATGATGAAATGTTATTTTCTAAAAAACAAAATAAGAGTTTAAAATTAGTATAATAAATAAAATATATTGTAAGGGTTATTATTAACCCTTTTTGTTTTTTTATAATGTAAACACAGGTAAATTATCATGTGTGTTTTTGTATTTAAAATGAAGGGAGGCATTTTATTATGCCAGAAGAAGAGAAAAAAGTTTATTTAAGAAAAGATGAAAGATTTGAAATTAGATATCATTATGGGTATAAAGAAGATGGTACATCTAGTTATAAGTCTGTTTATGGTAATAGTAAAGAAGAAGTAATTTCCAATTATAGACTAAAAAAAGAAGAATTATTTAAAAAGAATGATTTATTGATATTTGATAAATCGTACATTGGTTATGATATATATTCTTGGCTAAATAATTCTAAAATTAAGAATAAAAAATCGACTAATTCAAATTATACATATACCGTGTATTCAAGAATAATACCAAAATTTGCTAAAGTTAAAAAGAAGGAAATATCTTTAGAAATTATTAATAATTTTACTAATGATTTACTAAACGAGGGGCTGGCACCAAAAAGTGTAAAAGATATATTAATTATTTTACAACAAATTTTGAAAATTGGTGGTATAAATATAAAAATTCCTATGCCTAAAGTGCCTAAAAGTAATATTCAAATATTACAAAGTGAAGAGCAACAACAACTAGAGATTGAATTACTTAAGAATATGGATACTGTAAAATTTGGAATTTATTTTTGTTTATATTCGGGGCTTAGAATTGGTGAATTATGTGCTTTGCAATGGAAGAATATTGATTTGAAAGATAAAAAAATATATGTAAAACAAACTTTAGTTAGAATTAAAAATTCAAACCTTTCATCAAATAAAAAAACAATTATAATATTAGATGAACCAAAATCTTTATCTTCAATTCGCGAGATACCTATACCTGATTTTATTATGCCATTATTAGAAAATTTAGATAATAATATAACTTCTAATACATTTTTAATTTCAGGAAGTGAGAAGTTTATTGAAACAAGAACATATTTTAATAAGTATAAAAAGATAATGAAAAAAATTAAACTTGACTCATATAATTTTCATGCTTTACGTCATACTTTTGCAACAAGATGTATTGAAAATGGATGTGATGCCAAGACATTAAGTGAGATTTTAGGACATTCGAGTGTGAATATAACTCTTGAAAGATATGTTCATCCAAATTATAAAAATAAAGTAATTATGATGAATCAATTAAAGCCATTATATTTTTAGAGACCATTAATTATAATAAGTTTATTATTTGTCTTTTTTTGTTTTCTTTCTTAATTAAATAGAAGCTTAAATAAAATCTCAAAGTAAAATACTTTGAGATAATTTTCCTTGAAAATCTTTTCTATTGTACAATATTTTACAATAAAAATCAAATTTTTTTAATTAAATAATTTTTTTAATTTCCATACAAAAAGCAAAAGAAAATCACAAAAAAATAAAAGCAAACAATCTCAAAGTATTTTACTTTGAGAACTTAGATTAGGAGGGGATTTGTTTTGGCTATTAATACTGATTTAAGTCAGGCATATTATAATGGACAAAGATGCTGGGCTGTAAATGATTATAATGGTGCTAGATATTGGTATCAAATATCTGCTAGAGATTTCAATTTTAGAGATAATTCTTTGTTTAAACTTATTTCAATTGAAATTAGAGAAGGAAATTATTCATTAGCTAGGCAAATGCTAAAGCAAAGCGCTAATAGTATCCAGTTTCAACAATTGTATGGATTGTTAGAAAATATTGAATTTAATATTGAAAGAAGTAAAAAGTATTATGCTGAATGTATGAAATATCCTGATTTTCAATATAAATCTCTATTGGCTTTAGCAAAATTAAATATTCAAACAGGAGATTATATTGTAGCTCGTAAAATGTTAGAAACTTTGCAATTAAATTCAGATTTTTACATTCAAGCTATGTTTAATTTAATATTTATTTCTATATATGAACATGATTTTTATATGGCAAAAAAACTTATAAGTGAGATTGATACTTCAAGATTAACACCCAAATTAATAAAACATTATAATCATATTTATGCATATATTAGGTATTTTTTAGGAGAATTGAAAGCATCAGATGACATATATATATTTGAAAAAGATTATATGATTTATAGATTATTTAATCATAGTGATAAAGTGTTATTAAATCACATTAGGTGTCATTGTAATCAGAAATTAAGAAATACAGTTGGTTGTTTTTTACCGCATATAGATATTAAAAAACTATTGTATGAAGCTAGGGATAGAATTGAGGATATGAATGCGAATCATTTTGAACTTTCAGATATGTATAGGTTTAGATTAGATAGTTTAATAGGATATAAAGGAGATTTAGATACAAGTGATTTATGTGTAGCAACTTTAATTGATACAAAAGATATAATTACTATGTATCCAGTTTTATTATCAGAAGAGTTTGATATTGAAGGTTTAGCAACAAGTGAAGAATTAAGATTGAGGAGATTACAGGGGAGTATTAAATGATTAGTGAAGAAAATTTAGTAAAATTGTATGATGGAGTTTTAGAAGAAAAGGAATTAACTACTAAACAATTAAAAGCCTATGGTTTTAATTCTAAAGATTTAAGTAATTTAATAGAAGATGGCAGAATTATTCGTTTAAGAAGAGGATTATATTCTTTAGATGGTGTTGATGAATTATTTCATTATGGAAAGCAATTACTAGCGAGTAAAAATTATAGAAAAGCAGATTTATGTTTTGAAAGATGTTTTTTATTAGATCAAACACATTTAGGTGTATGTTTTCAGCTATTTATAAGAAGTATTCAAAATGAGGATTATCAAAAAGCTTTTGAATTATATGATAGTTTATACCAAACGGATAATGAATATTATCAGATTGATTTTAATTTTTATTTATATCTTTTAAGCATTATAACAGAAGTTCCTGAAAAACATAGAGAATATGCTAGATATATTCATATAGATGATATAAAAGTACCTAGAACGGATAAGAGATTTGAAGATATTCCGTTACAAAATAAAATGAGAATAGCGGTATTACAAAGAAAATTTTCGTTTGCTTTAAAACAATTGACAGATTTAATATCTATTCATGGAAGAATGACTTTTCAAGATTTAGTTATTAAGACATTAATTAAGCAGGCTTTGATTGTTGAAAATAATAGTAAAAGAATTGTTTTAAATTTAATTAAAGAAAAGAAATATGATGAGGTTATAAATCATTTATTAAATAAACAACTTAGACATAATTTAAGTATATTTGAAGAGTCAGTTTTAAAGTTAGCTTATAAGATTTTAGAAATAAGAAAGTCTTCTATAGTTCCTGAAGTTAAAATGACTCATGCAGATAATTTATTTGCTGCGATTGATGCAGAAGATTATATTACGGCTTTAAGAATAAGTACAGAATATAATAATAAAAATAATTTTCCTAATGATTCGAATGCAATTAATCTTCTATTAAGCGATATATGTTTTTTAATAAGATCTTTAAAAACTATTTCTACCATTATTGTTTATTTGAGACAAAATGAATTAGATACTGTTTTTATTTATTTAAGTAATTATTTAAAATCAATAGGGAAAATAAATTATGAATTTTTAGTAGCTGATTTAATTAAGATATCTTTATTAGAAAAAGATATGTCATTTGAAATAGTAAAAAATGTTCTTATAGAGATTACTAATGGTACTTATTCTTTTGAAATAGCTAGTTTTATTCAGACATTTTATACAGTTTTAGTTCAAAATAAATTTGATGAAGCTAGAGTATATTTAGATATTGTTTCTAAAGCTGATAAAATAGGACAAGAGTGTGTAATAATGCCAAGTTTATATCGAATATTGGAATTATCAGAAAAAGAGTTAATGTTAAAAAGTGAAGTTTTAGATTCAGGAAATATAGATTGTAATCAAACTGATGATATAGTGGCAAATGAATTAACTAGTTTATCTTTGGGAACAGAAAGCGAAACTCAAAGCAAGGGACTACCAATTCTAAAAATAGAACAATCATTTACAGAAAGAGAATCTTATGAAATAGATAGTGAAAAAGAATTTCTTGATGAGCAATATAATGAGTTAATTAGTAAAAAAGGAATAATTTTGTTAAAGTCTATGAGTAGTTCAAGAGTTAATCGAATATTTGAGATGTTAAAAGACTATCCAGATATGGCTGTAACTGTTATGGGCGATGAAAAAAATCAACAAGTAGTGTTAAGATATAGTCCATTTGAAAGTCGTTATTTAAATGTTAAAGATTTAATTATTTTAGGAAATAAGGCATATAATTTAGGAGACTATGATTTATGTATTAATTATTTTTCTCAATTATTACAATTTTTAGATGAACCACAGGCTAATATTTATGCGAAATTAGGATTAGCATATATGAAAAAGGAGATTAATGATTTAGCGATTGATTATTTAACAGTAGCAACGGAGCTGTCTAAAAAGGGTAAGTTTGATTATGATTTTTCTGATATGATTTTAAAATTATGTGAGAATTTACCACAAAGAGACTTAAAATCAAGATTTAAAATGTCGCAAGAGAATTTTAATGAAATAAACGATTATATTTTAGAAACAGGAATGGATGTACAAACGGCATGTGAGCAAATGGGTATGTCACAAGAATCAATTGATATTGTTAAACTTATTTATGCTAGAGAATTTTATATTCAAGAGAATTTTGAAAAAGGTGATTTATTTTTGGTGTCGGTTGAAAGAAGTAAATCAAAAACAAAAGCAGTTATTAAATTATTGGAAGAAATAAGAAAAAATAAAAGATTTTATAAAAATAGAAAAGTAGAAAATTCTGTGACATTAATGTTAACATTTAGACCTTAAAAAAAAGTTGTTTTTTGGGTCTCAACTTGAAATATTGTTAAAAAGTTATGTTGAAAAAATTTGACGAAGGAGTATCTTTTGAAGATGTTGAACAACAAGTTTATTTTCAGGAACTTTAGTAGTAAATGATTTTTGCATAAAGTTAAAGTGTATGAATGTACATTTTAATTTTTTTATGTAAACTGTTTTGCTTTTCTGTTATTTTTATTATTATATATGTTAAAATGTTTTTAGATGGAGTGGTTTTATGGATTTGAATTTTAAAGTATTAAAGAAAAGTAATAAGAATATGGCTCGACTTGGTGAGTTTAAGACTAAGTGGGGTATAAGTAAGACTCCTATGTTTATGCCTGTTGGAACACAAGCTACTGTTAAAACACTTAATCCAGAAGAACTTATTGATGTTCATGCTGATGTAGTGTTATCTAATACTTATCATTTATGGCTTAGACCTGGAGAAGATATAGTTAACGAAGCTGGTGGTCTTCATGAGTTTATGAATTATAAAAATGGTCCTATGCTTACTGATAGTGGTGGTTTTCAGGTTTTTAGTCTTGCTAAAAAGAAAGATATTAAAGAAGAAGGTGTTTATTTTAAGAGTCATATAGATGGATCTAAATTATTTTTGAGTCCTGAAAAAAGTATAGAAATCCAAAATAAGTTAGGTGCTGATATTATTATGAGTTTTGATGAATGTCCTCCATATCCTGCTACTCGTGAATATATGGAAAATAGTATTCATAGGACTCTTAGATGGGCACAGAGAGGTAAGAAAGTTCATAATAATCAAGAACAAGCTTTATTTGGTATTGTTCAAGGTGGAGAGTTTGAAGATTTAAGACGAGAAAGTGCTATTAAGACTGTAGAAATTGGTTTTGATGGCTATAGTATTGGAGGAGCTGCAGTTGGGGAAACTAAAGAAGTTCAATATAAAGAAGTAGAGTACGCTACAAAGTATTTGCCAGAAGATAAGATAAGATATCTTATGGGAGTGGGTGACCCGATTGATTTAATTGAAGGAGTTATGAGAGGTGTAGATATTTTTGATTGTGTAGCGCCTACTAGAATTGCAAGACACGGTAATGCTCATACTAGAAATGGGAAAATTAATCTAAGAAATAGTAAATATAAGAGAGATTTTACACCAATTATGGATAGCTGTGACTGTTATGCATGTAAAAACTTTACTAAAGCTTATATTAGGCATTTATTAATAAGTGAAGAGGTTTTAGGGCAAAGGCTTTTATCAATTCATAATATTAGATTTTTGACACATTTAATGGAAGAGATTAGAGAGAATATAGAGAGTGATACTTTAGAAGAATTTAGAGATGCTTTTTATTCTTCATATTATAATAAATAGGAGTTAAAGATGGCTAGGGGAAAAAGAATGATTTGTTTCGTTATTACTATGATAGGAATTCTTGTTATAATAGTCGCGCAGACTGTTATATTAATAGATGATGAAGCAATTTTAAAAAAGGAAAATTATATAAAAAAGAATGCTTCTTTATATGCAAAGAAGTGTGTTCATGATGGGAAATGTTCTAAAGGAGATGTAACTTTTTCTAGACTTCATGATTTAGGATATATTAATGATATTTTTTATAATGAACTTGAAAGTTATTCTTTAGATAGTTATGTTGAATATTCTACTTATAAAGTTAATTTAATAAAAAAAGAAGGCTAATTAGCATTCTTTTTTAAGTTTATACCAAACATTCCTCCGAGAGTGGAAGAAAGAAGAAGTATTACAAAATAGATTAAACTTTTAAGTTCAGGGATACTTCTAAATATTAATGCAAGTATTAGAACTAATAATATATTTATAATACCTATAAATAAACCACTTAGATAACCTCGTTTACTACTTTTTCTACCTATTTGAAAACCGTTAAACATAAATAATAGACACATGAATATGAAGCTAATAACTGATACAGTTTTATATGATATTAAGTTAAAGTGTGCAAGTGTAGTTATAATAAATAAATAGATAGTAAGTGATATTAGAAATTTTGCTAGTGTCATTAAAATATCTTTGTATTTTTTCATAAATTCCCCCTTAATATATTATATTTTTTGTTTAAAATTTTAGAATTAAATACATAATAATTATAGGTGATATTAATGGAATTATTAACTGTAGTTAGTAGAACTATATTTTTCTATATATTTATTCTTATTATATATAGATTAATGGGTAAAAGAGAAATTGGGCAGTTAAGTATTCAGGATTTAGTAGTTAGTATTTTAATAGCAGAGATGGTAGCAATTAGTATAGAGAATACTAAAGATACTTTGTGGCTTACAATTATTCCTATTATAGTACTTGTTGTACTTGAAATTGTTGCTGCTTTTGCTTCATTAAAGTTTAATAGATTTAGAAATTTGATTGAAGGAAAACCAGTTTTAATTATTAATAAGGGTGTTATTAATTTTAAAGAGATGGTAAGACAAAGATATACTTTAGATGATTTACTTTTAGAGCTTAGAAGTAATAATATTAAAAATTTGCAAGATGTGGAGTATGCAGTTCTTGAAAATAATGGTAAATTAAATGTTTTTAAATATAATTTTCTTAAAATAAAGAGTGAAAATCCCTTTCCTTTAATACTAGATGGTATAGTTCAAAGAAGTACTTTAAAATATATTAATAAAAGTGAAGTATGGTTAAAAGAGCTTTTGAAAAGTGAAAAGTGTGATGTTAGTGAAATATTTTATGCATTTTATAAAAATAATAAAGCTTATTTGATTAAAAAGAATGATGTTAAATAGTTAATGTTTTCTTTAAGCATTTTGTTTCTAAATATGATGAGATTATTAGACTTGCTATTATACCTATTATTAAACCATACATACCTATTTTTAAGAATGATAGGATAAATACTAAAGATAATCTTATTGTGGACGCGATTATAGTTATAATCATAGATTCTTTACTTTTATCTAAGGCTTGAAGTGCATTTGAAATGGGTGTGTTTATGAAGAATAATAGTAGGAATGGAGCAAGTATTTTTATGTAAGTAACTCCTAAAGTAGTGTTATATATTAGATTTAAGAAAAACTCTGGTATACAAAATATAAGGCTTGTAGAAGTTACTCCTATAAGAAGAGATAGTGATACAATTTGTCTCACTCTTTTTTTACATTTTTCTATGTCTTTAACTGCATAATATTTTGATAGTTCTGGAATTAGTGCAGTAGATATACTTTGGGTGAAAAATTGAGGAAGCAGTAATAGTGCTAAAGCATACCCATTTATTATTCCATATTCAGTAATTATGAAGTTATTAGAATAACCTACATAAGTTAATACGTTTGTTAAAATGATCGGCTCTAGAAAATGGGCTATACTACCAATAATTTTACTACTTGTTGAAGGAACACTTATGTTTAATATGTCTTTTATGTCTCTTGTATTTGGTTTGAAGTCGCTTTTTTCTAAAGTCATGCCTTTGGGTAATCCTAATAACATTACAATTATGCTAGATGTTTCACTTATTACATTTACTAATATTATTATAGATATAGTAGCTACTAAACTTTTTTCTAAAAATATAGGTATTAAATAAATAAGTATTCCTATTCTTACTATTTGTTCTACAATATTGGATAAGATATATACTCCCATTCTTTGTTTTCCCCAGTAATACCCTTTTATAATACTAGATAATCCTATAAATGGAAGGGTGAATCCAATAGATAGAAGAGGGTAATAGAGTCTTGGTTCTTTTAAAAATACATTGGCAAGTGGTGCTGATATTATGAAAATTATTATCAGTGTTATTATATTAAGTAGAAATGATATAGGAATAATAGAAAATATTATTTTTTTGCTACTTCTTTTTGGCATGCTTACTAGTTTGCTTATTGCAATTGGAAATGAGAATGTTGCAATTGTTATAAATAGTCCAAAAGTTGGTGTTATAAGAGAGTAAAGTCCTATTCCTTCTACACCTATTTGTCTTGTTATTATTATTTTTAATATGAAACCTAAAAATTTAGATAAGAATCCTCCTGTTAATAGTATTAAAGTACCTGCTACAAATTTGTTTTTCATTAAATCTTTCATCATATTTAATATTATGAAAAACCTTAGATTTATTGACTAAAATGTATGTGATAGGTATAATTGATTTTGTTGGAGGTGGCTTATATGTTACAAAAACCTAAGGGTACAATGGACTTATATGGAGAAGATGGGTATATTTATAATTATTTGTATAATTATGTGTCTAATTTTATGGAATTATATAATTATGAATTTATAAAAGTTCCTACTTTTGAAGTTACTGAGCTTTTTTATAGAGGTATTGGAGAAGGGACTGATATAGTAAATAAAGAGACTTATGATTTTGTTGATAAAGGAGATAGAAAGATGACTTTGAGACCTGAATTTACTGCAGGTGTCATTAGAAGTTATATAGAGAATAAATTATATATTTCGCAGGTTCGTAAGTTTTATTATTTTGGAAGTGCTTTTAGATATGAAAGACCTCAGAATGGTAGATTAAGAGAGTTTACACAGTTTGGAGTAGAGGTACTTGGTGTTAGAAATGCTTTTATGGATGCTGAGGTTATAAGTGTTGCTTTTAGACTTTTAAGTAAACTTGGTGTTACTAATATGTGTGTTAAATTAAATACATTGGGTGATAAAGATAGTCGTATTAAATATAGAGAAGTTTTGTATAATTATTTAGTTAAAGATAAAGAAAATTTGTGTGATACTTGTAAAGAGAGATTAGATAAGAATCCTTTAAGAATACTTGATTGTAAGTTTGATAGTGAAAGAGATTATATTAAGAATGCTCCTAAAACAATTGATTATTTAAATGAAGATTCTAGAGTATATTATGAAGAAGTAAAAATGGCTTTAGAAAGTTTAGATATACCTTATGTAGAAGATTCTGGTTTAGTTAGAGGACTTGATTATTATTCAGATACAGTTTTTGAGATAGTAAGTGATTTTGAGGAACTTGGGAAAGCTAATACTTTATGCGCAGGTGGAAGATATGATGGTCTTACTGAACTATTAGATGGACCGCATACACCTGGTATAGGATTTGGTATGGGAATTGAAAGAATTATGATCATGTTAAAAGAATTAGAAGCTTTTATTCCTAAAAATAGACTTGATGTATTTATTATGAATATGAGCGATAGTAGTTATGCTTATCAAGTTTTAGATGATCTTAGAAGTTCTGGTTATTCTTGTGAAATAGATTATACAGGAAAGAATATGAAAGGTATGTGGAAACTTGTAGATAAGTATGAGCCTTCTTATGTTATTATAATCGGTGAAGATGAAGTTAATGGGAATTATGTGACTGTTAAAGATAATGTAACTAAGGAAGAATATAAAGTTAATGCAAGTGAACTTATAGAGTATCTAGATATGAATATATAAGTTTTATAGTAGGTGGTAAGAGTGAAAGAAACTTTACAGATTGAGAGAAGTATTATTAAAAGATTTAGAAAAGAAATATGGAAGCCTTTTGTTAAATCTGTAAATGAATTTAATATGATACAAGATGGAGATAAAATAGCAGTTTGTATAAGTGGTGGTAAAGATTCTTTTTTACTTGCTAAGTGTTTAGAAGAATTAAAGAAGCATGGAAAATTTAATTTTTCTTTAGAGTTTATTTTAATGAATCCAGGTTATCAAAAAGAACACTTGAATCTTATCAAGACAAATGCTAATATATTGGGACTTGATATTCATTATTTTGATTATAATATTTTTGAACAGATTAAGAATACAAGTAATCCTTGTTATTTATGTGCTAGAAAGAGAAGAGGAGCTTTATATGCTAAGGCACAAAGTTTAGGGTGTAATAAGATTGCTCTTGGACACCATTTTGATGATGTTATAGAGACTATACTTATGAGTATGATTTTTAATGGTGAATTTAAGACTATGATGCCTATTCTTAAGTCAAGTAATTTTGAAGGTATGGAACTAATTAGACCGTTATATTATGTTAGAGAAAAAGATATTATTAGTTTTGGTAGATATAATAATCTTAAATTTATTGATTGTGCTTGTGAAGTAACTAAAAAGCAAGAAGGTATGAGAAAAGAGATGAAGGAGTTAGTTAAGATTTTAAATTCGTATTACAGTGGAGCGGATAAGAATATTATGAATTCTACTTTTAATGTGAATTTAAATACTGTGATTAGTCATTTTGAGAGGAAAGAGGAGAGTTAATGAAAGTAAATATTAAAAATATAAAAGATATTAAATTGCCTGATGAAAGTGTAACTTGTGTATTGAATGCAAAGATATTGTTAGTTTTATTTAGAGAGAAAGTTCTTTCTATACAAGAAATTAGTGAGATTACTCTTTGTGATTATCATGCTGTTAAAGTGGAGATTGGAAGAATGGTACATAATGGAGAGGTTCTTAAAAGAAATCTTGATTCTTATGCAGTTTATTCGTTATCAAGGTTAGGTGTTAATCACGCGATTGCTACTTTTGATTCTACTACTTATATTGATGTTCATGATTATCTTATAGGACTTGGATATCCTGATAGAAATGTTAATGAATTTTTAAGGAGTTATTATTATCAATATTATTTGATAGGGTATTGGAATATGGATTCTTTAGAAGAAGATTATATAGCTTGGTGCAATAGGCAAGGTGTAGAGCCTAAAACAGCTATTATGAAAAAAGAAAAATAATAGTAGATTTGTTTAATAGTATTTGATATAATTAATTTACCAAGATAGAGTGCTTACAATAAACCGACAAATAAGTAATTTGGGGATCTAATTAGTTTCTGGTGTTGAATGCTTAAGTTTATCTTAAGAATCCTAATAGAAGCTATGTGAACTACCACCTCGTGTGATGCGAGTTTTATTCCTGCACTTTATTTTGGTTTTTATATATGGAGTGAATTATGAATTTAGATAGGTTAGAAAAATTAGTTGGTCTTAATAATGTAGTTAAGTTAAGAAATTTAAATATTTTAATTGTAGGAATTGGTGGAGTAGGTGGATATGCTTTTGAAGCTTTAGTAAGAGCTGGAATATCTAAATTTACTATAGTAGATGGAGATGTCATAGATGAAACAAACTTAAATAGACAGATTATTAGTAATACAGAGAATATTGGAACTTTAAAAGTTGTTGAAGCGACTAGAAGAGCTAGAAGTATTAATAAGTTATTGAATATGGATTATATGGATGAATTTTTAGATTCTAGTAATATATCTAAAATTGATTTTAAGTCTTTTGATTATGTAGTTGATGCTTGTGATACTGTAGATACAAAAGTATTGCTTATAAATGAGTGTATTAAAAATGATGTTAAGTTGATTTCATGTATGGGGACAGCTAAAAAAATGCATGCTTCTTCGTTATTAGTAACTACACTTAATAAAACTAGTTATGATCCATTAGCTAAAAAGATTCGTAAACTTGTAGATAAAAATGATTCTAAGAAAATTGTGGTTGTTACTAGTACAGAGGAAGTTAAAGATACAGAAGGTTTAGGAAGTAATTCTTATGTACCTGGTGTAGCAGGACTTTTAATAGCCGATTATATAATAAATGATGTTTGTAAAGATATTTAAAAAGAAGAATTTTGTTTTATTCTTCTTTTAGTTTGGAGTTAAAATTGTACATTGCTTCTTCGTATTTGTTTTTACCTGGAATATAGTATTTACTATTTTTTATGTTGTCTGGTAAATATTGTTGTTTAACATAGTTGTTTTTATAGTTGTGAGGATATTTGTAGTTTTTGCTTGTAGTTGTAATGTGTTCGGGAACTCTTCCAACATTATTTTTTCTTAAATCATTGATTGCAGCCATGTATGCTATTTCTGTAGTGTTGCTTTTAGGACTAAGAGCCATATCTATTACAGCATATGTAAGTGGTTTATTTAATTCAGGTGGACCAATTCTTTCGGCTGCTTCTATTGCTGATAATACTCTAGGAGGAAGACTGGGATTGGCAAGTCCTATGTCTTCATAAGCAATTACAAGCATTCTTCTATATAATATATCAAAATCTCCAGCTTCGATTAACCTTGCTAAATAGTGTAGAGATGCATCAACATCACTTCCTCTTATGCTTTTTTGAAATGCACTTATAAGATTGTAGTAACCATCTTCGTTTTTATCGTGGTAAAAATTTGCTCGATTATTTATTGTACTTATGTCTTCAATTGTGAATGAAGGACCAAAGCTGTTATAGCAAAATTCTATTAAATTGTATGTATATCTTAAATCTCCACCAGATATTCTTGCAATGTGTTTTTTTGTTTCTTCGGTTAGATCTATATCAATATAAATATTTTTTACTTTTTCTATTCCTTCTAATATGTCTTCTTCGGTTATTTCTTTTAATTCTATCATTTGACATCTACTTCTGATTGCAGGGTTTATAGCGTGAAATGGATTTGATGATGTGAGGCCTATTAAAGTTAATTTTCCGCTTTCTATGAATGAAAGTAGTAAGTCTTGTTTATCTTTGTTCATTCTGTGTATTTCGTCTACAATTAGTATTAAGTCTTCATACATTTTTGCTTCTTCAAAAACTATTTCAAAGTCTTTTTTTGAATTAATAGTAGCGTTTAGTAATCTGTATCTAAATCCAAGTTCATTCATAAGGGTAAGTGCAATAGTTGTTTTGCCAATTCCACTTTTGCCGTAGAAAATCATGTTAAATATTTTTTTGTTTTTAACTAAATTATTTAGAATTTTATTTTCTCCGATTAAATGATGTTGTCCTATTATATCTTTTAATAATTTTGGTCTTAATTTTTCAGCTAAAAGTTCCATATTACCACCTTTTTATATTTTATCATATATAAGGGGATAATAATTATTTTTTTATGCTTTTTTTTACTTCTTCAGCAATTTCTTTGTCAGTTAATTCTAATGCAATTACTATTTTTGCAAATGTATCTAATAGAGGTGTGTTTATATCATTTTCTATTCTAAAGATTGTTTTTCTATCTATATTTATGAGTCTTTCTAATTCTTCTTGAGAGATTCCTTTTCTTTTTCTATATTCTTTTAACATACATATCACCTGTTTTGATTGTAGCAATCGTGCCCCATTTTTACATTGACAAGTATGCCTCATATGTGATATATAATATATGGGGCATATGTGCCTTATGTAGGAGAGTAGTAATGAATAAGAAGTTTGTAGTATATGGAATAGTAATGACATTATTATTATGT
>CANSAJ010000017.1 GCA_947644695.1 uncultured Bacillota bacterium | reverse complement strand
AATAAATTTATGTTATGTAAGAACTAAATCTTACAAACATATTATACGAGGAGGTTTTGGTATGGAAAGAAAATGTGAAAATTGTATGTGGGGAGAACCTGAACTAAAAGATTTTTCTTGATTTAGGGTTCTGTCACGATGAAAATCTTGTTTGTAAAAGTCATCAATTTAGAGAAGGGCTTGGAAAGGATATAGATATTGTTTCCTGTGGAAGTTTTTTTTATGGAGGAGAAGGTTTCTATATAGTTGAGCGTGATGAAAATGGGAAAATAGTAAGATTTGTATGGCTTTTAAATACAGGAGAAGATTATTATAATTTTTGTATAGGAATGTGGGATAGAAATGCTTTAACGACAGGTAGATTTAAAATGAGTATTAAACCTGAAGATAACGAAGGCGTTTGTGATGCATTAGATGAATTTTATGATTTATCTTTAAGTCAAATATTTGACTGTATTGGTTCTGGCTCAAATTGGATGAGTATAGAAAGAGAAGATGATGAAATAACATTAACATTTTGTAAAGGAGTGTCATTTCTAGATTCTAAAGATTCTGTAGAAGTTTATCTTGGAGACTGTTTTACATGTACAGAATATGATGCTTTTGATAGTTTATTCCAAAAATTTGCCCTGTCATCTACAAGTGAAGATAGAAAAACTATTATGAAACTTTTGAGTCTTAAGAGATCAATTTAACTTTATATTATAGTATAATTTAGTTAATAAAGGAGGGAGTTTATGAAAAAGGAAAAACTTGTTAATGAATTTAATAAGATAAATGCCAATAGCAATTTAAATGAAATTCAAGAATATATTACTAAAATGATGCAAGTAAATGATTTTAATAATACTCCTTTAGAATTGTTTGTTTACTTGACTGAAGAGGTTGGAGAATTAGCAAAGGAAATTAGAAAAACAGAAAAAAATATGGATCTGGACATGAAAAAGGAATATGAATCTTGTTTAAAACATGAAATAGCAGATGTATTTATATATTTACTCGCAATATGTAATTCATATAATATTAATCTTTTAGAAGCATTTAAAGATAAAGAAAAGATTAATATGGATAGAATTTGGAAGTAAAAAGAGAGTTGGTAATATGGATAAACAAAAGACTTTTTCAGATAGTGTATTAGAATTTAATGCATGGTTAGCGAATATTTCTTTAGAATTATTTGATAATTATACTATTAGTAATCCATTTAATGGGAAAAATAAAGATAAAATAAAAGAGATTACGAAGACCTTTTATAAAAAATATTATAATGACAATAATAAAAGATATTTAATACTTGGAAGTTCTCCAGCAAGAAAAGGCACAGCAACAACAGGTATTCCATTTGAAGATGCGAGTCATCTTTATAAAGAAACTGGTATTATGATTGATAATTTTTATATAAATAAATCATCTTCTAATTTTTTGTATGATGTTATGGAACGATGCGGTGGCTGTGAAAAATTTTATAAGAACTTTTTTATGAGTTTTGTATGTCCACTTGGCATAGTAAATGTAAATTCAAAAGGAAATGAAGTTAATTCAAATTATTATGAAAATAAAAAGTTAGAAAATGTTTTATATAATTTTATTGTTGAATCTTTAAAAAAACAGATTACTATAGGAATTGAAACATCTGTATGTTATTGTATAGGAAGTGGAGAAAATTTTAGATTTTTAACAAAAATTAATGAACAATATAAATTTTTTGATAAGATTATTGCTTTAGAACATCCAAGATTTATTATGCAATATAATTCAAAAGATAGGGATAAATACTTGAATAAATATATTGATGCTTTAAATAATAGGAACTAAAATAATAAAAAGGAAAGAAAATAGTTTTATAAATAATTAAGATATAGACAAAAATTTATCAAAAAAATTCAATTAATCTAAAAATTCGATAAATTCAAATGGTTGATTATAGAATTAATCCAAAAAGGATATAGTGATTTATACAGTAAAAGACGGAATTGTAAAAGTTGATACTACATTAGTAGATGAAACTATTTGGATGAACCAGAATGAACTTGCTAAATTATTTGACACCACTAAAAATAATATTTCATTACATATTAAAAATGTCGTGTAGTACAAAATTAAAATGATGAATTAATATTAGAAATACAAAATGTTTAGATACATGTATTATAGCAAAGGAACTAATTTTGGAGGTGAATTATATGCGCATTAAAAACTTAACTGTAACATTTGGAAATCAAACTATTTTTAATGATGTTAGTATGATTTTACCTGATGATGAAAAAATTGGAATAGTTGGTGTGAATGGTGCAGGAAAGACTACACTTTTAAAAGTTATGTTAGGTAGTATTAGTCCTGATTATGGCAAAATTATTTATAAAAAAAATACTAGAATAGACTGGCTTCCTCAAGTTATAAGTGATACTGGTATTGATATGGAAATGGAAGTATTCGATTATTTACTTTCAGGTAGACCAATAGATGAATTAAATAAACAGTTAGAAAGTTTATATAAAGAATTAGAAGAAAATTCTAGAAGTCAAAATTTAATATTTAATGAAATAAATGAAGTTCAAGAAAAATTAGATTATTTTGATCAATATAATGCTGACGCAATTCTTTTAAAATTAATAGATGGAGTTCATATAGAAGAAAGTATGTTAAGTAAAAAACTTTCAGAACTTTCTGGAGGGCAAAAGTCTAAAGTTGCTTTTGTTAGACTTTTATATTCAAAACCAGAAATAATACTTTTAGATGAACCAACTAACCATCTAGATCAAGAGAGTAGAGATTATATAATTAATTATTTAAAAAATTATAAAGGTTCTGTTTTTGTTATTTCACATGATATTGATTTTCTTAATGAAGTTACTAATAAAACATTATTTTTAGATAAACGTCTTGGTAATTTTGAATTATTTGATGGAAACTATAGTTATTTTAAAAAAATAAAAAGTGAACAAGAAGAAAATCTTATTAGGCAAGCTGAGATGCAAGAGAAAGAAGTGAAAAAATTAAGAGATATTGTTTTAAAGTATTCTCATTCATCTGGTAAAATTAAGAGAATGGCTCAGGATAGAGAGAAAAAGTTAGAAAAATTATTAAAAGAAAAAATTGAGATAGTAGTACCTGATAAACATGTTAAATTTGATATGGAAATTAGTAGAGAGAGTGCCAATATTCCAATAGAAGTAAAAGATTTAAGTTTTAGGTATGATACAAGTAATGATTATTTATTTGAAGATTTAAGTTTCAGTTTGTATAAGGGAGAAAAGTTTTTAGTAGTAGGTGAAAATGGTGTTGGTAAGTCTACTCTTTTAAAACTTATAGTTGGAAGTCTAGTCCCAGAAGATGGAAATATTAATATTCATAATAAGACTGATATAGGATATTATGCTCAGGAACTTGATGGTCTTAATTTAGATCTTAGCATTATAGATAATTTTAAAGATTTAAATATTTCATTAAAGAAATTAAGAAGTGTTTTAGGAAGATTTTTGTTTTTTGGAGATGAAGTATTTAAAAAAGTGGGTGTTTTGTCTCCTGGGGAAAGAGCACGTGTAGCGCTTGCTAAACTTTCGGTTGGTGGATTTAATTTTCTGGTTTTAGATGAACCAACTAACCATTTGGACCCTGATACTCAGGAATTAATCGCAAGTGTTTTTAAAGAGTTTCCTGGCACTATGATAGTTGTTTCTCATAATCCTAGTTTTGTAGATAATTTGGGAATTGAAAGAACTATTATTTTACCAGAAGGAATAATTTCTTATTATAATAAAGGTATTGTTCAGTATTATCAAAATTTAAATAAAGATTAAAAATACTTAAACCGTAAATGGTCTAAGTTTTTTTTAGTTTTATAAATATTTATCTTGGTGGCTTTGCTTTGATAATAAAACTTAATTAAGTTTTTTGCTATAGTTTTTCATAATGAGTCCACATTCTAATAATATGAATCTCATTTTTGTCTTCCAATACTTCATAAACTATTCGATGTTGTCTATTTATTCTTCTAGAATATAATCCACTTAATTCTCCACATAATTTTTCATAAGAAGGAGGGGAACAAAAAGGATCACTCTTCATCAAAGTTAAAATTGTTTTACAACTTTTATCTAATCCTGAATTTTTTAGTTTTTTCTTGTCTTTCTCTGCTTGTTTAGAAAACTTAATTATATAATTACCACTCTTCATTTTCATTATACTCCGAAGATTCTTTCCAATTTTCAGTTTTTCTTATTTCATTAATATTATCAACCATACCTGGAATACTTGAGAGATATAAGGTTTCTTCGATATTTTTCCATTCATCCTCAGATATTAACACAGCATTTTTACCTTTATTATTAACAATTGTAATTGGGTTGAAACCAATATTTACATCTGAAACAAGTTGAAATAAGTTTTGTCTTGCATTTGTAATATTTATAGTGCTCATATTATCACCTCATCATCATTATAACGTACATCAAAACGTACGTCAATGCTTTTTATATATTATATGTTATTTTCTAAAAAAAATACTATATTTTAAAGAAAATATAGTTAAAAATATATTAAAACAAAATAAGAGTTTGTTTTATCATCATATGGTGGAGCTGAGGGGTATCGAGCCCCTGTCCGAAGCACCTATCATACAGATGTGTACAAGTTTAGTTGGTTTATTATTTCAAAAAATATAATGGAGAGCCAACGATCCTATATTTTTCTAAGTTTAGTAAATTTCGTTATATAACCTAAACAATTATATAATATAGTTCACTTTTATGAGTCCAACATCTTTTCTCGTGAACAAAGAAAAGGTTGAACTGATACCTCTTGCCTGATTAGGCAAAAGCAGGCATCATGTTATAATTATCGTTTCCGATTATTTTAAGTTTTAGATTTAAAGTATCTCTACTACTTGCATCCATATGCTTACTTGCTCCGTCGAAACACATGCAGCCCCATATAAGAGAATTATATAATATATTTATATGTTAGTCAATAAGATTGTACCAAATTATTGTACCAAATTATAATACATGTTTAAAACTTGTAAATGCTAGGTGTTAGTGATAGAATTAATATAGAATGCTTTTGTTCTAATAGTGTCATTTAGTAAATGATAATTAAATATAATTATTATTAGAGATAGGAAGTGTAAGAAATGGAAGAAGATAAATTATTACAAGCACGAGAATTTTGTAGAGAGGTAAGGGAGCTTGCGCTTAAATATGATTTGCCGTTTTTTGTAGTTACTGAAGGCGCTAGTGCTACAAGTAATAATGGTTGTGCAGCAGTTAAGAATGCTCGTGATAATCATATAAAATGGGAAGAAGTTAATGGACATGATCCATATGAAGATTGGAGTAAGTAATTACTCTTTTCTTTTTACAGAGTTTACATTTTAATATTATAAAAATGTTTAAAATTTTAGTATTTTGTTTTATACTTATTTTAGAAAGAGTAGGAGATTATGAAAAAAAGGAAATTAAAGAAAAGTGTGGTAATAGTATTATTTATTTTTGTAATTTTAATTGGAATTTTAGGATACTTTTTTGTAAGTAAGCATTTTAGTAAAGATGATAATGTTAAAAATAATAAAAAGCCAGTAGAAGTGAAGAAACTTAAGATTTTTGATGAAGATAGCAAGACTAGACCTATAGCTGTTATGATTAATAATAATCATGATGCATGGCCTCATGCTGGGCTTCAAAAGTCATTCTTAAATTATGAGATGGTAGCAGAGGGTGGTATTACTAGAATAATGGCCTTATATAAAGATGTAGATGATGTAGAAAAAATTGGCTCAGTTAGGAGTAGTAGACCTTACTTTTTGGATTATGTCTTAGAAAATGATGCTATATATGCTCATTGGGGTGGAAGTGATCAAGCCTATTCAGATATTAGAAGTTTAGGAATTGACCATATAGATGGTATGGATTATGAAGGTACTTATTTTTATAGAGATAGAGATGGTATTAGAGCTTATGAGCATACAGGTTTTACAAAGATGAGTATGTTAAAAGAAGCTATTGGTGATTTAAATATTAATACTAAGAGTGAAGAAGATACTTTGTTTAATTATAGTGTTGATGAGATAGACTTAAGCAAGTTTGAAGATGCTATTAAAGCAGATAATGTTAATATAGAGTATTCTTATTCTCATACGTCTGATTATGTATATGATGAAGTAAATAAAGTATATTTAAGAAGTATGAGTGGGGAAGAACATGTGGATGCAGTTACAGGAGAGCAGTATACTGCTAAAAATATAGTAGTTTATAAAGTTAGAAATAGAGCTATAGATTATTATGGAAGACAAGAATTAGATAATAAAGGAGAGGGAGAAGGATATTTTATTACTAATGGTTATGCAGTACCTATAACTTGGGAAAAGAGTAGTAGAAGTAGTAGAACAGTTTATAAGTTTGCTTCTAGTGGTAAGGAAATAGTTTTAAATGATG
The DNA here is from genome assembly GCA_947644695.1 of uncultured Bacillota bacterium. GTDB lineage: Bacteria > Bacillota_I > Bacilli_A > RF39 > UBA660 > MGBC139354. Next base: position 17,495 of record CANSAJ010000017.1, on the reverse strand, counting down.
GTAATACTTGGGTGCAGATTCAACCAACTAATTGTGATTTGGATATAACAAGTAATAATGTTCCAGAAGAAGAATAAAATATATTAATATTGAAAAAATACATATTGTTTGTTACAATGTATGTATATAGTAAGGAGGACTTAATATGGAAAGTGTGATGAATTTCCTAGCAGACTATTATATCTGGTTCTTTGTAGCCGCTGGTATATTATGTTTTGCTTTAATAGGTTTTATCATTGAGTCAAGAAAAAAACAAAAAAGTGAATTTAAAGGAGAGAGTATAGAAGAGAGTGCAGCTGTTAATAATACAGTGAGTCAGCCTGTTGTTAATACTCCTGTTGTTCCTGAAACTACAGTAGAGACTTTAACACCAGCACCTGAAACTCCAGTTATGTCTAGTGAACCTCAAAGTGTTAGTCAAAATATTGATAATACGATGGTTATTAATGATATACCATTAACTAATGATTCATCTTTAAGTAATCAAACACAGGCTCAGTTTTATAATGGACCAATAGAAATGCCAGTAAATGTACCAAAGCCTATGCCAATAGAAACTTTACAGTCTGAGGCTGTAATTACTGGAGATAATAAACAACCAGAAATGACAGCTACAATTGGAGAACCAATTAGTTTTGGATCTATACCAACTGCTGATGTTAGTCAATCTTCTTCAGCTCAAAATGTAGAAGAACAAAAGAATGAACAGAACTTTAATATTTATGAAGATTTTAAATAGACGTAAATATTATGTTAATACTAGATAAAAGATATAGTAAATATATCTTTTTTATATTATAATTGTTCTATAAGTTAGGAGGCGTAAAATGTGACTTTATCACAGTTTTATAGTATATTTACTAAAGTTTTAGATATAGCAATTTTGTGGTTTATACTTTATTATATACTTAAATATATAAAAAATAATGTTAAATTAACGCTAATTTTTAAGGGGATTTTAATTATCATTTTTCTTAAGTTTTTAAGTGAATGGTTAGATTTAAATACAGTTGGAGTTTTACTTGAATACATTATAGATTGGGCACCACTTGCACTAATTGTTTTATTCCAACCAGAGATAAGAAATGTTTTAGAAAGTTTAGGAAGAAGTCAACTTCTTGGTAGACATAAAGTACTTACTGTTGATGAGAGAGAAAAAGTAGTTTATGAGATTATGCAATCTATTGAATATATGAAAAGAAATAGAATAGGTGCTCTTATAGTTATTGAGAGAGATTATGCTCTTAGTCAATATATAGAGCCTGCCCATAAGTTGTATGCTGATTTGAGTAGTGAGTTATTGATTTCTATATTTTTCCCTAATAATCCACTTCATGATGGTGCAGTTATTTTACAGGGAGATAGGGTAACTTGTGCAGGAAGTGTTCTTCCTACCAGTATGAATTCAAATATTTCTAAAAGACTTGGTACTAGACATAGAGCAGCTCTTGGTATTGCAGAGACTAGTGATGCGATAGCGATTTGTGTCAGTGAAGAGACTGGAAGGATAAGTGTTGCACTTAATCAAGAACTTAACTATAATTTAACTCTTGAAGATGCAAGAATGATTTTAATTGAAGCATTACAACCTAAGAAAGAGACATTCTTTGATGCAGATGAAGAAGTAGAGGAGGTGAACTCTGGTGAAGAAGAAAACAGAGAGAACTAATACTTCTAGAAAAGGTCTTATAGGAGGACTATTTAGTATAATTGATGCTATTTTGATTACTCCTATTAGTAGACTTGCTTATTTTATTAAAGATAAGTTATCATTTAAAAGTGGTTTTATAGATAGAATTTTAAATAAACCTAATGTACTTTTGTATTTAGCTTTGATACTTGCGTTTGTCTGTTTTTTTGCAGTAGATAGAAAGGTTATTAGTTTTACAGATACGGAAGCAGTTGTTTTGTCTAATCAAAAGGTAAGTGCAGAGTTTAATGAAGAAGCTTATGTAGTTGAAGGTGTGCCTGAAAGTGCCGATATAATTTTAATGGGTAGAAAAAGTGATTTGTACTTAGCTCAGCAGTTAGGGGAACATAAAATTACTTTAGATTTGACTAATTATGGAGTAGGAACACATAAAGTTAAATTGGAGTATAATAATCCAATTAATACACTTAGTTATAAATTAGATCCTGGTAGTCTTACAGTTGTGGTTTATCCAAAAGTAAGTGAAGTTAGAACTTTAACAGTGGATCCTATAAATACAGATAAGCTTGCAGATACTTTAGTAGTAAGTAATATTATTTTAGATAGAGATGATATAATTATTAAGAGTTATCAAGAAAAGCTTGGTACAGTTGCTAATGTAAAAGCTTTAGTTGATGTTAGTTCAATAAATGCTACAGAAAGTGGAACTTATACTATAGAGAATGTTAAATTAGTCGCTTACGATGAAAGTGGTAAAGAGATTAAGGATATAGAGATAGTTCCAAGTACAGTTACAGCAACAGTTACTATAACTAGTCCAAGTAAGACAGTACCGCTTAAGATTACAACAGTCGGAAATGTTAGAACAGGAAGTGCTATTTCTAATATAACTAGTAGTGTTTCAAGTGTTACGGTTTATGCAGATGATAGTATTTTAAATGAACTTAACTTTATAGAAGTAGAAATAGAAGTAGAAGGTTTAAGTGAAAATAAGACATTCCAAAAATATATTAATAAGCCTAATGGAGCTAGAAGTATAAGCGAGACTAGTGTTACTATCACCGTTACTATGGAAGAAGCAACAGATAAAGACTTTGAGAATATTAGTATTGAGACTGAAGGTCTTGATAAAGATAAATTTATAGTTCAAGCTAGTAGTCAGGAAGATGCTTTAGTAACAGTTAATGTTAAAGGTGTTAAGAGTTTATTAGATAGTTTAGATCCAACTAATATTCATGCTTATGTTGATTTAAGTGATATAGTTGAGCCAGGGGCATATACTGTTCCAGTTTATGTAAGAGGAACTGATACAAGACTTATTTATAATAGTAGAACTAAAAACGTTAAAATTATAATACTTAATAAACCTTGATTTTAAAAATAAACCCTATTAGATGATAGGGTTATTTTTATGTATAAAAAAATCTCGCCTTTTGACGGGATTTTATTTTGGTATTATTTTCTAGCAGTGTGTTCAAAGGGCATTATAAGTAGACCTATATTAATAATGCCTGCTAGTCCAACAAATGTATATACTATTTTAGTAAATAAAGCATCTACTCCAAATATGGCTTCTACTATATTGAAGTTGAAAAGCCCTACAAGACCCCATGTTAAAGCTCCAATTATAGTTAAAGCTAATGCTATCTTTTGTACTGTTTGCATATTTACCTCCTCCCGGTTATTATTAGTGTAATCATTTTTATCTATTTTATTCATAAGTTCTTATTATTCCAATATAATTAACTATAAATAATTAAAGGAGGGTTATTTTGAAAAAGTTTTTAGTAGTATTATTTTCCTTGTTTTTAATGGTAGGATGTGGTAAAGAGAAGGAAGATGTTGTAAAACAGTTTGAAAGTACTGTAAATGAACTTAAGAATTATCATTTAACGGGAGAAATGGAATTAGTCAATAATGAAGATAAATATAATTATAAAGTTGATGTAACATATAAGAAAGGTAATTATTATAAAGTTTCACTTGTAAATAAAGAAAATAATCATGAGCAAATTATACTTAAGAACGACGAAGGTGTGTATGTTGTTACTCCTAGTTTAAATAAGAGTTTTAAGTTTCAAAGTGAATGGCCTACTAATAGTAGTCAGACTTATATATTAGAAACACTTCTTAGTGATATAATAAATGATAGTGATCGAGCTATTAAAGAAGATAAAGGTAAGTATACTGTTACTAGTAAGGTTAATTATCCAAATAATAGTGAATTAGTGAGTCAAACTATTACATTTAATGATAAGTTTTTACCAACAAAAGTAGTAGTAAATAACTCTAAAGGACTTGCACAGATAACTATGAATATTACAAATATAGATGTTAAGAGTAAATTTGATAAGGATTATTTTGCGCTTAATAATAATATTTGTGAAAATTGTACAAATGAATCAGCGACTAGTGGTACTTTAGAAGATGTGGTATATCCTATGTATTTACCTACAGGAACTACTTATAGTGGTGAAGAGGTAATTAAAGGTGAGGGAAGCGAAAGAGTTATTTTGACCTATACTGGAGTTAAACCATTTATTCTCATAGAAGAAGGCGCTAGTAATAATAAATCACATCAAACTACTGCAGTAAGTGGAGAGGTTGTTCAATATGGAAATGTTCTTGGAGTTTTAACTGAAACTTCACTTAATTGGAGTAGTGATGGAAAAGAGTATTATATTATTGGTGAGAGTTTAAGTAGTGAAGAGTTATTACAAATAGCTAGTAGTACTGCAACTGTCGCTATATCGAAATAAGAGGAGTATTCTTCTTATTTTTATTTATTTTTAAATTGTAATTGACAGTAACAATGTTCTTTTGCTATAATTTAATTGTTAGTGAAAATAACAAATTCCGACGTATTTTTACTAATTTGAAAGTAGTGAAGCAGTTGTATTTCGTATATAGAGATTGGTTAACCCTTACATATAATTAATCTTTAGTTTGTTTCACACTTTCTTTTTTATTGATAAAATTTAGTTGTTCCTTTAGTTTTTTTGTGGTATCATAGTTTTGAGGTAATTTTTATGGCAAAGAATATGAGTTTTGGTGATGAAGTTAAAATAAAGGAAGCTATTTTTATAGTTTTAGGTATGACTTTATTAGTATTAGTTATTTATTTTTTAACAGTTGGAGCTCAAAAATTAGGTTTTTTTGATGAAAGATATGTTAAACCTCAGGTTTCTACAGCTGTTATTAGTTATGAAAATATATTAGCAGGTTCTGTTTTTAATCGTACAGAAGAAGAATATTTTGTTATTTTTGCAGATTTTAGTGGAAATGATGCAATTTATTTAAGTGGGCTTGGCGCTAATTATAAAGCTAAAAAAGAAGGTATAAATTTGTATTCAGTTGATTTGGGGAATGATATGAATAAGTATATCTTAAGTGAGGATAGTAATACGGTAGCACAAAGTTCTAGTGATTTGAAAGTAAAAGGTCATACTTTGATTAGAATTAAAAATGGAAGTAATATTCAATATGTTGAAGGAGACGAAAATATAAAGTCAGCACTTGGTTTATAAATAAGTGCGACTTTTTTGTCATAAAGGGTTTGACATTTAAAGAGACTTCTAGTATAATATTTGCTACTATTTGTTTTTGGGGGAATAATTGATGAATAGATGGAATTATAAGTATAAGGAATATAGGGGAAGAGTAGGATTTTTAGGAATTTTTGGTCCTAAGTTTAGAAGAAATAAAAATTATAGATTTTATGATAATGTTTATATTACTGGAAAACCTTTATTTTTTAAAGGATTTGATGCACCTAAGAAATTATTATCATCTGTAAAAGGATTTTTTGAGGGGTTTAAGAAACCATCTCTTCCAGCGCCTGCACCAGTGCCTAATGCATTGGTAGCTTCGGTTTTATCAATGGTAATTGTACTTAATTCTTATATGGGAGAAATACAAAGTAAGCCTAAAGCTGATGATAGTTATTATAGTAGTAGAAGTCAATATATTGATGAACTTTATTCAATGAAATCAGTCTTACAGAGTGTAACTTATAATAATTATGATGGAGAAGAGTATTCTCTTAGTTTAAGAAAATAGACAGAAGTGATTTCTGTCTTTTAGTTTATGTTAAAATTTTCTAGGTATTTATTATAAGCTTTTATTTCTGTAGTTCTATTAAATATTTTAAGCTTATATTTTTTATTTTTTAGTTTCATTATATTTTTAATTATATAGTTAGTTAAGTATGGGTTTCTTATGAATAGTGGACCTAATAAATAAGTCCCATAGAAGTTTTTGTATATGTATCCTTCTTTTTTTAATTCAGGTGAAGAACCTGTTCCTTCTAAAACTTTAAATATTGGTTTATCTATGTTATGCATTATTCCGCATCTATTTTGAAAACCGATTATTTTTTCTTGTATTAATTTAGTTTTAAATATTGCACTTCCTACAATTCTAAAGTCTTGATGTTCAGTGTAGTAAGGGAATATATTTAGTGCTTCATGTTTCTTTTTTTCTTCATCTATGATGTATGAACCGAATAATTCCAATGAGTTACCAGTTATTAGAAAGTGTTTACCTTTTTTTATAGATTCTTCTATTTTAGTTTTATATTTTAGTATATCTTCTAGAACTAAAAATTCACTATTTTCAGAGCCCATTCCCATATAAAAGACATCATATTTATTAAAATCAATGTTATCTTTTATAGTTAAGAAATGTATATCACATTTTATATCTTGTCTTTCTAAGAATCTTTTAAGAGCTCGTAGATTACCATTTTCTCCATATAAGTTCATTAGATCATAATAAAGGTGAGCTATTTTAATTTTTTGCATTATTTAAACCTTCTTTCTTAAGTAAGTTTTTTAATTCTAGTTCTTTATCAAAGCAAACGCAACTATATATTTGTCCTTTTGTTTTCTTTTTTAAAGTAGGTATTAAATCTTCATTTATGTTATCAATTAGTATTATTTTTTTTCTATCTATACCTGTATATTCCATTCTTGTTAGCATGTCATATTTAAATCTTCCAATTAAAATAATTTTATCTATTGATTTATCTACTAGTTCTTCAAAATCAATATCCCAAATCCAACTTATGTCATTTTCGCTGTAGCGTCTGGATGAGTTATCAAATCCAAGTATTATTGTTTTTTTGCCTTTTGTGTTAATTATGTAATCTAAGGATTGTTTGTAGCTTAAATTGTTTTCATTTTTACTTGCTAGCATTTGCCATGTTCTGTTTCCTAAGTTGTATAAGTTAAGTCTTTTAGGTTTAAATGCTTCGTCATTAATTGTTTTAAGAATATTTTCATTTGTTAAACCAAGTGTTTTTGTTAAAGCATAAGCGCCTAGACAGAAGTATACAGTATATAAAAAGTTTGATGGTAAGTGAATTTTGTTTTTATTTATGTATATTATTCCATTTGGAACATTTATGTTATGTGCTAGATAATTAGGAGTAATGCGGCTAAAATTACAGTTGGGGCAACTATAAGAACCTAAATGACCATAATGGTAAAATTTATATTTTAATTTAGTTTTGCAAAGTGGGCAATATGCTCCGTCTAAATTATTTAGTTCAGATTTTTTAGAGTAGTTATTTTTATCTATTCCAAATGTTATGATTTTTCCTTTATGAGATAAAGATAGGGCATTTACTAATGGATCATCAACATTTATTATTAGTTTGATATTATCTTTGATTTGTTTTTTTATTACTTTTTGTATGAATTCTGGATGTGCATTTCTTGGAGGCTGGTCTCTTGTTATATTTGTTATTAGCATGTGTGTTAAATTTATATATTTTAAACTATTAGCCATATGACGTTCGTCTAGTTCCATAAGTAGTATGTCACATTTTAGTTTTCCAGTTAATGTAGAGTTTGTTAGTATTAAGCTTGTTATAGCGTTTAGCACATTGCTTCCATTTTTATTGTAGACTACTTTATAGTTATTATCTATTAGTATTTTAGCTACTAGTTCAGTAGTACTTCCTTTACCACTAGAGCCTGTTATACCTATTACATATTTAGGCATCTTAATTTTGCTTAAGACTTTAGGATATATCTTAAGTGCAACAAGTCCTCCAATTACACTTCCATCTTTACCTTTTATTAGTCTACTCATAAAAGCTGCTAATCGGCAAAGTATTATAGATAAAAATACTCTCATTTAAAAATCACCTATCTTTATTATAATATAAGTGAATATTATTTTAAATCTTTTAGCTTATTAAAAGTGTAAAATTATTGGAGTTTTATTTGTTATTTTTGAATAATTTATCTAGTTTTGTCGAATTGGATGAAAAAAATTAAATGTTATTTATAATTATATATAAGAATAGGTTAGGTGATGTATATGGAAATGGTTTATCAAGATAATACACTTTTTGTTGACTTGAGTGGGGATGTTGATATTGAGAGTGTTAGATCCAGAATTTTTAATGTTGTTTCTCAATATAAAATTAATAATGTAGTAGTAAGTGTTGGGGAAGTTTTTAATTATAGAAGAGGTCTTTTTAATGATTTAAAGAATGACTATTCTAGGGTTTATGGAGGAAATATTGTTATTAGAAAGTAAAAGCTTGATTATATATTTGGTTTAATATAAAATTAAGTTATGGTGGTTCTTATGAAGAATGTAACTTTACTTCCTGCAGATATTTATCAAGTTATTAATAAGAGTTTATTAAATGAAAATGATAAGCTCGTTTTATCTATGTTATATATGCCTGTTATAGGAAATACAGCAGTTTCTTTGTATAATACTTTATATAATGAACTTAAATCTAATAATTATATAAGTAGTGAGCTTACTCATCATCATTTGATGACTAATTTAGGTGATAATCTTTCTAATATTAAAAATGCTAGGATCAAATTAGAAGGTGTAGGTCTTTTAAAGACTTATTGTTTAGAGGGTAGTGTTAATTCTTATGTATATGAATTATATAGTCCTTTAAGTGTTCATGAGTTTTTTAATCATCCTGTTTTTAATATGGTATTTTATAATAATGTTGGAAAGGAAGAGTATTTAAGAGTTAAAAATTATTTTAAAGTTCCTTCTGTTAATTTAAATGGATATACTGATATTACTAGTCCTTTTGATATGACTTTTAAGAGTAATAGTTATACTAATTTTGAACTTGAAAATGGAGAGGATATAGTTAAGAAGATAAGGTTACCTCTTTCTTATGAAATTGGTTTTGATTTTGATGCACTTATAAGTAGTATGCCTAAAGGGTTATTTAGTGATAAAGCTCTTACTAAGAGTGCACGTGAACTTATTACACATTTGGCTTTTCTTTATAATTTAGATCCTATTACTATGGCGGATATGGTTAAAGTTAGTATTAATGAGAAGGGTTTAATTGATAGAGAGCTACTTAAGACTAATACTAGAAAGTATTATGAATTTAATAATAATGGAAGACTTCCTAGTTTGATTTTTAAAAGTCAACCTATGCATTTAAGAAGTCCTAAAGGAGATAACTCTTATTTAGGGCGTATGATTCATGTTTTTGAGACTACTAAACCTTATGATTTTTTGAAGAGTAAGTATAGAGGAGTTAGACCTACAACTAATGATATGAAGATTTTGGAGATGCTTATTGTTGATTTGAAGTTTAATCCAGCAGTAGCTAATGTTTTAATAGATTATGTGTTAAAGACTCAAGGGAATAGACTTGTTAAGGGATTTGTAGAGGTAGTTGCTGGAGAATGGAAAAGAGCTAATTTAGAGACAGCTAAAGAGGCTATGGAGTATGCAGAAAAAGTTCATAAGAAGATGAAGAAGATAAAAGAGAAACCTAAATCTTTAAAGAAAGAGGAGACTATTCCTGAATGGTTTAATAAGGCTCAGGAGAAAGAAAAGATGAATGAAGAAGAGAAAGCGGAGTTAGAGGAATTTTTTAAGGAGTTTGTATGAATGAAGTTAAGACATATTTGAGTTCTAAAAAGGATATTAATGCGATTAATAGAAAAAGCTTTAAGTTAGCAATGGAAGATGTTAATTTTGCGAATTTATGTTATAGATTAGATGTAAGTGAAGATATTCTTATGAAGTATACTAGTAAGTTAGAGAAGACAGTAAGTGATTTAAGTAATTGTAAGAATTGTAAGGGACTTGATTGTTGTAAAAATGAAGTAAAAGGGTGTGTTAATTTTCCCAATGTTCAAGATGATTCTTTAATTTTTTCTTATATTTTTTGTAAATATAAAAAGGAAAGTGATAAGTTTAGTAGTAAAGTTTCTTTTTATGAAACACCTAAGGCACTTAGGGAAGCAAAGGTAACTGATATTTATTTAGATGATAAGAGTAGGACTGATATTCTTAAATATTTAAAAGATTTTATGAATGATTTTCCTAATAAAAAAGGTGTTTATTTACATGGATCTTTTGGTAGTGGTAAGAGTTATATTATTAATGCTTTTTTGAATGAGTTAAGTAGGAAGGGCAAAGTTTGTGTTAGTGTCTATTATCCTACGCTTTTAAAGAAGTTAAAGGATTCATTTAGTAATAAGACAGGAACTTATGAAACTGTTTATAATGAACTTTTAATGTGTGATGTTTTGTTAATCGATGATATAGGAGCTGAAAATAATAGTCCTTGGGCTAGGGATGAGGTTTTAGGAGGTATACTTCAAAGTAGAATGGATAATGAGCGTATTACGTTTTTTACTTCTAATTTTAATTTAAAAGAATTAGAAGAGCATTTGAGTGAGACTAATGTTAGTACTGATAAGATTAAGGCAAGAAGAATAATTGAAAGGATTAAGCAACAGTGTGTTCCTGTTTTACTTGTTGGTGAGAATAAGAGAAATAGTTAGGTGATTATAACTTGGCTTTTATCCTTTTATATGATATTATTGTTACAGGAGGATAGAGAATGAAGAAGGTATTATATTTATTTTGTACTTTAGCAATTTGCTTTTTAATATCAGGATGTGGTAGTAAAAATATTGAAGGTACTTTACCTGATATTATGGATAAGCTTTACGAAGGTATAGAAGAAGAGAATTTACCAATGGCATTAACTACAACAGAATTAGATGAGCAGACTTTTGAGAATTTTGCTTTTACTAATAAAGTAAAATATAAGAGTGCAGTAGTAAGTGAATCTATGACTGGTTCAATAGCGCATTCAGTTGTACTTATTAGATTGGAAGATGAAAAAGATGCAGAAGAAGCAGTTAAAGAAATTGAAAGTAATGCTAATCCTGCAAAATGGATTTGTGTTCAAGCTGAAAATGTATATGTTTTATCTAAAGGAGATTTAGTAGTATTAATAATGTCTGGTGAGAATGCTGATACTATTAAAGAAAATTTTGAAAATCTAAAATAAGTTAGAAAGGAGAAGAAGATTTATGGTTTTTTCTAGTATAAGTTTTCTCTTCTTTTTTTTGCCTTTACTTTTCCTTATATATTTTTTGACACCTAAGAGGTTTAGAAATTATGTACTCTTAATATTTAGTTTACTTTTTTATTTTTTTGGTGAAAAATGGTATATAGTTCTTTTGTTATTTTCTTGTTTGTTAAATTATATTATAGGTATTTTAATTGGTAAAAATAAGAAGAAAATTTATTTAATTATTGGATTGATTATTAATTTAGGTTTACTTTTCTATTTTAAATATACTAATTTTTTTATAGAGAACTTTAATAATATTTTTGATTTAAATATATCTTACTTGAAGATTATATTACCACTTGGTATTAGTTTTTTTACTTTTCAAAATGTAAGTTACTTAATAGATGTTTATAGAAAAGATGCAGAATATCAAAAGTCATTTTTTAGTTATGCAACATATATAACTTTGTTTCCTCAGTTAGTAGCAGGGCCTATTGTGAGGTATAAAGATGTAGCTAGTGAGTTAAAGAATAGAAAAGAAAGTGTAAGTTTATTTAGTGAAGGAGTTATAAGATTTACTTTAGGACTTGGTAAAAAAGTTATTATTGCAGATACTATTTATAATATGTGTGTTTCTATAGGTGGTAGTCAGATGTCTGTTTTAACTTATTGGATATTAGCTTTAGGTTATACTTTTCAAATATATTATGATTTTTCAGGTTATAGTGATATGGCTATTGGTTTAGGTAAAATGTTTGGATTTAACTTTAAAGAGAATTTTAATTATCCTTTAATAGCCTCTTCTATTACAGATTTTTGGAGACGTTGGCATATGTCACTTTCAAGTTTTTTTAAAGATTATGTTTATATACCTCTTGGAGGTAATCGTGTATCAAAATTTAAGAATATCAGAAACATATTTATCGTATGGTTTTTAACTGGTTTCTGGCATGGGGCTAGTTGGAATTTTATATTTTGGGGACTTTATTTCTTTGTGTTTTTAATTTTAGAAAAATTTGTGTTTAAAAAGTATTTAAAGAAAGGTATATTTTCACATCTTTATACATTTGTAATTATTCTTTTTAGTTTTGTGATTTTTAGTGTTACAGATTTAAAAGAACTATTTGTTTTTATTAAAGGTATGTTAGGAATAGGAGTGCCTTTAGTTAATTTTGAAAGTGTTTATTATTTAAAGAATATTTTGATTATATTTATTATTTCTTTTGTTTTAATGGGACCATTTGTTAAAAATATAATTATAAAATTAGAGAAAGGTAGAATAGGTAAATTGGTTAGTGGAATAGAGATTTTATGTATTTTGTTAATTTTGGTAATTAGTATTTCAGTTATAATATCTAGTTCTTTTAATCCATTTATTTATTTTAGGTTTTGATTTATGAGAGATAAGTTTATTGTATTTGTTTTTATTACTTTTTTGTTTTCTTTTTCTTTGTTTTTTCTTTTTAAAGAAGATAAAGATATTTCTAAATATGAAAGAAGAAAGTTAGTTACTTCTAGTTCTTTAAAGAAGGATGTTTTTGGTAATTTGGATGATTATTATTCAGATCAATTTCCTTTTAGAGATGAGTTTATTTCTTTGAATTCAGTTATAAATAGATATTTATTAAGAGATATTGAAAGTAATAATGTATATGTTTTAGATGATTACGTAATAGAAAAGAATTATCCTATGAATATGAAAAGTGTAGATAATTTTGTAAATAAGATTAACTATATTAATGAAGAGTTTCTTAGTAATAGTAAAGTTTATTTATCTATTATTCCAGATAAAAGTTATTTTTTAGATGATGATAAGTATTTAAAGTTAGATTTTGATTCTTTAATAAATAGTGTTAGGAATAGAGTGGATGTTTCTTATATAGATATAAAAGACTTGTTAGATTTAGATGATTATTATCGTACAGATATACATATTAAACAAGATAGTTATTTTAAAGTTATAGAAGAGTTAGATAAGTATTTAAATTTTAATTATAAAGAAATAGATTATAAAAGAGTTAATTATTCAAATTTTTATGGGGCTTCTAGTTCTAAAGTTCCTTCGTTTTTTAAACCAGATGATTTAGTTTATTTAACTAATAAAATTACTGATGATGTACAGGTTAAGCATTTAGAATTTGGTTTAAAAGATGTTTATGATAAGGAGAAACTTTATGGAGTAGATTCTTATGATGTTTTTTTAAGTGGACCTAGTTCATTTATAGAGATTATTAATGGTGAATCTGAAAATAGTAGAGAATTAATTGTTTTTAGAGATTCTTTTGGAAGTAGTTTAGTACCTATACTAATACCTTTTTATAGTAAAATAACAGTTGTAGATTTAAGATATATTAGTTTGGAAATAGTGAAAGATTATATTGATTTTGATGGGAATGATGTTTTATTTCTTTATAGTACTTTAATAATTAATAATAGTAGTACTTTAAAAGTATAAGTTTTTGTTGTTATCTACTTTTTAAAGGTGTAGAATTAAATTTAAGGAGATGATTTAATGCCGTCTTATGAATTAGATGAAATAAAGACTATTTATGAAAAGTTACATTATCCAACTAGATTAGTGGATTTTGCTGTGAGGAAAGCTTTGACTGAAAAAGAAAGAAATTTTTTGCTTTTTAGACATAGTGGAGACTTGAATAATAAAGTACCAAATCCAGATTATTTACCAGGATATGATAGGTTTTTCTATTTTTCTATTTTGCCTAAATTAAAAGATTATTTAAAAAGTTTAGAATTAAAGGATAGTAAGCCTGAAATGACCAAACCTGTTAGTAGAAGAGAAGTGGCTCAGAAAAAAGCTAAACAAACAGGAAATAAAAAGAGTAGAGCTAGAAAAACAATATATAAATTATGTGAAGGATATAGAAGAGAATTAGTAGATGAGGTTATTTCAGAATTAGATAAAGAAGATAAACTATTATTTGATAGAATGAATGGAGAAGATTTAGATCATCCCATATATAGTGATGGAGTTACTGATAAAGAAAAAGTCAAATATTCAACAGCTTTAGTTCCTAAAATTAGAAGAAGATTAAAGAGAAAAAGTATAGTTAGTTCAAACCAAAAAGTTTCTAAAGTAGATGATGAAGTTATATATGTGTTAGAAAAGAAGGATTCTAAAGAAGTAAAAACAAGTGTACAAACGAAGTCAGTAAGTTCTGAACAAAATAGTAAAAGAGGTATGACACAGGGAAGTGTTAAACCACCATTAGCAAAAGAAAAGAGTAGAACTAGAAAAACAATATATGAATTATGTGAAGGTTACAAAAGAGGATTATCAGAAGAATTTATTTTAAAACTTAGTGAAGAAGAGGAAAAATTGAAAGAAGGAAGAGTTCAATCAGATTCAGTGCTTTTAGAATTAAATAGTATTTTTTCGTTTGGTAGACAATTTTTTAATAATTTAACAGAAATGGATAAAATGGTTTTATTATTAATATTTGGAGGTTATTCTTTTTCAATTGAAAAAATAGCAGAGATTCTTGGTATAAAAAAGGAAGAAGTTTTATCTATAATGAAAACAGTTTTAGTAAAATATAGAGATGAATTTAATATATGTGTTGATAGTGTTGTTGAAGGTATAGATAATGATATTGCTACTAAGAAAAAAGTTTTTGAAAATTAGGTGAATCGTCTTGTAAAAATAATTTTGGTATGATAGAATAGTTTTTGTAAATCGTTAGAAGAAGATAAGATAAGTAATGATTATTTTAAGAGAGTTAGTGGTTGGTGTGAACTAATAATATAGTTATTTATTACTACTTCTTTAGAGAGATTAATATTCTACGTATGAAGGCGTTAACTTAAAAGAGATAAAGGTAGGATGGTACCGTGCATAAATTTAAGCACTCCTTAAGGGGTGTTTTTTTGTTAAAGGGGGATCGTTATGGATTTAAAGTCAATAGATAAAGAAATTAATAGATTGGTTATAGAGAAACATCTTTTAAAAGAAAGTATGAAGCGAACGAAAAATGAGGAAGAATTAAAAGAGATAAAGAAAAGAATAATTAGAATTAATGCAGAGATTAGAAAAACTAAACTTAAATATGATGTTAAAGAAGATGTAGATAATTCTAATTAGGTTAATATACTTAAATATGAAAGGTGATTAGTTTATGATAAATTTTAAAGAGGATAAAGAATTAAATATAATAAATCATAGTTGTGCTCATTTGATGGCACAGGCGGTTAAGCATTTATATCCTAAAGCTTTGTTTTGGGTTGGACCTGTTATAGAAGAAGGTTTTTATTATGATATTGATTTAGGTGAAGATGTTATACATGAAGAAGATTTAATTAATATAGAAAAAGAAATGAAAAAGATAAGTAAGGATGGAAAGCGAATTGTTAGAGAGGAAATTAGCAAAGAAGAAGCTTTGGAGAGATTTAAAGATGATCCTTACAAAATAGATTTGATTAATAGAATGGATGAAGATAATACAGTTATTTCTTGTTATACTCAAGGAGATTTTACAGATTTATGTAGAGGACCACATGTAGATACAGTTAAAGAACTTAAGTATTTTAAGTTAGTAAAGTTTTCTGGTGCTTATTGGAAGGGTGACTCTAATAATAAGATGCTTCAGAGAATTTATGGTGTTTGTTTTAAGAATGAAGAAGATTTAAATGAATACTTGGAGATGATGGAAGAGGCTAAGAAACGTGATCATAAAAAATTAGGTAGAGATTTAGATTTGTTTATGATTAGTGAGTATGGTCCTGGTTTTCCTTTTTGGCTTCCTAAAGGCATGATTTTAAGGAATGAGCTTGAGAATTTTTGGTATAAAGAGCATACTAAAGAAGGTTATGAATTTATTAAAACACCTACAATGCTTAATAGAGATTTGTGGGAGCTAAGTGGACACTGGCATAATTATAAAGATAATATGTATACTTCTACTATTGACGATGTAGATTTTGCTATTAAACCTATGAATTGCCCTGGTGGTATGTTAGTTTATAAGAATTCTTTGCATTCATATAGAGATTTACCTATTAGATGTGGAGAATTGGGTCTTGTTCACAGACACGAAGCTAGTGGTGCTTTGAATGGTCTTTTTAGGGTTCGTTGTTTTACTCAAGATGATGCTCATATATTTATGAGAGAAGATCAAATGGAAAGCGAAATTATAAAACTTATAGAATTTATTGATAGAATTTATAGTATTTTTAAATTACCTTATACAATAGAACTTTCTACTAGACCAGAAGAAAAGTATATTGGTGATATAGAAACTTGGAATAGAGCAGAGAAAATACTTGAAGATGCTTGTCATAAAGCTGGTAGAGATTGTAAAGTTAATCCTGGTGATGGTGCTTTTTATGGTCCTAAATTAGATTTTCATGTTACTGATTCTTTAGGTCGTGAGTGGCAGTGTGGTACTATTCAACTTGATATGAATTTGCCTTTAAGGTTTGATTTGACTTATGTTGATAGTTATGGAGAAAAGAAGAGACCTATTATGCTTCATAGAGTTATATTTGGAAGTGTTGAGAGATTTATAGGTATTTTAATAGAGCATTTTGCTGGTGCATTTCCTTTGTGGTTAGCGCCTGTTCAAGTAAATGTAATACCTGTTAATAATCAATATCATTTAGATTATGCTGATTTATTAAAGAAAAAGTTTGAAGAAGATGGAATTAGGGTTGAACTAGATTCACGTGATGAAAAGCTTGGTTATAAGATGCGTGAAAGTGTAGTTAAAAAGATTCCTTATACTTTGGTAATTGGTCAGAAAGAAGTAGATGAAGAAATGATTAGTTATCGTAAGTATGGAAGTGAAGAGACTATTACAGTTAGTTATGAAGAATTTTTAAATCTTCTAAATAGAGAGATAGATGAAAAAGAATTATTAGTAAAATAGAGCTTTTATGGCTTTATTTTTTTGTATATAAATTGGCACGTGGTTTTTAAAGTACAATTTTATTGACAATATGTACAAAATATGCTATAATTTTAACAGTTAATGGGGGTAAGATATTATGAAGGGTAGATTTTTGTTAGATTATTTAGATGAGAATAATTTTAAAAAATTAGAAAGAAGTTTAAAAAAGTATAATATGATGGCCTATAAAAAGCTTATGTTTGATTTTTATCCAAGTCTTAGAAAAGGAGAATTTTTAGGAGAATTAGTTTCTATTAATAAGCATGAACAAACTGAAAGTTATGAATTACAACTTCCTACAGATAACTTATTTGTTAAAGTTTATGGAAAAGTTAAACTTAGTTATACTGTTTATAAAGATCAAAATGTTATAATGCTTACAGGGTTAGAACCAAGAGATATTTTAATGGATGGACATAAATCTGAACTTACAGCTTATAAGGGAATAATGATTTCTAAAGCTAATGCTCAGAAAGAAATGTTTAAGATAGATTTGTTATCTCGTCTTGAAGATAAGTAAAATAAATTTAGTAATAATAAAAGAAGAAACCAGGTGATTGTTTGGTTTCTTTTTCTGTAAAGAAAACCCCCAGATAGTCTGGGGGTTCAGTTTAGCTTTAGC
>CANSAJ010000016.1 GCA_947644695.1 uncultured Bacillota bacterium | reverse complement strand
AGGTAGACATTTAGATTACTAAATGCTTCCTTTTTATTTTATGAAGTTTCCTTCAATATATTCATTTTATCAAATTATATTTTTTTATACAATATTATTTAATCACAATAACTCTAATAAATTACTAATCCACTTATCTGTTCTATTAATAGAATCTATCTCTACACATTCTTGAGGAGTATGAGCTCCTATAATATTAGGAGAAATTATTGCAATTTCTATTAAAGGACATTTTTCTTGAAAAAAACCTACTTCCACAGTTACATGAACTCTCTCAATAGATGGATTACTCTTAAATAAATCGCTTGGATGAGCTTCAAGTATTTTTTTAATAAACACTGAATTAGGATCACTTATAAATCCAGGCTGATGCCCAAGAAGTTCAAACTCTATATTTCTATTACTACAAAAATTTTTCAAATAATCTAAACATTCTCTTTCTTCATTACTCCTACTACTTCTCATTCCAACTTTCCATAAATGATTTTTTAAAGAAACAGATCCCAAATTAATTGAACTAGTAACAAATCCATCATGCTCATAAAATACCCCATGTCTAAATTCATAAACAGCATTTATAAAATCAATAGAATCTTCATGAGACAATACTTTATTAATATCAGTTTCAATTACTTTAATTTCTAAAGATGGAAATTCATCTTTTTTACTATTAACAAACTCATTAACCACTTTATGAACATCACATTCGCTTAAAACTAAAGCATAAGCATTACTAGGAATAACATTAAATTTTTCCCCACCTAGAAACTCTGAAATTTTTAAGTCTTCAATATTCTTTAAAAGCTCACAAAGTAAAATAGAAGCATTTCCATTATTTTTATTAATTTCAGTTCCTGAATGTCCTCCTTTTAAACCAGTTAACTCTATAATATAGCCTCTTTTTTCTTGAACATTTTCAAAACTAAAATTATCATGAAACTGTATATCATAAAAAGCAGCACTTTCAATCAAAATACTATTTTCATTAAATCCATCTAAATTAAGTAATTTCCTACCTTTTAAAATAGATGTATCAAAATTAATCGCACCAACCATACTAGTTTCTTCACTTGTCGTAAATAAAGCTTCAATATTATATCCTTTATCACTATCAAGTAATGCTAAAATCTGAGCAACTCCTATACCATCATCTGCTCCAAGTGTAGTTCCATTAGCTTTTAAAAAACCATTTTCTTCTATAACTTCAATTGAATCTTTCTCAAAATCAAATTCCTTATTTAACTCTTTCTCACAAACCATATCAGTATGTGCCTGAAGTATTATAAATTCATTAGTACCATTTTCTTTTCTAATATACACATTATTAAAATCATCCTTAATATAATATAAATTTCTATCTCTAGCAAACTCACATAAATACTCTGCTATTTTACCTTCATTTCCACTCTCTCTAGGAATCTTAGAAATCTCTTTAAAAATATATATAGTTTTACTTTCCATAATTAACACACCATCTTTCTAGCTACTACTTTTTTTGAACTAACCCTATCATTACCAAGTGCTGACTCATGAGGAATAATAGTAACACCTTCCACTCTACTAGATAAAGACCTATTTATCTCATAAAATATAACATTACCACACTCATAATCAGGAATTGCACTCTTTAATTCTATTCCTGTACCACTGTAGCTTTTTCTTAACTCTCTTTCAATAACACTAATAACTTCATCACCTCTAGCGGAAAACTCAAGAACAACTTCTGGTACATCTACTCTTAGAGAAGGAGTTAAATCTAATTCCACAACAAGAGTCTGAGCCTCAGTTAAATCACCTGTATCAAAATCTCTAACTTCATAATAACCTGCTATATTACCAGAAATCTCATAGCCACTACCAAACCTATTATTCTCACGTATCATCCTTAATCCTGACTTAACAGCATTAACACTCAAAACATTTCTTGAATCAATAACGCCCATAAGTCCTACATCACTATGTTTCCTACTATAAACTGAAGCGCCTAAAACAATAATTTCAAATATATGCTTTCCTATACCAGGAATACCATAATAAATATTATCTTCACAAGCCATAAGCCCACTAACTTCAAAAAACTTTCTATTCTCCATAGGAAAATAAGGATTAATATTTTCATCATTATTTTCAAAATATTTAACTGTAGATACTCCAAGCAATTTACCATTCTTTCGATTTCTTGCAATAATAATTGGATACTTCCTACTATTTTCTAAGACTGTCTTCATATCAGGTATATGTATAAAATCTTTATTCTTTGTATAACTATCATAAAAATCAGCAATAATTAAAGCAAAATTAGGATCATTATAAAACTCAGACAACTGTAAAACTTCAAAAGAAACATCTAGATATATTCCTTTTAATTCATTTTCATTATTAATCTCGCTACATACCTGATTATATATAATAAACGCTTCCATTAAATTCTTCTCTGTCATAAAATTTCACTCTCCTAAATAAAAATGGTTTGTAAGCATACACGCAAACAAAACCATTAAAACAAATAATATTTTTAACAAATATTAAAATACATTAATAATTTTGAAAGCACTCCACAAATCCTTTGTGACAGTCCAGCCCATATTATGTAACTGTCCCAACAATATAAGACTTCAGAAACTTATATTATTTCGGCGATTACTTCCTTTTCTTATTATCAATATTCTGAGTTAAATAATAAGTACTAATAAGTATTCGCAACCTCTTTCAGATATACATCTTTATACCATAAAAATTATTAAAAGTCAAACAAAACATAGCAATGATAGCGAAAAAACTAATAAAAAAAGCACTAAGTACTTATAACTCTACAATCTCTATAGAATCATCTTCCTCAGTGACTTTACTATTTATAAACCTATTAGCATACAAATCTTTTACTTGTACAGGTTCTACTCTTTCAATCTTTTCTTCTTTTGGTACAACTTCTTCTTTAATCATTTCCTGATATTTTATTCTATTAGCTCTAAAAGCTGGTGCTGGAGGTATCTCCTTTATTTCAGCTTTAAATACATTATCTACTTTAGGTGTATCATCTACAACTTTATTTAATTCATGAAACTGCTTTTCTGTCATCATTTGGATCATCTCAGGTGTTACATCATCTTTCTTTTCTGTTTCTTCTTCTGTATGTAAATAACCACTAAAACTTAAAAGTGGTAAAAACAAAACTGGAAATAAAATAAGACCAATTGCAAATGCAGTACTAGTATGAAAAACTATACTAAGTCTATACATTATCAGAAGAATAACAAATATATTAACTACAGGCAATAACATAAAAATAAAATTTAATTTAGACATCTCAACTACATCTAACATAACAAGCAAATTATAAATAGGAATAAAGCATAACTTACCTCTTTTTTTTACTTTTTCAAATATATTATATGAAGAACACATTACCAAAAATGAAAATAAAATAGTAACCAAAGCAAAATACTTCCATACATGTAAAAAACCAAATATATAATATGTCATCATAATAACACACCCTTTTACTCTAAAATAATATTACAATAGTAACCTAATTTTATCAAGTGAAATATTGAAACTTTACTCTCTTTTGTCTACACTTAACACTGACAAAAATGCCTCTTGAGGGACTTCAACACTACCCACTTGTTTCATTCTCTTCTTTCCTTCTTTTTGTTTCTCTAAAAGTTTTCTCTTACGAGTTACATCTCCACCGTAACATTTAGCAAGAACATTCTTTTTCATCGCACTCAATGTTTCACGTGCAATTACTCTTGTACCTACACTTGCTTGAATTGGAACAGTAAACATTTGTCTAGGTATAATCTTCTTCAAATTCTCTACAATTACTTTTCCACGTCTATAAGCATCATCTTTATGTACAATAATACTAAGAGCATCAACAATTTCTCCATTAAGTAATATATCTAATTTAACAAGCTTGCTTTCTTTATTTCCAATAAATTCATAATCAAAAGATGCATATCCTTTAGTAAAACTCTTAAGCTTATCAAAAAAATCATATACTATTTCACTCAAAGGAAGCTCATAAATAACATTAACACGTGTACTATCAATATAAATAACATTTACATAAATCCCACGCTTTTCCTGACAAAGCTCCATAACAGGACCTACATAGTTATTAGGAACAAATATATTAGTCTTAACAAAAGGTTCTTTAATAGAAATAATCTTATTTTGTTCAGGTAATTTATTAGGACTATCTATATTTATAACTTCTCCATTTGTTAAAACAACTTCATAAACCACACTAGGACTTGTAGCAATTAACTCAATATTAAATTCTCTTTCTATTCTCTCTTCTACAATTTCCATATGAAGTAGTCCTAAAAATCCACATCTAAAACCAAACCCTAAAGCATCACTTTTCTCAGGTTCAAACATTAAAGCAGCATCATTAAGTTTCAACTTCATTAAAGCCTCTTTTAAATTTTCATATTTACTACTATCTATTGGAAATAATCCACTATAAACCATTGGCTTCATAGGTTTATATCCAGGAAGTGCTTCTAAATTACTATCCTTACTAACTATAGTATCTCCAACTTTAACATCTTCTATACTTTTAATACTAGCTGTTATATATCCTACTTCTCCACTCACTAATTTTTCTCTAGGACTATCTTTTGGTGTTGTCTTTCCTAATGATATAACTTCATACTCTGCACCAGTTGCAATCATTTTAATTTTATCTTTAACTTTAACTTCACCATCAACTATTTTAACAAGAGCTACTATTCCTTTATAACTATCAAAATAACTATCGAAAATTAATGCTCTAAATTCTTTAGTTGTACTTTTAGGTGGCGTAATTCTAGAAACAACTGCATCCATTAAAGCTTCTACACCCTCACCAGTTTTTC
The DNA here is from genome assembly GCA_947644695.1 of uncultured Bacillota bacterium. Taxonomy (GTDB): domain Bacteria; phylum Bacillota_I; class Bacilli_A; order RF39; family UBA660; genus MGBC139354. The sequence goes on along the minus strand of CANSAJ010000016.1, from coordinate 21,799 downwards.
CACTACAACATAATATTTCATCTCTATCAAACCCAATAGTCTGTACAAGTTCATCCTTTACTTTCTCTGCATCTGCATTAGGTAAATCTATTTTATTAATAACTGGAATAATCGTAAGATCATTTTCCATAGCCAAATATAAATTAGCTAAAGTCTGAGCTTCAATTCCTTGTGTAGCATCCACTACTAAAACAGCACCTTCACAAGCTGCTAAACTTCTACTTACTTCATACGAAAAATCCACATGTCCTGGAGTATCAATTAAATGAAGAGTATATCCTTTATAATTAAGCTCTACTGCATTTAATTTAATAGTTATCCCGCGTTCACGTTCCAAATCCATATTATCAAGCATTTGCTCTTTTTTTTCTCTATCTGTAACATTGCCACATATCTCTAATATTCTATCAGCAAGTGTACTCTTACCATGATCAATATGCGCTATTATAGAAAAATTTCTAATCTTCTCTTTATCCATCGGTCTTCACCTAGTACCAAGTATATCACACCATAATATCTAAGTAAATTATCATTTAAATTTTACAAAAACTTATAACTAAAAAACAATCTCATTCTCCTCATTAAATTTAATATCCAAAAATTTCTTAGAAGATAGATAATCACATAAATGCACCATTTTCTGATATTTAGTTTTAGGTTCCTCTAAAACTTTATTACCCTTATAATCAGTTACCCATTCTCCCATATGAGTCTCTATCATACTTGTAAGTAAAATAACTTCTTCATCAGTTAACTCAGTTTTATCCTTATTAGATTTAACAAAATTAGAAGCATAAATAGGATGATCAAAACGAGTATAAGGTTCATTATCACCTCTTTTAATTGAATCATGCAAAATCAAAGCCAAATAAATTAAATCTTTTTCATCACTTGTAAAATCATCTCCAAAAGTCTTAGTAACTAAAAGCTCTTTAGCTATTCTAACAGCTGCTTTTGTATGTCTTAAAAGTCCCCCTTCTCCTTGACTAAATGAAGGATGATATTTTCCAGTTGAAGATGCCTCTTCATGAAAAAAGTAATCAGGCATCATATTAATTAACACTTCTGCACTCATTCTTATTCTCTCATTCTTAATATAAAATAATTCTTTCTTAAAACTTGTAGCCTTAAAATCCACGGCCACCACCTCCTCCGCCTCCGAAGCCGCCTCCAGAAGAAAATCCGCCGCCGAATCCTCCTCCACTAGACATCTTACTACTAGAAGCTTCCATAACTTTATTATTTGCTGTACTAACAGACGAACTAATAGTACCATTTAAATTTCTATTTAAACTACTCCATAACATATAATCAAATAAAAATCCTCTATTACTAACATTATAATTTGAACTATTAAACTTAATTTTCATAGTTTCACTAACTTTATCCGCTATACCAAAAATAGAAGCATAAACTAAATATCTTTCCCATAACTCTATTTCTGGTAATTCTTTTTCATCAAATCTTCCAAAATCAAGCAAAAATTTCTTAAATGCTTTCCACCTAACATAATGTTCAATACCTTTACTAGTTTTCTTAGTAAACATTAAAACATAAATAAGAAAAATAATATTAAATATAAGAAGTGCAAAAGGTAAAACATTAATAATTTCATAACCCAAATAAAAGATAAATATTATAAATCCAATAACAGAATACATAGAAGCTAATACTTTTATAACATTATTTTCTTCATAAAAATTCTCTTTAAGACTTTCTTCTATAACTTTATTTTTCCATGAATTATATGAATTCAAAAATGGACTAGTAGTACCATTTATTTTTTTTGCAAAACTTTTTATATCTTTAAGTGTTACTGTTTCCCCATCTCCAGCTCCATTAAATATTATTAGCATAATAAGCTTTTCACTATCTATTAAACCATCTTCATTTACTTTAATAAATTTATAATTTTTATTATCAATCTCTTCAAACTTAATGTTTTTCTTATAAATCATATTTAAAATACTTGTAGAAAAACCTCTCTCTGTCACTTTACGTTCAAATAAATACTCTACTACTGTAACATCATAATCATCTATAAAATCTCTATTATATTCACCTAAAAACCTAGCTTTTCTCTCCTTATCATATTTAAAATAAATAAAAGTAACAAAAACTAAAGTAATCACAAAATAAATACCAGTAAATAAATATAAAAAGAAAACTTTTCTTTTAGATATAATTCTTAACCTATTTGCCTCATCAGCTCTTTTCTCTTCCACTTCTAATATTTTATCTAATCCCTGTACTCCGCTTTTCTTCAAACTAGGATGATCTACACTTATTAAATTAGTAGGAAATGTCATTCTCATATCAACTGGTGTATTAGATTTCAAATGTTCTATAGTAATAACACCACCATAAAAATCATTATCATCACTCAAAAAATAAACTTCTCCATTTAATGGTCCATGTGCCCACACCCTAATCTGCTCACTAGTTTTACTTGGTAAAAGTAAACGCATCTGATATTTTTCTATATCATCATCAAACTCATTACCTAAAAAATTATAATAAACTTCACTCACATCCTCGTGAACTACAACTACATTAGCAAGTAAATATTCTATATAAAAATAAGTTACGCCATCCTCTGTTTCATTAAACATCTTTATACTAACACCATTTTCTATTATACTTTCTTGATAACACTCAACTTTATCTGAACATAAAGAAAAATCATTCACATCCTCTAAAAATGCATCATAATTTAACTCTCCATCCCAAGTAATATTCCCAACTTTTAAAACCTCAATTTTTTCTGCATTATATATAGAACTTCCATAGAAACTTTCAAGCTCTCCATTAAAAGAATTAAGCTTCGTATTTTTATAAACAAGATCTCTTATATAACCATTAAAAGTACCTTTTACTCCAATAATTTCCTTTACTTTTAAATTTCCAGCTATATCAATATTAGCCTCAGTTATATAATCATATATCTCATAATCAACTTCATTTTTACTAACTGCTTTTAAATTCAAAGGAAGAAATAACATTATTAAAAACACAACATTTAAAAACCTTCTCATAATACTTCTCCATCATTCTTATTATACAATTATAAAACATATATGTCAAACAAAATTTCGCATCAAAAAAAGCTTAAAATTAATTAAGCCCTAAAACTGTACTTTTGGTACTTCTCTTTCCTCTTTAGTAGCTTCAAAATAAGCTTCTTTTTTAAAACCAAACATCTTAGCAAATATATTTGAAGGAAACATTTCTATTTTATTATTAAGAGATAACACAGTATCATTATAAAATCTACGAGCACTTGTTATCCTATTCTCACTATCTTCCAAAGTCTTCTGTAAACTCAAAAAATTAGTATCAGCTTTTAAATCAGGATAACTTTCACTAAGCGCAAATAACTGTCTAAACGCCTGATTGAGCTGATTACTAGCCTCCATTTCTTGTAAAGGAGTACTAGCAACATTAAATTTATTTCTAGCTTCTATAACACCTTTTAAAGTATCACTTTCATGTTTAGCATAACCTTTTACAGTTTCAACTACATTAGGTATTAAATCAAATCTTCTCTTTAACTCAACATCTATCTGAGCCCATTGATCTTTAGCTCTATTTCTAAGTACTACTAAAGAATTATAAATACCAGCAATAATACTCACTATTACAACTAATACACCTATTACAATAAAAATTCCTATTATCATAATGTTCTTCACCTCTGATTATAGTATACTACATATTCTTTAGCTTTGCATTAAATTTATTTGTTACTCTATAAATAACTTTATTAAATACTTCCATAACTTCCTCTTCTAATAAAGTTCTTGTATCATCTGAAAATGTTAAAGTAAACGTTAAACTCTTCTCATTCTCCATTTTATATTCATCATATACTTCTATATTAGCTAAATTCTTATTTGAACTCTTTCTTATTTCACTAATAACATCACTGGCCTGAACATCTAAGTCAAAAATAAATGACATATCTTTCTTAATACTAGGAAATTTACTAAAATCTTTAAATTTCATTTTACCTACATTAATATTTCTGAGCTCTGTTAAATTAATTTCCAAAACATAAACATTATCTTTATATATACTTGGATGCACTTTACCAATAAATCCAACACATTTACCATTTATAATTACCTTTGCACTTTGATATGGATGCGCTTCCTTAATATCGTCACATTTAACAAAATCATATCGCTTACTATACCCTAAATAATCAAGTAAATTCTCAAGTATACCTTTAATATAATAAAAATCTACCTCTATATTAGTATTTATTCCACTAACATACTTCCCACTCATCAAAATAGCTAGACTTTCCTCTTCTACATATTCTTCTTCATTTTTATAAAAAATCTCTCCCACTTCAAATATACTTACATCTTTAATACTACGAGCTTTATTATAATCATAAACCTCCATCAAAGAAGAAACTAAACTTTGTCTCAAAGTACTCCTCTCTTCAGTCATAGGTTCTAAAACAGATATTTCTTCTCTACAATTATTATTAAATTTCTCTTTATCTTTATTATTTATAAGTGAATAAGTTATAACTTCATTAAGTCCTAAAGTAGCCAATCTCTCTTTAATATTTCTAACATACCTATCAATTTTACCAGGTTTAAGCATAGCAACTAAATTTCTAGCTTCTATATTATCTACTCCATATATTCTTCCAACTTCTGTGATCAAATCTTCTCTAATATTTACATCAAGCCTTCTAGAAGGAACTGTAACTCTAAAACTATCACCATCTACTTCACATTTAAAATCTAACTTTCTAAATACTTCAGTAACATCATTTACATTAATATTCATTCCAAGAATTGAATTAATCTTATCAAGAGTTATATCTATTAGTTTATCCTCTACATCTTTAACTTTATATTCATGAGTATATTCGCTAATCTTAGCATCAGCATACTTTTCTAAAAGTTCTTTACTTCTCTCCATCGCTAAATATGTTCTTCTTTGATCTAACCCTTTCTCAAAACGACTAGAAGCTTCACTTCTCAAAATTCTCTTAGCAGTTTTTCTAATTGATGCACTATCAAATATAGCAGCTTCAATTAAAATATTTTTAGTATCAGGATTTATCTCTGTATCAAATCCTCCCATAACTCCAGCAAGACCTATAACTTTCTCTTTATTACAAATCACTATATCTTTACTAGTTAATTCTCTATCTACTCCATCCAATGTTTTAAGCTTTTCTTGTGTCGAAGCCATTCTAACACCAATATTAGAGTTAACCTTATCTGCATCATAAAAGTGAAGCGGTTGACCTGTCTCTAACATTACATAATTAGAAATATCTACCACATTATTAATAGGTCTAATACCACATGCTATAAGTCTATTTTTAATAAATGCTGGACTCTCTTTAATAGTTACATTAAGTGCACGCCCTAACAAAAACAAACTACAATTCTGAGTATCTACATTTAAAACAACCTCACTATCAAAATTATCTTTAACAGTGCTATAACTAGGTATAGGCTCCTTAACATCCCTATCATAAATAGCTGCTACTTCATAAGCAAGACCTATCATACTTAACAAATCACTTCTATTACTTGTAAGCTCAAAATCAATAATTTCATCATCTAATTCTAAATATTTAATAGGATCTTCTCCAACAGGTGCATCCATTGGAAGTTCATGGATACCATCTATATCCTCACTAGATAAAAACTTTTTATCAAGACCTAACTCTGCTAAACTACAACACATACCATTACTAACAGCATCTCTAATAACACTTTTTTTAATAATTCCACCTGGTAAAACAGCTCCTGGAAGTGCCACGATCACTTTAAGACCTTTTCTCATATTAGGCGCACCACAAACTATATCTAGCACTTCACTTCCAACATTAATTTTACACACATGCAAATGATCACTCTTAGGATGCATTTCACATTCTATAACTTCACCAATAATTAAATTAAGAGCAGAAACTAATTTTCTAGCATCATCATACTCATTACCTACTCGAGTCATATCTTCTGCTATTTCTTTAATATCTTCATTCAATTCTACATAATCACTAACAAACTTTTTACTGAAAATCATTACTCTACATCCTTTCTATTAAAATTATTCAAAAATCTCATATCATTAGTATAAAAGCCTCTTAAATCTGTAATACCATATTTAAACATCGCCAATCTCTCAAGTCCAACTCCAAATGCAAATCCAGTATAAACATCTGGATCATAACCACACATTCTAAGTACATTAGGATGAACCATACCAGAACCTAAAATTTCTATCCATCCTATATTCTTACAAAGAGCACAACCCTTTCCCCCACATTTAAAACATGATACATCCACTTCATAACTAGGTTCAGTAAATCCAAAATAACTTGGTCTAAACCTTATATTAGTATTCTTCCCAAGTAAACATCTAGCCATTTCAAGCAAAGTACCTTTTAAATCTGCTAAACTTATATTCTTATCAACTACTAACCCTTCCATCTGCATAAATTGATGACTATGAGTAGCATCATCATTATCTCTTCTATAAACTTTCCCAGGACAAACCATTCTAATAGGTGTTTTTTCCTTATTATTAAGCATAGCTCTTACCTGAACAGAACTAGTTTGACTTCTAAGTAACATTTCTGATGTTATGTAAAAAGTATCTTGCATATCTCTAGCTGGATGATCTTTAGGTATATTAAGCCTCTCAAAACAATTCATATCAGTCTCTACTTGAGGTCCAGTTACAACATCATACCCCATACTAACAAATAAATCCTCTAAAATATATCTTATATGTGTAAGAGGATGAAGAGAACCAACTTTAACAGACTTACTAGGTAAACTAATATCTATTTTCTCACTCTCTAACTTTTTATTTAAAACTTCTTGTTTTATATTCTTTAACCTTTCATCAAACATACTATTAAAAGAATTTCTAAAATCATTAGTAAGAACTCCAACACTCTTCTTTTCTTCAGGGCTTAAACTCCCTATACCTTTCATAATTTCAGTAAACTCACTAGATTTACCCATAAATTTACTTTTAACTACATTCATCTCTACTTCATTATTTGATTTAAGAATCTCTTCTTTAGCATTTAATAAAATACTATCTAATTTTTCTTTCACTTTTCTCCTCCAAAAATAAAAACTCTATGACTTAAGGACTGACAAAGCCAGCGGTACCACCTTAATTCATAAAGTATATTTATGCATCTTTATAAAGTTAACGCCTATATTACGAATCTTTCTAACTTTAGAATGAAATTTCTTTTATAATCATTATTAGTTTTCACCAGCCACTAACTCTCTTAAATATAAAATTATAAAATACTTATGTTCCAAAAAAGATAACTTAATTCTAACACTTAGATTGTTGAATTTCAAGCATTAATATGATAAAATAAATTTATTAGATGAGCATTTACCTTATGGTAGATGCTATTTTTTATTATCGCTAGTAATGCTACCAACACTATAGTAAGTAATAAAATCACACAAATTATACTAATATTAAATACGTGAAATTGAGATTTTAAACAGTAATTTTTAATTAAAAAAACTTCATATTTTGAAGTCCTTTTTTATATACTTAACAATTCTTTTTCTTTTTCTTTAAACTTATCTTCAACTATTTGATTATATTTTTCTATTAATTTTTGAACTTGCTCTAAATATACTTTTTCTTCATCATCACTAAACTCTAGCTTTTTAATGCCATTATTAGCATCTTGTCTTACATTTCTTAAAGCAATTCTAGCTTCCTCTGCCATCTCTTTAACCTGCTTAACATAATTTTTTCTAGTTTCTTCAGTTAACTCAGGAATAGTAAGAATTAACACCTCTCCATTATTAGTAGGCGCCATTCCTAATTCTGCTGCATACAAAGCTCTTTCTAAATCTTTTAATGCACTTTTATCAAAAGGTTTTATCATAAGCTGTCTAGCTTCAGGAACACTAACAGTAGCTAAAGACTGTATTGGTGTTGGTGCTCCATAATAATCAACCATAATTCCACTCAAAATATTTGGATTAGCACGACCTGCTCTAACTGTAGTAAACCTACTTTCTAAACTTTGAATAACTTTCTCCATTTTAGACTTAACTTCATTTTCATTAAACATATAAATTTCTCACCTAATAAAATTATATCATAACTAATCATTTTTTAAACTAATTTTTGTCACTATTTTACTTTTTTTCTTTTGATTTAAGTTTTAAGTAAGATTTATCTACTGAATCTAGATCTTTAAAAATCTCACCCATTTCTCCATATATATCTCTAACAATATCTAAAGAAACATCTGGAGTATACCAAAAAGTATTATTTTTTAACTTCATATGTTTTTCTACATCGCCCTCTAATACATAAAGTTCACTTATTCTGTCACTATTAATTTGATCATTAATTTTAACAAAACCATACGCGAACATCACCTGATTTAGTACATGAACTCTCCAAAAATCACTCACATTACTTCCCAAAACTTTACCTAATTTATCATATAAATAAGAAAGAACAATTAAAGAATCATCTTCATCCATTCCTAAAGGCGACATAAACTTATTACAAACCAATTCTGTTACACCATCATTTTGACCATTAACGTTTTTCAGTGAAAGATAATGAAACCTAAATACTCTTCTCATTCTAGTTTTATGTAATATTGTATTTCTTAAATCTTTTAATTTATCTAATAACTCCATATATTCTACTCCCAATTTATTTTTCCTTAACTTTTAGACTTTTAAGATACATTATTATTTTACACATATTTCTAAATAATAATACCTTACTTAACCTATAGCATTACAAATTATAACATTATAATTAAAAAAAAGTAAAACTATTAAGATTTACTTTTCACAAATTTACACTAAAAATAAAATTATATAAAACTAACAAATATTTCTCATATAATTTTTCACATCAACTTTTTCATGATTTAACAAGAACAATTTTCTCTCTATACCTCCCGCATACCCAGTTAAACTTCCACCAGAACCTACAACCCTATGACATGGAATAATAATAGAAATAGGATTGTGTCCTATGGCTCCTCCAACAGCCTGAGCAGACATACTTTTAAGACCAAGAATACTTGCAACTTCTTTAGCTACATCTTTATAAGTTACCACACATCCATAAGGTATTTCCAAAAGTATTTCCCATACACATTTTCTAAAATCACTACCTATTAAATCAAATTCAATTTCATGAACATCAGGCATTTTACCTTCAAAATAATTATCTAACCATTCTTTAATTTTAAGAATCATAAAATTATCAGATGAATAATTAATTTCACCATCTATATTTTGCATAAAATACCTTTGTCCTTCAAAAAATAAACCAATTAACTTATTATCCTTTACAACAATAAAAATATTTCCTAAAGCACACTTATAAATAGACCCATATAACATATAAACACTCCATATCAATCAAAATTCCACAATATTAATTTGATTACCATGCTCTTTAATAATTTCCACTAAATCTTCTAACTTTATCCATAATGTTGCTGTGTTATCATTTGGATGTATACCAATAATTTTTTCATCGTCAAAAAAAGCTTTATCTAAATAAAAAGTCACTTTTAAATCATTATCTGAAAGCAAACCCAAAGGAGTAACTGAACCAGGAAATAAATTCATAATATTAAATAAATCTTTTTCTGATGCTAAACTTAATGCTCTAGTATTATTTTTAATTTTAAATTCTTTTAAATCAACTCTTTTATCACCCTTTACTGTTATAAGATAATAATTTCTCTTTTTATCATCACAAACAAATAAATTCTTAGCAATACAACTAGGATATAATAACTTAATCTTCGATAAATCTTTCATATTAAAAACTGCATCATGCTCCATTATTTTATACCAAATTTTCTTATTCTCAATATAATTATATATATCCTGCTTATTCATAACCACACCTTCTAATTAAACTAATCTTAACATAAATACAAAAACAACTCTATAAAATCACTAAACTATTTTAATATATTTATATCAAATATGGTACTATCGAAATAGAAATAAAACTATTTATATTTTCAATTTTTATTTCTATTTTATTTAACTTTGAAATAATAGAATTATTCTCAAAAATCCAATCTTCACTATCTAATTCTAAATAAGTGATATACTTTTCTAAAGTTTCTCTTTCAATAACTATATATTCTTTAGGTATCTTCAAACCAATTATTTTACCAGTAATATCTTCCACTTCATAAGACATAAAAGAAACATCAAAATTATCGTTAGAAAGAAATATCCTTTTACTAGAATAATTTAAGTTATCTCCACTAAATTTATTAGTTCTTGTAATAATTCGTTCATTAGTAGACAAATGCACAAAAAAGTCATTCTTTAATAATCCAACACTCTCTAATTCTTTAAGCATCACTAAATCATCATTAATAATATGTTGATCATCAATAACTTTATCTACTATTGGATACTGATAAATATCAGACGTTGTTACATTATATTTAGTCTCATTATATCTAGCATAAATTACTTTTATTACTTCATTATCAAATTTATTATTTACTTCTTTCATCATATCTAAAGAAACACTATTAAGATAATTAAAATTTTTATCCTCTAATAAATAAAGTATAATCATTGGAGAAAAAATACAAAATACAAAAATCATCAAACACATAATTAATATATTTTTATTTTTCTTCATTTCTTTACCTCCAATTCAAAACTAACTTCTGTACCTTTTCTAACCTTGCTTTTAAAACTCAGCTTTGTATTATGTATTTTCAAAATTTTAGAACAAATTCCTAAACCCAGACCATAACTACCTTTACTTCTACTTCTTGATTTATCCACCATATAAAAGTCTTCAGTAATTCTTTCTATTTCTTCCTTTTCTATTCCAACTCCATTATCAATAATAGATATCTTATATTTATCTGAAAAATCCTTACCTATAATTTTAATTCGCTTATCTTTATCACTTGCCTTATAAGCATTCTCTATCAAGTTCATTATACATGTAATTAATAATTCTTTATCTCCTAAAACAATTTGTTCTTTGATTCTTAAACTTAAATCAATATTTGGAAATCTGTTAATAGCTAAATTTTGTATTTCTTGAAATAATACCTTAACATTTATTTCATTTTTAATTATCTTAACTTCACTTAAACCTATCAAATCTAATAATTTATGAGAAAGAAGTTCTAATCTCTTTGTTTCACTATAAATATAACTAAGTGCTTTTTCCTTATCTTCTTTACTATACTTATCATACTTTAATACTCTTGCATACCCCATAATTGAAGTCATAGGCGTCTTTAATTCATGTGTGAAATTAGAAATAAAATCTTCTCTTTTCTTAATAGAAAGTGCTAATTCCTCTTGTCTTTTTTTAATAGACTCTATCATTAAATCAAATGATTTAGAAAGCTCACTAATCTCATCACTTCCCTTTATATTAGTCTTTTCATCTAGATTACCTAAAGCTACTGCCTTAGTAGTCTCATTTAATTTCCTTATTGGCTTTGTTAAAAATCTAGCAAACAAAGTTATCAAACAACCACATAATATAAGTAAAACTGCATCAATAATATAAAATTTTAATAAATTTTGATCTCTAACTTCAAATACTCCAGAAATATCATAAACACTCATAATTGAAACATCTGAATCATTAATAAAAATATTGGAAATTAATATACTATACTTCTTTCCATCATAAGTTTTTATACATGAATTTGTACACTCACTTTTATTTATTTCAAATGGAAGATTATCCCAAACAATATTACTATCTATAAAAACTTTTAATTTCCTAGAATTTCTTAAATAATTAGTTAAAGTATAAAGATAATTTTCTAATTTTACTAAATCTAAATTTTCATTATCTAAAATGTTCTCATTAATATTAGACTCTATACTATATTTTTCTAAATTATGTTCATTAAAATTATTTTTCATTAAAAGTTTATATGAACTTTTAAAATTTTCATGAATCAAAATAACTCCCGATAAAGAAAACATAATTACAACAATTAACATTGTACCTATTACAACCTTTAAAGAAAACTTCATATTACACCTCAAACAAATATCCTACTTTAGGCAATGTTTTAATTACTTTAAAAAATCCCAACTTTTTACGCAATCTTGCTAAATGCAAATCAACTGTTCTAGTATCCATAATATCTTTATTCCAGACACTTAATAAAATTTGTTCTCTTGTAATAATTCTACCAGCATTTTCTATTAAATAAATAAGCAAATCGTATTCTTTAGGAGTCAGTTTAACAACAACTTCACCTCTTTTTACTTCATGAGTATTTGTATTAACTGTTATATCACTCACATTAATTATACCTTTATATCTTCTAAGAACAGAATTTACACGAGCCACAAGTTCTTCTATTTCAAAAGGCTTAACAATATAATCATCCGCACCCATATTAAGCCCTTTCACTCTATCTTTTAACTCACTTTTAGCTGTAATAAAAATCACAGGAATTTTCTCTTGTTTAGCATATTCTAAAAGCTCATAACCGTTAAATTTAGGAAGCATAATATCAAGTAAAACTAAATCATAATTATTATCCATTATAAAGTCAGCACCTTTTTCTCCATCAAGAGCATAATCTACCATATACCCATTTGACTTAAGCTCCATCATAATTAAATCAACTATAGGCATCTCATCCTCAACAATTAAAATTCTACTCATGAATACTTCACTCCAATTTCTTAACGACACTATTATACAAAAAAACATTTATAATTACTATAATAGGAACTAATATAAAATAAGCTAAATTATACCTCACTAAAGATATATTAAAAAATGGAAATAAATTAACTTGAAAGTTATTTATAATATTCATAACAAAAGGAATTAATAATATAAAAATAGATACTATAAAAGCAAATATCATATTTTTAAATTTTAAAGAAATATATTCTACTAAAAGAATAATTAAAATATAAGAAATATATCTTACTATATAAAAAACAATTAAATAAGTTAGTATAGACATATTAGATGGTAAATTACTAAATACTTCCAAACTTATAACAGACATATCCATATTTGGTAAACCATACATTTTATATATTCCAATTACTTCAGTAACAGTACTTATAATAAAAAGAAACGTACAAAAAATAACAGTAACCAAAACCTTTTTATTAGCGGTTTTAACTCTACCATTTTTGGCAGTATTTAAAATCTGTATTACTCCTGTTCTATATTCCATTATAAACAAAGCTAAAATAGATATTACTGTAAATATAATTAAATAAATATCATAAAAATCAACAGACTTATATACTCTAAACAATTTATTATATCCTGTATCATATACAAAAGAAGCATTAGGATTTTCCTTTATATAATTATATTTGTATTCTATCTTTTCAAATATACTTCTTGTAGCAAGAACATCTTCATATGGTTGTGACACAATCATTCCTTCTATATTTGATAATTCACCACTTTTAACTTTTTCTTGAATCTCTGATAACTGTTTACTCGCCTTATCATATTCATTTAAAGTATTTTCTATTATCTCTTCCTTTTCTTTATCCAAATGTCCACTTAAAACATCCATGTAATTTTTATAAAAATCTTCATTATATGATAAATTAAAATTTTGATTTTTAAAATTATAACTGACAAACAAAATAAAAATAATAATAATCATTAAACTTTTATTAACAAATAATAACTTATAAACCTCAAAAGAAAAAACACTATTAAATCTTATATTCTTAAATAACTTAAATTCTTTTAACTTTAAAATAATTTTATTTACTCTTAAATCATTATTCATATTTTTTAAATATTTAAATATTGATAAAATAATAAAAATAAAAATAAGCACTACTTGCAAAAATAATAAAATACTAGTTTTAGATACAATCATATTATAGAATCTTAAATTATCATATATTCTAAAAATCTCATTTGTATTAATTAATCCTATCAAATTAAAAGAATGAAATAAATTAATATTAGAAGTAACATCCACCCCTTTATAAACTATAAAATTAATTAAAATAATTATAAATAATATAAGTAAAACTTCACTAATGCTATTAAATTTAATAGATAAATAAAATATTAAAAGAGATAACAAAAATATATAAAGACATTTAGACATAAAGAACATTAACAAGTATTCTAATATATTTACTTTAATAGTAGACAAAGTAAACATTGATAAACTTTGAACAGTAGCAAAAAAATCTCCACACCCTAATGTAATATAATAATATAAAAAGTTCATACCATAAAATAAAATACAAATTAAACAAGTACTAATAAATAAAGCTACTATTTTAGATACAATAGTTGTAAATTGTCCATTTTTTGTACTTTTAATAATAATTAATAAATTCTTTTCTTTTTCTTCTAGAGTTAATATCATTGAAAAAATAAATATAATTATCAAAACAAAAAAATCTGTAATATTAAGACTTGTTATTTTTTCTACAGTCTTACCAACTTCATAATTAACTTCTGTATTTAACATACTTCTATAAACATCTGATGTTTTAGAAATACTCTTTAATGACACATTATCATTACTATTAAAAATAGAAACATTTTCTATAGTTTTAGATTCATCTAATATATTATTTAAAGACTTGTGATAATTATTTACTATATCATATTCAGTCTTTATTATCTCTAAAAACACTAGCTCAGTATCACTATTACCTGTATATTTCCATATTGGATTTTTTGACTCCTCATAATACATATTATAAATTTCTTTATTTTCATCACGCAGAGCATCTGCATATTCTCTCATCAGAGGATTATCACTTTTTCTATAATTCTGAATATTATAAATAATATTAATAGCCTTAGCTCGTTGGTACAAATCATTAATAAATATTCCTTTATCCAAATTATTTTTACCTTTTAAATCAGACACTAACAACTTATAAGCTTTATGTGAAATATCATTTTCTGGTACCAAATAATTATGATAATTTAAAAATATAAAATTAATAAACCAAAGAACTAAAAATATAAAAATAAATAATTTATTTGTTACAATTTTTAAAAGCTCATACTTAATAATTTTCATAAGTCTTCACCATTTGAAAAAATACTCATATATACATCTTCCAAATTACCATTTGGAGCATACTTCTGTATTAATTTATCTGAACTTGTTTCTTCTAACAAGACACCATTCTTTAATACTAAAATGTTCTTAGCCATATTTTCTATATCTGGTACAATATGAGTTGCAATTATTATAATCTTATCTTTTGCTAAAGAACCAAGTAAATTTTTTACTCTAATTCGCTCCTTAGGATCTAAACCAGCTGTTGGTTCATCGAAAATAATAAGTTTAGGATTTCCTATAATAGCACTAGCAATTAGAATTCTTTGTTTCATCCCACCAGAATAAGTTCCAATTTTTTTATTTATACTATCCATTAAATTAACAGATTTAGTAACTCTTTCTATTTCGGACTTTATATCTGCCTTAGGAACACTCTTTAAAACTGCGATATAATTTAAAAACATATATCCAGTAAAACCATTATAAAGACCTTGCCCCTGTGGCATATAACCTAAAATTTCACGAAAACTATTTCCAAGATTCTCTATTTCACAACCATTCCACAAAATACTACCAGAATCTGCTTTCAAATTTGTCGTAATGATATTCATAAGGGTAGACTTCCCAGCACCATTAGGCCCAAGAAGTCCATATACTCCATTCGTTAACTTACAATTAATATTTTTTAATACTAACTTATTACCATAGCTTCTATTTAAATCTTTTATCTCTAACATAATTAACCTACTTTGCATTTTCCATTCTTATAAAATTTGCATTAGATGCCCAATAATCTGACTTTTTAATCAAACCATAATTTATACCCAAAATATCTTTTTGTTCAGTACCAGCCCAAGTCATATGTTCTTCTCCAAAAAGACTTTCTAATTTAACAAAATAATAATCTTCATTACCAGATAAAATCTCTATTAAATATCCGTTCTTATCTTTCAAATTGAAATCTTTAATATCTTTATTAATCAAATCAACATAATAAGCATCATCAATACGAGCTTCATCATCTTTATACAAATAAATTAATAACTTATCATCTATAATATTATCTATCTGCATATTGCTATATGGAAGCTCTGTTATAATTTCTTTATTTTTAGTAGAAAATGAAACATACTCTAAATTTTTACTATTCTTTGCTACAATATAAATACCATCTTTATAAAACTGTAATCTCTCCATATTTTTATATAAATCTTCATATATAACTTCTTCTTTATTTGTTTGAACATCTAATAACTTTATTTTTGCCTTAGAATTATAAAGATTATTTATATAAGCATTTGTATCATCATCAAAACTCTCTGGATCTTTATCATATAGAATTTCCTGTATAACTAATTTATCATTATATACACCTATTAAAGTTTCATATAAACCATCATGTATCTCCTCATATTTACCAGTATCCAAATTAATTGCAACTAATTTTCTTTCAGTAGTATTTGTTGTATGATTATTTTCTTTTGTAACAACAACCTTACTCTTTTCTAAATAACCATATAACACATTACCCTTGATAACAAAAGGCATAGACATTCTTGTACCACTAGGTGCTACAAATATTTTACTTTTTTCTGTCCCATCTAAATTTATTTTATATAAAGTTGAAGGCGTTTGTTCACTATCAATTATTGTTCCATCAAAAGACACAGATATTGTTGTTCCTTTTGCCGACCCATCAAGATAATATAAATAGTCATCATAATAAAATAACTCATTTGCATCAAAATATGTTAAATATGAAGAACACGTATTACTATCATGATTACAATTTGGTTTATTACATAAATAAACTTCTTTTTTAGACTCATAATCAAAATACATTATATTTTCCTTTTCATTCATACTTTTTATATAAAAATAACCATTATCATAATTACCCGAAGAATCATAACTAATATATTTCATATTTTCATCATTTTTATTACTGAAAAATGGAATACTTAATTCTTTTATTTTTCCTCTAGGCATAAAAATAACAAATAAAATAACCACTACCCCTATAATCTCTAAAATTGTTAAAACATTTTTTTTCATTTTATCATTTCCTCCTATTTTTGTTTTTAACAATTAAAAGTTTATTAAATTTTTGTATCTAAAAAGTATCTAACATTCTTATCATATAAAATAATACAAAAAGACTAAGATTTTTAACTCAGTCTAATAATTTAATAATTATAAGAAATCATAGAAGATAAATTCGAAATAATAACTACTTATTTTATTCCATCTAACATTTTTTCTTTAATTCTATCTATATCAGTAAAAAATAAATTTATACCTCTTTGCTTTAATTTCATTAAATTTTTAAAGTTATATAATATAATATAATTGCACTTAGTTTTTCTGGTACCATTGCTGGTTTACCATCAACAGTATGAACATGATCAATATATTTCTCCAAAGTAGGAAAAGCATTTTGTAACAAAGTTGCACTTGACTTTTTAATTAAATATTAGTATACATTTGTAGTATATTCAAAAATGCTTCAGTTATTACTCATATTTATAATTTTCAATTCCGATCACTGGTCGCTATTACGGACTATTTGTTCTCCTTTTCATATATAACATCTTTTTATTTTATGAAGTTTATTCTGTTAAATTCTAAGGTACACTTTAAAAATATGGCTCTTATATTTTTATTTTCTAAATGTTCAATTAATTCTTCATTAGTTTTATATTCTTTCATATAGTATTTCCCCTTAAAATAAAAATTGACTCAGGGCTTCATAAGTTTCCTGAGTACCAATCGATATAAGTTTATCAAATATTAATCTTGTTGTCAATTAAGTTTTGCTTATTTGTTTAAAAAATGTAAGAACTTGTTGACCATTTTTAGGTAATATAAGGTCGTTCTTACTTTTTTTATTATACTACTTTCTTTTATAAATTAAAAGACCATTGACTTACTATTTGTCAACAGCCTGAGACCAAGTTGCTTATATCTTAGTCTAATTTATATATAAATATCAATTATGATAGGTTTCTTTAAACTTACATTTTTACATTCAGGTATTATATCTGAATATCTTAAAATATCATCTTTTGTAATGATTATGCGAGCTAGAAAAAACTCAATATCATTCTCTATTTGTTGGCCTTTTCGCGTATACTTGCTTGTGCAGCAGCAAGTCTAGCCAAAGGAATTCTATATGGACTACATGAAACATAGTTAAGGCCAATACTATTACAAAATTCAATACTACTAGTCTCACCAGCATGCTCACCACATATACCAATTTTCAAATTTGGATTTACTCTTCTACCCAACTCTACTCCCATTTTCATGAAAGTACCTATACCTTCTTGATCAATTTTAGCAAAAGGATCATTAACAAATATTCCTTTACTGTAATAATCTTTTAAAAACTTACCAGCATCATCTCTACTAAAGCCATAGCTAAGTTGAGTTAAATCATTAGTCCCAAAACTGAAGAAACTAGACTCCATAGCAAGCTTATCCGCAATAACAATAGCCCTTGGAACTTCTATCATACAACCAACTAAATATTTAACATCAACACCACTAGTTTTTATTATTTCTTCAGCAGTCTTAACAATAATATTCTTAACATATTTCATTTCATTAACATCACCAACCAAAGGAATCATAATTTCTACTTCACTCTTAATACCTTCTTTAGTAACATTAATAAGTGCTTCTATAATAGCTCTCGTTTGCATCACAGCTATTTCTGGATAAGTAACATCCAATCTACAACCTCTATGTCCCATCATTGGATTAAATTCACGAATACTATCTACTCTATCCTTTAAACTATCAAAATCCATACTTAAACTTTCTGCAAGTTCTCTAATATCTTCATCTGTATGAGGCAAAAACTCATGAAGAGGAGGATCCAATAATCTTACATTAACACTATATCCATCCATTGCTCTAAAAAGCCCTTCAAAATCCTCTCTTTGATATGGAAGTATATTCATAAGTGCTTCTTCTCTCTTTTCTAAAGAATTAGCAGTTATCATACGTCTAAAATTAAATAACCTAACACTATCAAAAAACATATGCTCAGTTCTACACAAACCTATGCCTTCTGCACCTAAACTTCTAGCATAAACTGCATCTTTTGGAGTATCAGCATTAACTCTAATTCCTAGACTTCTTACCTCATCAGCCCATGACATAAAAGTTTCAAAATTACCACTAATAACTGCATCTTTAGTATTTATCTTTTCACCATAAACTAAACCATCAGAACCATTTAAACTTAAGTAATCTCCTTCATGAAAAACTTTTCCATCTTTAGTTGTTAAAGTCTTTTCGACTTCATTAACTATAATTTCACTACATCCTGAAACACAACAAGTTCCCATTCCTCTTGCAACAACTGCAGCATGACTCGTCATTCCACCTCTAACAGTAAGTACTCCATGCGCTAAATTCATTCCTTCAATATCCTCTGGACTAGTTTCAAGTCTCACTAAAATCAAATCTTTTTCTCCACTTTGATAAGCCATATTTATATCTGAGGCAGTGAAATAAATTTTACCACATGCAGCTCCTGGACTAGCAGCCAACCCTTTAGCTATCGGAGTTGCATTTTTTAAACTCTCCTCATCAAAAGTTGGATGTAACAAAGAATCAAGTTGTTTAGGTTCAATTCTAAGCAATGCTTCTTCTTTACTAATCATACCTTCATTAACTAAATCAACTACAATTTGAAGAGCAGCCTCTGCAGTCCTCTTACCACTTCTAGTCTGTAAAATATACAATTTATCATTTTCTATTGTAAACTCCATATCTTGCATATCTCTATAATGATTCTCTAAAGTTTTACTAATATCTAAAAACTCTTGATAACATTTAGGACTAACCTCTTTAAGAGTCTCTATACTTTGAGGCGTCCTTATACCAGCAACAACATCCTCCCCTTGTGCATTCATCAAATATTCTCCATAAAGCTTATTCTCTCCAGTAGCAGGATTTCTAGTAAATGCTACACCTGTCCCACTAGTCTCTCCCATATTACCATAAACCATTTCTTGAATATTTACAGCAGTTCCCCAATTAGAAGGAATATTATTAAGATTTCTATAAGTTACCGCACGCTCATTATTCCAACTTCTAAACACCGCTTTTACTGCTTCTATTAATTGAACATTTGCATCTTGTGGAAACTCTTCTCCTGCTAATCTTAAATATTCATCTTTATATATATTAACAATTTCTTTTAAATCTAGAGAAGATAATTCTGTATCAAGTTTTACACCTTTTTGTTCTTTTATCTCATCAAACTTCTTTTCAAAAGAACTCTTAGGAAATCCTTTAACAACATCAGCATACATTTGAATTAATCTTCTATAATTATCATAAACAAATCTCTCATTATTAATATTAAGAGCAAAACTTTTAGCCACTTCATCATTAAGTCCCAAATTTAAAATAGTATCCATCATACCAGGCATACTAGCACGTGCTCCACTTCTAACACTAACTAAAAGAGGATTAACATCATCACCTATTCTTTTACCTGTAATACTTTCCAAACTCTTATACTTATCTAATATTTCATCTATTATTTCTTGCGGTAACTCTTGATTATTATCATAATACTTTAAACATGCTTCTGTAGAAACAGTAAAACCACTAGGCACAGGTAATCCTAATTTAGTCATTTCTGCTAAATTAGCACCTTTTCCTCCCAATAGTTCTTTCATATCCTTATTGCCTTCATTAAACATATATACATATTTAGTCATAAAACTATCCCCTTTCTCACTTTCCACTTCTTGGATGACTTCTAAAATAAACTTCCTTTAATCTCTCGCTTGAAACATGAGTATATACCTCAGTAGAATTAATACTCTTATGCCCTAGCATATCTTGTACACTTCTTAAATCACAACCATTATCTAACAAATGAGTTGCAAATGTATGTCTCAATGTATGAGGACTAACTTTTATTTTTATTGATGTTTGATTAATAATACTATCAATTATTTTAGCTATACCTCTAGTTGTAATCTTACCACCATTCTTATTTAAGAACAAGAATTCCTCTATTCTACCGTCAAGAAGTTTACATCTTAAATTACTAATATATTTATCCAAAACTAAAGAAGCATAATCACCATAAAAAACAAATCTTTCATAAGATCCTTTTCCCATAATTCTAATTCTCTTACTATCAAAATCTATGTCACATAATTTAATATTGACAAGTTCACTAACTCTTACACCTGTAGAATACATAAGTTCTATAATTAAATTATTTCTCTCTCCAAAAAAACCCAATTTACTAACCTCTAACATACTTTCTAATTCATTATATGGAACATATTTAGGCAACAGTTTCTCCCTTTTAGGATATCTGATACTAACAGCAGGATTAATATCAACATAACCCTTTTCTTTCATAAATTTATAAAAACTCTTAAGTGAACTAATTTTTCTACTAACAGTAGATGATTTTTCATTCAAATCAAACAAAGCTTTAAGATACAGTCTTATATCGCTTTTAAGAACCAACCTTAAATCTTCTACTAGGGTAAGTTCTAAAAACTGAACTAAATCTTTTCTATAATTTATAATAGTTAACTCTGAATAATTCTTCTCATACTCTAAATATTTTAAATATTCATCTATATATTTCATATCTCTACCTTCTAAATTAAGAATAACTAAAAAATATGTTCGTGTCAAGAAAAAGAAATAAAAATCCACTAGTTTAACTAGTGGATTTTCTCCCAAGCCTAGAAGGCTTTT
>CANSAJ010000015.1 GCA_947644695.1 uncultured Bacillota bacterium | reverse complement strand
TATTATTATATCATCTGTTCGAAATTTCGTGTCTATATATCTATACTAACACCATTTGTTTATATTAGTATAAATGTGTGATTAGGTAATATTATAAAAATAATGGCCATAGAATTTATTGGAGGTATTAAACTTTATGGCTGAATACAAAGTTAGTTTAAAGTTTAAGGAAAATGGAAAATCTTTAAATGAGATAATAACTGAAGTATTAAAAATAGAAGTAGAAAAAAAGATTAATTCTACTTGCAATATTTTAAAGAATGAGGAAACATTCAATCATATTCATTATTCTCAAAATGAAGGGGTAGTAATTGATGATGGGGAATAATGGTTTTAAAGTAGGAATATATATAAGATTATCAAGAGATGATGGAAATATAGAATCTGATAGTATTGTTAGCCAAAGAAGTTTACTTAATCAATATATCAAAGAAAATAATTTGACTAAAGCCAATGAATATGTTGATGATGGTTTTACTGGAACGAATTTTGAAAGACCATCATTTAAAAGAATGATTAAAGATATTGAATCTGGTAAAATTAATATGATTATTACTAAAGATATGTCTAGATTAGGCAGAGATTATATAGGTACAGGTGAGTTAATTGAAAAGTATTTTCCAAATAAAAATGTTAGGTATATTGCTATTAATGATGGAATTGATACATTCATAGACAATACCAATAATGATATAGCACCTTTTAAAGCAATAATGAATGATATGTATGCTAAAGATATTTCTAAAAAAGTTAAAACTAGTTTGCGTTCTAGAATGAAAGAAGGATTATATGTATCTGGTAGATGTCCTTTTGGATATATGAAAGATAAGATTAATAAAAATCATTTAGTTGTAAATAATGAACAAGCAGAAACTGTTAAATTAATATTTGATTTAGCATTAAAAGGTAATACATATCACTATATAGCTCAAGAATTAACAAAAAGAAAAATTAAAACACCTGCTTCTTATTACAATTATGTTTGGAATACAAAGTGTATAATTGAAAATTGTGTAAGTCAAGAATATGGCATATGGGTTGATACTACTATAAAATCAATTTTAACTAATCAAATATATGTAGGGGATACAGTTCAAGGTAAGACTAAGAAGATTAATTATAAGCTTAAAAAGACAGTTAAGAATAATCCAAACGATTATATAATTGTAGAAAATACACATGAAGCAATAATAGATAGAGATACTTTTAATTATGTTCAAACACTTTTACCTAAAAATGTTAAGAGACCAGAGAAGAAAAGATTTTACTTATTAGATGGGCTTTTATATTGTGGAGATTGTAAACATAGAATAACCGTAAGATATCAAATTAAAACAGGTAGAAGTTATACAACTTGTAATTATTATAGAACTTATTCAAAATATCATGTTTGTACAAGTCATACCAATAATTATGAAACATTAGAAAGAGTTATCTTAGATAATATAAGAGATGTATGTAAAAAGTACTTAGATAAGAATAAAATAAAAGACTCACTTAAGAATATTAAGCCAGTGGATAATACTTTAAAGATAAAAAAACAAATAGAAAGTTTGGAACTTACTAATGGTAAATTAACAAATAATTTAGATAAAACTTATATAGATATGTTAAAAGGTATTATTGATGAAGAACAATATATAAGAATAAGTGAAAATCTAAAAGAAGAAATAGAAAATAATAAATTAAATATTGATAATCTTAAAAATGAAAATAGTGAATTTAAAAAACAAGATAAAAAAATAATAGAAAAACATATTGATGAGTTTTTATCATTAGAAAAACCAACTAGAGAATTAATAGTTAATTTAGTTGAAAAAATTTATATTTACCAAGATAAGAATATAGATATTATACTTACTTTTAATAATGATTGATGTTTTTTTTGGAAAGTAGAATTTACAGAGTTGCGGTAAATCGCATTTTTATAAATTGTAATTTATAAAAATTGACAAATAATAATGGTGTTGATATAATTTTGTTGGAGGAATACTTATGATAGAAAGACCTGATTATTTAGATGACTTAAAAAGTTTTAAAGAAAAAGATTTAATAAAGATAGTAACGGGAATAAGAAGATGTGGAAAATCTACTTTATTTGATTTATATATAGAATATTTAGTGTCGAATGGAGTTAATAAAAATCAAATTATTCGTATGAATTTAGAAGAATATGAATTTAATAATATAATAGATTATAATGATTTATATGTTTATGTTAATTCTAAGTTAGTTGCGAATAAAATGAATTATGTTTTTATAGATGAAGTACAAAAAGTAAGAGATTTTCAAAAAGCATGTGATAGTTTGTATATAAAGCAAAATGTTGATTTATATATAACAGGTTCTAATTCTAAATTGTTATCTGGAGAATTAGCTACACTTTTAAGTGGAAGATATGTTGAAATAAAAATGTTACCACTTTCATTTAGAGAATATATTTCCTATGTAGGTGAATCCGATATACAAAAAAAATATGTTGATTATATAACCAAAAGTTCTTTTCCATATACTTTAAAATTAAATAATTCTAAAGAAATAAGAATGTATTTAGATGGACTTTTTAATACTGTTATAGTTAACGATATAGCAGAAAGAAAAGAAATATCTGATATAGGAATGCTAAAAGATGTTATAAAATTTATGTTTGATAATGTAGGTAATTTATGTTCAAGTACAAGTATTGCTAATACAATGACTTCAAATGGTAGAAAAATATCAGTTCCTACTGTTGAAAAATATCTAGAAGCACTTGTTGAGTCATTCGTTTTATATAAAGTATCAAGATATGATATAAAGGGTAAAAATTATTTAACTACAGGAAGTAAATATTATTTATCAGATGTAGGGTTAAGATATTATTTATTGGGTAGTAAAAATGGGGATGAAGGACATATATTAGAAAATATAGTGTATTTAGAATTATTAAGACGTGGATATGAAGTCTATATAGGAAAAAATGATGATAGTGAAGTTGATTTTGTAGCGGTCAATGAAAAAGGTGAAGAATATTATCAAGTGAGTTATACAGTAAAAGATGAAAAAACTTTAGAAAGAGAATTAAAATCTCTTAATAATATTAATGATCATAATCCAAAAATCTTATTAACAGCTGATTATACACCATATACTTCTTATAATGGTATAAGACAAATAAATGTATTTGATTGGTTATTAAATAAAGAGTAGTGTTATTATAGAAAATAAATGTCACATAAAAAATGTATCTGGCGATACATTATATAGCATAAGTAAAAAGTTTGATGTTAATCCTAAACTAGTTGCTGAGCTTAATGGTCTAGATGTGGATGAATATATTTACCCTAAGCAAACTTTGATTATTCCTAAAAAGGGAATTCAATATTATATTACTAAAGAAGATGATACCTTGAAGATGGTTTCTAATATTTTTGGTACTAATGAAGGCGCAGTAGCAGAGCAAAACAAAACAATTTATTTATTGCCAGGTCAAATGGTTTTTTATAGAGAGTAGATTACTTGTAATTTACTTTTTTTTTTTATATAATGTAACTAGAATAAGGAGTTGGCGTTAAGTGATTATAAGGAAACCGTATGCATTTTTAATTAAGCATTTTAGAATGATTCATTTAGTACTCTCAATCTTTGTTTTTTATCTTATAACTAAGACAAGTGGAATGTTTAAGTTTTTTAATGATTATGTAAAAAATGGTTATTATACATATTCTAATGATTTAGGTTATATTAATTTTTATATGTTTATTGCTATTATATTAATTTTACTTTTAGCTGCTTTTGTATATTTGTTGATGAGATGGAAGAAAAAAAGTAGAATCTTTTATATGTCAATATGTGTATTTTATTTTATTTTATTTGTAGGATTTTTAGTGTATTTTAATATTTTTAATACTATTTTAAATACAGTTTTAGATGTTAGAACTGTAAGAGCATATCGAGATATTGTTGCACTTATGTATTTTCCTCAATACTTTTTCTTAATATTTTCTGTTATTCGTGCGATTGGTTTTGATTTAAAGAAATTTGATTTTAAGAAAGATTTAGAAGAGTTAGATATTGCTGAGGAAGATCAGGAAGAGATAGAAGTTACTTTTGGACAGAATACTTATAAATATAAGAGAAAAGCTAGAAGAATTTTAAGAGAGATTAAATATTATGCTCTTGAGAATAAATTTTTCTTTGGTGTTATATGTGGATGTTTGACTTTAGTTATTGGTTTCTTTATTTATTTAAATTTGTCAGTATTTACTAAGAAGTATGATGAAAGTGAATTTTTTAGTGTTAATGGAGTAGTCTTTAGGGTAATGGATTCTTATGTATCATCAGTTGATTTAGGTGGTAAGGTTATTAATGATAATAAGAAGTATGTTGCAATTAAGGTTAGTATGGAGAATACTAATAATGTGAGAATGAATTTGGCTACAGATAGTTTAAGATTAATGTTAGATGATGAATATTATTTTCCTATTTATTCTAAAGGAGATTATTTTAAAGATTTAGGAGAGGGTTATTATAAAACTAATACTTTATATCCAGGAGAATTTTATGAGTATTTGTTAGTGTTTGAAATTCCTGTAGATAAGAAAATTAATAAAGCAGTTTTTAGAATGATAGATGATGTAGATATTCTTCGTGGAGAGATTGCAGCTAAGTATAAAGATGTTTCTTTAGATGTAGAAAGCTTTATGGATATTTTAGAACCTGAAACTTATTATTATGGGGATGCAATTAGTTTAGAAGAGTCTACGCTTCATTCAAGTGAACTTGTTATTAATTCGTATACTATAGGTGATAATTTTACCGAAACTTATGATTATTGTGTTGGTAGTACATGTAATACAGGTAAGGTTATTATTACTCCAGATGTACTTGGAAGATATGAGAGAACTATATTAAAGTTAGATATGGAGCTTGATTTGGATCCTTTACTTTATATAAATAAATATATAACTAATAATAGTGATTTTATTTCATTCTTTGGTAATATTTCATATGAGATAAATGATAAAGAAGTTAATGCGCCTATAACTGTTAAAACATATGAAAATTTAGAAACTAAAAATGTTTATTTAGAAGTTCCATCAGAGATAAAGAATGCAAAGAATATTAAATTAAAAGTATTTATAAGAAATAAGAGATATATAATTAATTTAAAGTAAAAAAAGTATACATTTAAATATACTTTTTTATTTTTAATTGAGTCTGTAAATAAATCTGTGTAAATAGAAATCTTTCCATGATAAAATAAAAGAAATGGAGAGATTTTTATTATGAAAGAAAATAACAAAGGAAAAGATTTATTAAAAATATTACAAGAAAATTATGAAATAGAAACAGCACAAGATTTATCAGGAGCAATAAAAGATTTATTTAAAGATGCATTACAACAAATGATGAATGCAGAGTTTGAAACATCTATGGGATATTCAAAATATGATAAGAAAACAGAAAAAAATAATTATAGAAATGGTACCACAAAAAAGAGTTTAAAAAGTGAGTTTGGAGAATTTGATTTTGAAACACCAAGAGATAGAAATGGAGAGTTTGAACCTAAAATTGTTCCTAAAAATAAAAGAGATGTATCAGGAATAGAAGATAAGATTATATCTTTATATGGAAGAGGATTAACTACAAGAGAAATAAACGAACAAATACAGGATTTGTATGGAATAGAAGTATCAGCAACAATGGTAAGTAATATAACTAATCAAATAATACCAGAAATAAAAGAATGGCAAGAAAGACCATTAGATGAAGTGTATCCATTTGTATTTATAGATGCAGTTCATTTCAGTGTAAGAGAAGATAATAGAATTGTTAAAAAAGCAGCTTATATAGTATTAGGAGTAACAGTAGAAGGCTTTAAAGAAATATTAGGAATATGGATAGGAGAAAACGAATCAGCAAAGTATTGGTTGGGAGTTTTAAACGAATTAAAACAAAGAGGAGTAAAAGACATATTAATAATGTGTAGTGATAATTTAACAGGAATAAAAGATGCAATAAATGCAGCATATCCAGATACTATTCAACAAAGGTGCATTGTACATATGATTAGAAATTCGGTTAAGTTTGTTAATTATAAAGATTTGAAAGAATTTACTTCTGACTTAAAATTAATATACACTTCAGCAACAGAGAAAGAAGCATACGATAAATTACAAGAAGTAAAAAATAAATGGTCAGATAAATATGCATCAGCATTTAAAATATGGGAAACAAATTGGGATGCAATATGTCCATTCTTCCAATTTTCAGATAAGATTAGAAAGATAATGTATACAACTAATACTATTGAATCACTTAATAGACAATTTAGAAAATATACAAAAACTAAATCTGTATTTCCAACAGATATGTCGTTATTAAAATGCTTATACTTATGTACTAAAAATATATCTAAAAAATGGGATCAAGCTTACAGAAATTGGGGACCTATTTTATCAGAATTATCTATTATGTTTGATAATAGAATATAAAGTTCTTTGAAAACTAAATATTACATGTTATTATATAGATAACAAAAAGAAGCAAAATATTATCTTGCTTCCTATTATGGAAAGTTATCATTTACACAGAATTTAGGGCACACTCTTTTAATTATATATATTTTTTTAAACCGTTTTCAGTTAAAATATATATTTCATTGATAAGATCATTAATGTATTTTCTATCATGAGATATACTTATAATTGTTCCTTCAAATTGTTTTAATACTTTTCTAATTACTGGATTTGATAGTGGACTTAGATTTCTGGTTGGTTCATCAAGAATTAGTACATTACATTTATTAATTACTAATTTTATTAAAAATAGTTTTGCTTTTGTTCCATAACTTAGATTTTTGATTTTTGAATTCATTTCTTCTTTAGTGAAATTCATGTTTCCTAAAAATGTTCTTGCCTTTGTTGTTTCTTCCTTATTTTTATTAGGAGAGATAAAATCTAAAACATATTCATAGTCATTTAATATATCTTCATAAGTTTGTGGCATATATCCAACTTTAATGTCATTTCTTTCTTTAAGTTCTTTATAAATTCTCTTTATTAAAGTGGATTTACCAATTCCATTTTTTCCTATTATACAAACATGATTGTTTCCTACTATGTTTAGTTCTATATTTTTAGATAGAATTTTATCATTTATTTTTAGTTCTGGAATTTTTAAGTTAATTATATTTTTCTTATTTGGAATTTTAACATTTTCAAAGAAAAAATTAATGCTTTCTTCGACGTCTGGTATTTTGGTAAGTTCAGTGTTATTTAATTTCTTTTCTTGAGATTTTAATGAATGCATTTTCTTTTTTAGAAGAGCAGCTCCATGTGGATCTTTTCTTGAAATAGTATTTTGTCTGTGTTCTACTTTTTGCATTATTTGTTTGTTTTTTTCTACTTTTTTGTCGTATAGTCTTTTTTCTGATTTGGCTACTTTAGTTTGTTTATTTATCAGATTTAATCTTTTTTCAATATAAGTGTCGTAATCACTTCTTAATAAAGTATGTTTGCATTCTGTCTTTTTCATTATTTGTTCTAAGTGTAGAATCATATTAGCTGTGTTAGAAAGTAATGTTTCATCATGTGATACATATATAATTGGTTTATTAGTATTATTTATAAAATCTTCTAGCCATTCCAAAGTTTCAATATCTAAATCATTTGTAGGTTCATCTAGGAATAAAATATCATGATTATTTAGTAAAAGCTTTAGTACTTGTATTTTTACTTTTTCACCACCTGATAATGTATTTATTTTTTGTTTAAGTATTTCTTGACTTAAACTTATTGTTTCTAAGTATTTATAAAGTTTATTAGTATTTTTATAGTAATCTTCTTCATTTGCGAATAAGAATTCGTATGAAGTTTTGTTTAAATCTTTTTCATTTATAGATTGTTCTAAGTATCCTATTTCGTTTCCTTTTATGTTTACTGTTCCAGTTATTTTTGTATAGTCACATATACCTAGTATTGCTTTTAATAAAGTGGATTTACCGTTTCCTTCTTCTCCAATAATAGCTAATTTATCTCCATTATTTAATGTTAAATTCAAATTTTTTATTAAGTATCTATCGTTAATAGATATACTTAAATTATTTATTTCTAGCATTTATGCCTCCTTCTGGCATAATTGAAGTTTATGCCAAACTTATCTAATTAAATTATTCATGTTATCACCTCATTATTTAATTGTTTAATCTTATAAAAACTCGAAGCTTAAAAGTTTCGAGTTTGTTATTTAATTTGGAGGACCTAGTCGGATTTGAACCAACGATCAGGGAGTTGCAGTCCCGTGCCTTACCACTTGGCTATAGGTCCATCTAATTACATGAATATTTTACTATATTTTTAGATGATTTGTCAATTTGTTTGTTCTAGTATATTATATGTTTATAAGTGCTTTTTGATAATTTAAAAGAATATTAAGATTGGTTTCTTAATATTCTTATGTATTTAGTCTATTAAGCTTTCTAGGTTGTCTTTGTATGTTTGTATTTTGTCTTTAAGTATTTGATTTTCTTCTGTTAATTCATAGATTTTTTCGTTTAAGCCATCAATTTCGTTTTGAAGTTCATTGTTTGCTTGGTTTAATTCGTCTATTTCGTAATAATTTGATGTTTTGTTATAGTTGTTTTTATTTTCTTTTAGTTTTTTTAAATTGTTTTCAGATGTTATTAGTTTAATATTACAATCGTATAATTTATCATAGTTATATATTTCTTTATTTTTTAAATTATTGATAAATGATTTTATTATTTCTTTACTATATTTGTTATCATGCCATAATTCTATAATTTTATAGTCATTACGATTATATTCTGATAATTCTACATATGATAATTTTTTGTAATAGCTAATTTCTATTTTAATGGTATCAGTTAATGTATTATCAATTGTGTAATTTATATTGTAATAGTGGTATGATGGATTAATTACTAAATTTTCTTCCATATTATATTCATAATTTTTTGTAATATATTCTAGGTCTGTATCTGGTGCTTTGTCAATATATTCAGTATTTGCGAATTCTATGATACTTAGCCCAGTTCCGACACCTAATAATGATATGCTAATTATAAAACATGTAAATATTATTTTGAATGATGGTTTGTAGTCAAATATAAATGCTATTACTAATTTTAGAAGAATACAATTAGTGATTATACCTGCGATTAATCCGATTATAAGTCCTATGTATAATACACCTTTAAATACTAATGCAAGTAATATAAATAATACTATTATTAAAGCGATAAAGCTAATTATTAATGGAAAGCATACAAATATTAAAAATACTTTAAAACCAATCGATATTATTTTACCAAGTATTTCAAAGAGCGTCGTTCCTATACTGTTTTCTTTAATTTTTGTTTCTTTATATATTATTTTCGTATTATTCTTTTGTTTTTCGTTAATCGTTTCGTTGCTTTCTTCTTTTTTTTCATCATTTGGAATTTTGCTTTCTTTATATTTATCTAGAAAATAAGTTTTATAAATATATATAAATGTGAATAAAAATAGAATTAGATAAACTATGTTTATTAAAAAAGTCCACATACTTTCTAAAACATAATTACCAGTTGGTAAGTAATAAAGTATATTATTACCTAAGGATAATATATATTCAAATGGTAATCTAAATAATAGTAGAACTATAAATAATATTATTAATTCGCTTATACATTTGTTTCTTTCTTTAGTTGTCATATTTTTGAACATAGAGTAGGTTTTATCTATAATATATACTACATCATCTATTAGGCTATTAAATGTTTTTTTATTTTTTGTTTTTACTTCTTTGTAAGCTACTTCATCATTAGTAAGATCGTCTAAAGTTATATTAAATAATTTACATAAAGTAAGAAGTTTATCCATTTCTGGGTAAGTTTGTCCTGATTCCCATTTTGAAACAGATTGTCTTGATACGTCTAATTTATCAGCTAATTGTTCTTGACTTAGTTTATTTTCTTTTCTTAAATTTTGGAGTTTTTCACTAAACTTCATTTTTTCCACCTCGCTTAAAATATATTATAAAACCCAGTTGCACTCAACAAAGTTTTAGTTGTTTTTGTGTTAATTTTTGGTTGCATCCCTCTTATTATAGCAGATTTTATACTAAACTTTCATATAAAGTTTAAGAATAAATAAACTTCGTTGACATACTCTTTTAATGGTAGTATTATTAGTTTGTTGACTATTCAACAATTGGAGGATTCGTTGTTATGATAGTGAATGATTCTAATAATTTTATTGTTTTGTTTGCTTCTATTAAGAAAAAAATTTATAAGATTTTAAACGAAAAAATAAAAGATTATGATTTATCCATTACAGAGGCTATTTATTTAATTATAATTAGTGAGCGTTGTGATGGAATATCTTTTAAGGAGCTTACTAGATGTGCTGAGTGTGATAAAGGTATGACTACTAGAGTATTAAATTCTCTTAAACTTAAAAATTTAGTTAGTGAAGTGGAAAATAGTAAGTATATAGTAGTTGTTACAGCAAGTGGTAGAATTTTATCTAGAAAAATTAATTTATTATTGGAAGAATTCAAGAATCAACTTTTAGAGAAAGTTGATAGAAGAGAGCTAGTGAATTTTTATAATTCATTAAGTAATTTTAATGATATTTTGGAAGGTGAGATTAAATGTTAGAACTCAAAAATATAAAAAAGAGTTATAAAACAGGTGAGTTTGTACAACATGCTCTTAAGGATGTTTCTATTGAGTTTAGAAAAAATGAGTTTGTTTGTATTTTAGGTGCTAGTGGAAGTGGTAAGACTACACTTCTAAATATAATAGGCGGGTTAGATAGATATGATAGTGGAGATTTAATTATTAATAATATGTCTACTAAAAAGTTTAAAGCTATAGATTGGGATAGATATCGTAACAATTGTGTAGGCTTTATATTTCAAAATTATAATTTAATTCCACATATTAGTGTCATAGATAATGTAGAGATGGGTATGACTTTAAGTGGTATAAGTGCAAGTGTTAGAAGGAAAAATGCAAGTGATGCACTTAAGAAAGTTGGCCTTTTAGAGCATGCACATAAAAAGCCTAGTCAATTATCTGGTGGACAAATGCAGAGAGTTGCAATTGCCAGAGCGCTTGTAAATGATCCTGATATAATTTTAGCAGATGAGCCAACTGGGGCATTAGATACAAAAACTAGTGTTCAAATTATGAATTTAATTAAAGATATAGCAAAAGATAAATTAGTAATTATGGTTACGCATAATCCTGAATTAGCTAAAGACTATGCGAGTAGAATTATTGAATTTCAAGATGGTAAAAAGATAAATGATTCTAATCCTTTAAAAAAGGAAGAGAAAGATGATTCTCTTATTAATATAAGAAAGACAGCTATGAGTTTTGCAACTGCTTTAAAGTTATCATTTAATAATATTAAGACTAAAAAAGGTAGAACATTTTTGACAGCGTTTGCTTCTAGTATAGGTATAATAGGTATTGGTTTAGTTCTTTCTTTATCGAATGGTTTTAAGATAGAAGTTGATAATTTTGAGAAAAATTCTTTAAGTCAGTCTCCAGTTATTATTAGTACTCAGGCTATGAATATGAGTGAAGAAAATATGATGAAGATGATGGAAGGCGGTTCTGATAGAGAAAAATATCCTGATAAGAAAGAAGTTTATGTTGAAAAAGATGTCATGGAATCTATGATGCATACTAATGTATTAACTAAAGAGTATTTAGATTATTTAAAAGATATAGATAAGACTAATTTATCTGGTATAGCTTATCAATCAGCTACTCATTTAAATGTTATTAATAAGAGTGAAAATGGTTATAATTTAGTTACTGATTCTTGGACAGTTCTTCCTTCAAATCCTAATGAAGGAGAGCAAGGAATAATTGAAAATAATTTTGATGTATTATTAGGTGAAATAGATCAAAATGTTCCAGGACTTATTTTACAAATTGATAATAGGAATGGAATTTATGAATCTGCAATTGAAGCTTTGGGACTTAGTGGCGAGACTATTAGTTTTGAAGATATAATGAATGCAGAACTTAAAGTTGCTATTAATGATGAATATTATCTGGAGTATGGTAAAGGATTTATGCCTAATTTAGATTTAGAAAGTTTATATAATAGTGAAAATAGTATAACTTTAAAAGTGCAAGCTATTATTCGTGTAAAAGAAGGTAAAGAAATTCTTGTAAGTGGTAGTGGTTTAGGTTATACAAATGCTTTAACTGAATTAATTATTGAAAAGAATAAAGATTCAAAGATAGTTAATGCTCAGAGGGAGGCTAATTATAATATTTTAAGTAATCAACCTTTTGATGATTTACCAAATAGTAATAATAATAAAGAGACAATGATTTCTTATTTAGGTGGAGAGGCTACACCATATATGATTCTTTTATATCCTAAGAATTTTGATAGTAAAGAGAATATTTTAGATTATTTAGACGATTATAATAAAGGAAAAGATGAAGCAGAAAGTATTCAGTATACTGATATGGCTAGTATGATTTCAAGTTTATCTGGTAATATTATGGATGCAATTACTATTGTTCTTATAGCATTTTCTTCTATATCTTTAGTTGTTTCTAGTATTATGATTGCTATTATTACTTATATAAGTGTTTTAGAGAGAACAAAAGAAATAGGAATTTTACGTGCACTTGGTGCTAGAGGAAAAGATGTTAAAAGAGTATTTAATGCAGAAACATTTATAATTGGACTTGCTAGTGGACTTCTTGGTATAACTATTGCGTATGTACTAACATTCCCAGTTAATATAGTTATAGAAAATTTATCAGGTCTTCCTAATGTAGCTAAGTTAAATATTGTTCATGCTTTGATATTAGTAACTATTAATGTAATATTAACTATAATTGGTGGGGCTATTCCATCAAGAATGGCTAGTAAGAAAGATCCAGTTATAGCACTTAGAAGTGAATAGATTTTAGTTTGTAGAAAGAGTTAGGTTTGTATGCATAGAACTTTTATAATGTTATCTTTGTTCTTAATTTATTCTTTTTTAGGATGGGTTATAGAGTCTATATATTGTTTTATAGTAGATAAGAAATTTGTAGACAGGGGGTTTCTTATTGGACCAGTGTGTCCTATATATGGATGTGGTTGTTTATTAATTTTAGTTTTTCTAAATAAATATAAAGAAGATCCTCTTACATTATTTTGTATGTCTATGATTATATGTTCTTTGTTAGAATATTTGACTAGTTATGTTATGGAAAAGATTTTTAAAACTAGATGGTGGGATTATTCACATAAGAAATTTAATTTAAATGGACGAGTATGTTTAGATAATATTGTAGCTTTTGGAGTTCTTGGTTTACTTATAGTATGTTTTGTTAATCCTTTTATGGTTGATATTTTAAATATGATTGATCCTATTTTAATAAAAGTAGTTATATCTATTTTGTTTGTAATATTTTTAATAGATTTATTTGTTTCAACTAAGATTATTTATCATGTTAAAGGTGTTGGAACTACTGTTTTAAAAGATCAAACTGAAGAGATAAGTGCTAAAGTTAGAGAAGTTCTTTTATCTAAGGGAATATTTGTAAGAAGAATTGCTAATGCATTTCCAGATTTAAAGGTAAAAGATAGGAAAATAAAGAAGTAGAATTGCATAATAGATTTTATTTTGGTATAATTTGATTAGAAAAACGGAGATTAAGAGGAGTATAGAAATTTAGTTTTTAAGAGAGTTAGTGTTAGGTGAAAACTAATAGACTGATTTCTAGAAGGTAGCTTATGAGTTGTTTATTTGAAATTATAGTAGAGTAAATCGTATATATGCGTTAAATATTTGAGGGTAAATTTTATTTACTGAATTTAAGGTGGTAACACGAGTGACTTCGTCCTTTGGAGTCTATTCGTGTTTTTATTTTTGGAGGGATTTAAATGTTAGATAAGAAGTATAATGCGTTAGAAAAAGAAGCTAAGTGGTTAGAGTATTGGAAAGAAAAAAAAATATATGAGTTTAAGCCAGATATGAGAGAGGTATTTTCTATTGATACTCCACCTCCTACTGTTAATGGTAAGATTCATATTGGGCATATTTTTTCGTATTCACAGACTGAGATGATTGCTAGGTATAAAAGGCTTCGTGGATATAATATATTTTATCCATTTGGTTTTGATGATAATGGATTGCCAAGTGAGAGATTAGTTGAAAAGGAACAGGGTAAGAAGGCTCATGAAATTGGCAGGGAAGAGTTTTCAAAATTGTGTTATGAGACTACAGATAAATATGAAGAAGAATTTCAAGAATTATTTAGTAAGTTAGGAGTTAGTACTGACTGGAATATTCATTATAAAACTGTGAGTCCAAGTACTATTAAGATTAGTCAAACTTCTTTTTTGGATTTAGCTAATAAAGGTCATTGTTATCATAAAGAAAGTCCTGCTTTATGGTGTAATGAGTGTTTAACTAGTATAGCTCAGGCGGAGTTAGAGACTAAAACTATTAAAACTACTTTTAATTATATTAATTTTAAGACAGTAGAAGATGGAGAAGAATTTACAATAGCGACAACTAGACCCGAATTATTGCCTGCGATAGTTTGTGTCTTTGTTAATCCAAGTGATGATGTTCATAAACATTTGATAGGAAAAACAGCACATATTCCTGTAATAGATGTAGATGTGCCTATTATGGCTGATGAAAAGGTTGCTATAGATAAAGGTACTGGTGTAGTTATGTGTTGTACTTTTGGAGATCAGACAGATATAGAGTGGTGGAAAAAATATAACTTACCTCTTAAATATATTTTTACTGAAGATGGTAGAATTTCTAATACTGTGCCTAAATTTGGTGGTTTAAAAATTAAAGAGGCTAGAAAACAAATTATAGATGATTTAAATGATGGCGGATATGTTGTTAAAATTGAAGAATTAGAACATGAAGTTCAAACGCATGAAAGATGTGGAAAAGAAGTAGAGTATTCTGTTATGAAACAGTGGTTTATTGATATTATGAATCATAAAGAAGATTTCTTGAAGATTGGAAATGAAATTAAATGGTATCCTAAACATATGCATAATAGATATGATGAGTGGGTTTCTAATATTATGTGGGATTGGTGTATTTCTCGTCAAAGATATTTTGGAGTGCCTTTTCCAGTATGGTATTGTAGGGAGTGTGGTGAACCTATTTTTGCTAATAAAGAAGATTTACCTATTAATCCTTTAGCTCATGAGCCTAGTCAAGAATGTTGTAAATTGTGTGGATGTAAGGAGTTTATTCCTGAATCTGATGTTATGGATACATGGGCAACTTCTTCAGTGACACCGCTTATTAATATGAGATATGGTGAACCTGATAATTATGAATCTTTTTTAAAGCCTATGAGTATTAGAACTAATGCTTCTGAAATTATAAGGACATGGGATTTTTATACTATTGTTAAGAGTTTTTATCATTTTGGTATGAGACCATGGGATAATGTAATGATTTCTGGTTTTGTAATGGCAAATAAAGGTGAAAAGATTAGTAAAAGTAAAGGAAATAGTAAACATGAGCCATTAGATTTAATTAAGGAATATTCAGCAGATGTTATTAGATATTGGGCAGGATCTGGTAGATTAGGTACTGATATTGTTTTTAGTGAAGAGACACTTTTGAGAGGTAGAAAGTTAGTTAATAAAATATGGAATGTTGCTAAATTTATAGAGATGCATCTTGTTGATTATGAAGATAAGGATTTTGATGATTTTGAATATATTGATAAATGGATAATTGGTAAGTATGAAGAAATGGAAAAATCTTTTATAAAGTATTTGGATGATTATGAGGTTGGTCTTGCTTTAAATATTTTAGAGAAGTTTTTCTGGAATTTCTGTGATAATTATATTGAAATAGTAAAACATAGACTTTATAGACCAGAAGAATTTGGAGATGAACCTAGGTATTCAGGTCAAAAGACTTGTTATATGTTGTTTTATAAATTGTTACAAGATTTTAGTATTTTCTTCCCATTTATTACGGAAGAAATATATCAAGAGATTTATCATGATTGTAATTCTATACATTTGACTGAGATTAAGTTTTTAGATTTAGATTTTAGCGATGAGATTAAATATGGAGATTTAATAATAGAGCTTATTAGTCAAGCAAGAGGAGAAAAGACTAATAATAATGTTTCTCTTAAAACTCCAATCAAGATTATTGATATTACGGTAAGTGAAAAATTAGAAAGTGCTATTAGATTTAGTATTAAAGATTTTAAGGCTACATTATTTATTCAAGAATTAGTTATGAGTAGAGGAGAAGATTATAAGATTAATAAGATTCTTTTAGATATGGAAGAAAATGAAGACAAGGTTTTAGTTTAACTTTGTTTTTTATTTATTCTTTTGTTATAATTAATTTATAATAAAAGGGAGAAGTTTATGGAATTTAAGTGTGATCTTTGTGGCTACATTATTTTAGAAGAAGATATGTGCGATGATTTTTTTAGGTGTCCTGTATGTGGTGTTGATAAGTATCATTTTGTTTTACATAAAAAAGTTGTTGTTGATAAAAAAGTGTTTATAAGTGATGATAATCTTTCTATTAACAGAGTGCAAGCTAAGTGTATAAATTGTGGAGTTTGTTCAAGGGTTTGTAAGAATAGTAATGGATTAGTTATTAGTAATGAATGTGATAATTGTATAAATTGTGGTAAATGTATTATGAATTGTCCTACGGGGGCGTTAACTCCTAAATATAATTATAGAGAAGTTTTTGATATTATTCATGATCGTAAAAAAATAGTGGTGGCTTTTACAGCACCTGCTGTTAGGGTTGGTCTTAGTGAATGTTTTGGGCTGCCTTTCGGTACTAATGTGGAAGGTAAAATGGTAGATTCTTTAAGATGTTTAGGTTTTGATTATGTATTTGATACTTCTTTTGGTGCTGATGTTACAATAATGGAAGAGGCTAATGAATTAATTGAAAGAATTAAAAATAATGGTGTTTTTCCTATGTTTAGTAGTTGTTGCCCTTCGTGGGTTAAATACTTAAATTTTAAGTATCCTGAGATGATACAAAATTTATCTACAGCAAAAAGTCCTAATGCTATTATGGGTGTATTAATTAAGAATTATTTTTCTAATATTATTAAAGTTAAACCACAAGATATTGTAACTGTTGGTATTGTACCTTGTACTTCTAAGAAGTATGAAGCTTCTAGAGATGATTTGATTACTAATGGTTTGAGAGATTTGGATTATATGTTAACAACTACTGAACTTTCTATAATGATTAAAGAGAGTAATATTGATTTTCTTAATCTTAAAGATTCTAAATTTGATAGTATTATGGGTAATGGAAGTGGTGCTGGATATATTTTTGGGAATAGTGGTGGTGTAACTGAGGCTTTAATTAGAACTTTAAAGTTTATGTTGGATAAAGAGGATTTTGAAGAAAATGATATTAGTTTAAATTGTTTAAGAGGAGGTGCTGAGTTTAGAGATGCTACTTTTAATTTTGGAGGTTTGGAAATAAAAGTTGCTATTGTTTATGGTGTAGAAAATGTTGAAGCTTTATTAAAGAAAATTCAAAATAAAGAAGTATTTTATCATTTTGTAGAGGTTATGACTTGTGAAAATGGTTGTATAGGTGGAAGTGGTCAGGCATTACTTAGTATTAATAAATTACATGAGGCTCGAGATTTAAGGAAAAATAATTTATATAAATTAGATAAAATAAAAAATGTTAGATGTGCTCATCATAATAAAGAAGTTGAAAAGATTTATAATGAATTTAAAGGTAATTTGTTAGAAATTCTTCATACTGATTATAATGTAAAAGAAGAGATTAAGGTAAAATAAAAAATTGTAAGTTTAGTTATTACAATTTTTTTATATTTCTAATCTTTTAATATTTTCGGTTGTAAGAGTGGTTTCGTTGTTGTTAAAATATATTTTAAATCCACATGCATTAGCAAGTCTTTCTATATCAGAAAATTTAGGCTCAATTGTTCCTGTTTCATATTGTGATATTGTATTTTGAGGAATTTTTACTATTTTTGATAATTCGGTTTGAGTAATATTTTTAGTTCTTCTCATTGTTTTTAATATTTTACCAATCATATAATCACCTATTTTATTATCTCAATAACAGATAATTTTATCTTGGCATATCTGTCTAGCAGATATAAAATTTAGTTATATAATATCTGCACCACAGATATTTAAGGAGTAGGAAGTAATGAATAAGAAGTTTGTAGTATATGGAATAGTAATGACATTATTATTATGTGTAGGAATGAGCTATGCATACTTTACAGGAGTGATTTCAGGTGAAGGAAAAGAAATAAGAGTAAGTGCAAAAGAACTTAGGATATTATTTACAGATAATAATCAGTTAGCAAGTAGTGAGATAATACCAGGATGGAAAGAAACAAAAACATTTAGTGTAAAAAATGAAAGTGGAAATACTTTCAACTACAATATAGTTATAAATGATTTAGTAAATACATTTGTAACAGAAGGTTATCTACAATATAAGATAACTTCAAGTAATGGATATAATATGGAAGGATACTTAGACATACCAAAGAGTAATATGCCAGAAGATACAATACTAGCATATGATATAGATATACCTGCAGGAGTAACTCACGAATATACAATAGAATTTGTATATCATGATAGTGATGAAGACCAAAGTGAAGACATGGGTAAAATATTTAGTGGAACATTAGGAATAATAGAAGGGACAATAAATCCAAATATTAAATATAAAGTAACACTAGAGATGGAGAATGCTACTATAACAAGTAGTAATCCCCAGGAGACAATAAAGAATGGAAGTGTAGAGTTTAATATAAGTCTAAATGAAGGCTACACATTAGAAAACTCAGTAGTAGTATGTGATGGGAATGCAGAAGGAAGTATAGAAGGAAATAAGATAAAGATAGATAAAGTAGTAAGAGATCAGACATGCACTTTAACAACAGAGAAGATAAACTATAATCTTACAATGAATATGCTGCGTATAAGAGAATAGCTGTTGCACCATCATATAAATGTGGAAATGATGCTAGTGGAAGTTTGTATACAGGAACAAATGGAGCAAGTACTGCAGATAAGTTCACTGCTAGTACGACTACAGGAAATGGAAAACTAACAAATCCAGTAGCATTGATGACTGCGGATGAAGTGGCATATGCAGGAGGTAAATATAATAACCCCGCAGAGGCATATTATTATTATAATGCTAATGGAACAAGTGCAACGGGAAATAATAGTTGGGATACAATGACACCTGGAATTTCTAAAGAGATATTTTTTGTGGATTATTATGAGTACTTTGGATATTTTGGTACTGCTTCAGTAGAAAATGGAAATAAAGTTCGTCCAGTCTTATCTCTAAAATCATGTGTTAAGTGGAAAAGCGGAGATGGGACAAGCGATAATCCATATACAGTAGATGCATTAGATTCTGCATGCAGTACTGCTGAAAATTAGTATATATTGTAAGTTTTGGAATATAATTATTAGAGCTATTAATAGCTCTAATTTCACTTATGGTAAATTGACAAAAAAGAGAAAAAGTAATAGAATATCATTTAAGGAGGAGAAGGTTTTATGGAAAGTTTAAATAAGAGAATAATTTCATTATCTTTAGCTTCAGCATTGGCATTTTCAACTTTACCTGCAGCAGAGGCTAGTCATACTAAGGCTGGAACTAATGCTACAGTGCAAAGTGTAGTCGATATGGATGGAGTAAATGGAATTTATAGAAATAGTGGACTATATGGTGCTGTTGTTAATGATAGATTAGTTTATGTATTTTTAGGAAATGATCGCATTAATAAATATGTTACTAAAGGTCAAGCTTTAATGATTGGTAATAATAATTATAGATCTTTTTCTGTATTTAGAAAGACTGTGATTAATCCTAGATATGTTTCTGGTGTAACACCAGAAAATGAAAAGTTTATTTCAGTTTATGCTTTAAGCGAAAAAAATGAGGTAACTGGTTGGGTTAGAGTTCCTAAAGAAAGCTTAAGATCTGATGAGTACGTTGCTACTAGTTTAGAGTTAGGAGAGTTTTTATTAAAGAATATAGATTTATCTACATATAATAAAAGTATGTTAGGTTTTGCTTATATGGATGTTAATAAAGATGGAATAAGTGATGAATTAATTTATTTAGGTAATAATAGTGAAAATAAATTTTTATCTAAGGCAGATGCTTTTAATTGGGCTTCTAATGTATATAAGAATTATTATATTTATTCTAAATTAGTTGATAATCCTAACTATGTACCTGGAGTTAATAATAGTAAAGTTATAGTTTATACAATTAGTAATCAAGGGTATTTATATGGATGGAATAGAATTGGTAAATCAGATGTTCCTAATAATGCATATATAGGAACTAATCCAACTTTTGTTGATGCTTATATGTATGTTGCTACAAAGATAAAGAAGGCTCCAGAAGTTGATAGACCTGTTGAAGATAAGCCAGTAGCATCATTTGGTGCAGTATTAAAAAAACAAGCATTAGATTATGCTTATAGTAATTATCCTTATTTTTGTATTTTGACAAGAAAAGTTTATAATAAAAGAACTAATACATCTACTATAATATATGCATTTAGCACAACTACTAAAGTTGCAGGATGGACTATTATAGGAAATGAACTTATTCCAGATAATGGGTATATTTTCTTAAATATGGAGTCAGCTAATAAATATATTTATAGTGTAGAAAATAGTTATTCTAGAACTTTAAATTAATTAATATTAAGTTTTAAGTAAATCTTTTAGTAAGGTTTACTTTTTTTGTTTTTTTTACTATAATTTTAGTAGGTGTTAAGTATGAAAATTAATTATGTTTTAAAGAAACTCAGAACTATGAGATATAAAGAGTTTTACAATAGAGCTAAAGAAATAGGAAGTAAAAATAATAAGTCTACTTTTTCTGTTCTTTTTGATATGGCTAAGTGTGCATTTAAGTATGGCAGTGGTTATATGGATTATTTTGAATTTGAGTTTTATCTTTTAA
This sequence comes from uncultured Bacillota bacterium, assembly GCA_947644695.1. Classification (GTDB taxonomy): domain Bacteria; phylum Bacillota_I; class Bacilli_A; order RF39; family UBA660; genus MGBC139354. Next base: position 5,969 of record CANSAJ010000015.1, on the reverse strand, counting down.
ATGATAAAGAAAGAGAAACTTATTTAACTGGTAGATATAATAGTGAAATAGTTAGAAAATATAATAAAAAGGAAGATTGGGATAAATTAGATGATAAAGTAGTTTTTAATGGACTTTTTATGGATTATTTAGGTAGAGATTATATTGATTTAAGAGGTAAATCTTTTAAGGATTTTAAGGAGTTTATTAAAGAGAAAGATAAAATTATAGCTAAGCCTTTAGCTGATTGTGGTGGTAAGGGAATAGAAGTTATTTCATTAGATAAGAATAAATTAAAGAATGAATATAATGTTTTAAAGATATATAATAGTCTTGTTAAAAATGAACAGTTTTTAGTAGAGGAATATATTGTGCAGCATAAAGATTTATCTTCTTTATATAGTGGTAGTGTTAATAGTTTGCGTGTGTTTTCTTTTTTAGATGATAATATGGAAGCTCATGTTTTAAGTGTTATTTTAAAGATTGGTAACAATGGTGCAGTTGATAATTTTAGTGCAGGTGGTATGTATACTTTTGTTAATGAAAATGGTGAAGTATATGTTCCCGCGATTGATGAAGATGGCAATATTTTTGAAGAACATCCAGGTAGTAAGAGGAAAATAGTTGGTTTTAAGGTTCCTAGATATAATGAAATAGAACCTTTGATTAAAAAGATCGCTTTAGTTGTTCCTTCAATTAGATATGTTGGTTGGGATTTAGTTGTAACAGAAAATGGTATAAATGTTATAGAAGGAAATCAGTTTCCAGGAGTTTTCCAGGTTAAACCTAGTATTAGTGGTATTAAAACTGGAGAACTTGAGAAGTATAGAAAATATATGGATATTTAGGTGACTTTTTATGAATTTATTTATAGTTTTAGTATTAAGTATCATATCAATTTTGTTTTTGTTAGTTGGTACTTTAATAGTTTTTTCTACTCATAATAGTAAAAAAGTAATGATATTTAGTGTTTCTTTAGGATTTGTAGTTCTTTTACTTCTTGGTATTATACATTTGATTCCAGATGCTTATGAGTTTTTTAGTGAAAAATTATCAGTTATTATGAGTATTATTTTTCTTTGTTTTTTTACTTTTTTAGGTTTTATAGTAATTTTAGTTTTTGATTTATTAAGTGGTCATCATCACGAAGATGAGACTCATCATAAAGATCATTTTGAACATATTTCAATTATTACATGTATTTTTTTAGTTATTCATAATTTTATAGAGGGTATGACATTGTATAGTAGTGTCCTTCTTAATTATGAGACTGCAGTTATTTTAACTTTAGGTATAGGGTTACACAATATTCCTCTTGGTTTTACATTATCTAGTACTTTTAATAAAGTATTTTCTAAGTCTAAAACTATTTTGTATATTATTTTAATAGGTTTTTCGTATTTATTTGGTGCATTATTAGCATATAAGTTTAATGATGTTTTAATGAATACAATAGTATTAGGTATAGCTTTATCATTTACTTTTGGAATGGTTTTATATATAGCTATTTTTGAATTTTTGCCTTTAATTAGAGAGTCAAAAGAGTATAAAGTAAGAAATATGGGTTTCATTTTGGGTTTTATTTTAATGTTTTTAACTTTATTTTTATAGGAGCAAAGTGATATGAAAAAATTTATTAATTGTAATAAGTATTATTTAACTTTATTGGTTTTTATGGTTTTGGTGTTTTTTTTAATTAATAAGACTTCTATGAATTTGATTATAGATATTGATAACACTGTAAGTGATTTTGTGCAAAGTACTATTGTAAGAGATAGTTTGACTTTATTTTTTAAAATTGTTACTAATTTAGGTGATGCTTTTTGTTTTGGGGTTTTAATTTTGATTTTTCTTTTCTTTTTTAGAAAGAAAAAAGATACATTTTTTATTATATTAAATTTATTATTTGTATATTTAACTAGTGTAGTTTTTAAAAATTTATTTAGAAGAAGTAGACCTTTATATAATTTAATAGAAAAACCTAAAGATTTTTCTTTTCCTAGTGGACATACAATGTGTAGTGTGGCTTTTTATGGAATGCTTATTTATTTAGTTAATAAAAGACTTAAAAATAAATATCTTAAAGTTTTTATTAACACTTGTTTTGTATTAACTATTATTATTATTGCTTTTTCAAGAATATACTTAAATGTGCATTATTTTTCTGATGTTGTGGGAGGTTTTATATTAGGAATTATATGTTTACGAATGTTTATTAGATATGATAGAATTGAAGAGTAGTTTAAAGGAGAATATATGAAAGATAAATTAATTTTATTTATTAAAGGAATTGTTTTAGGAGTAGCGTTTATTATTCCTGGAGTTAGTGGAGGAACTTTAGCTGTTCTTCTTGGAATTTATGAGGAGTTAATAGAAGCCGCTAGTAATTTTTATAAAGGATTTAGTAATTTTAAAAAGTATTTTATGTATTTATTACCAATTGGATTAGGGGTAGTAGTATCTATAGGTTTATGTGCTAAAATAATTAAGATAGGGTTAGAGAAAGCGCCTATTGTAACTATTTTGATCTTTTTAGGTATGATTTTAGGTGGAATACCTAAGTTATTTAAAACTGCAGGTAAGAGACCTGGTATTAAAGAATGTTCTTTTATGTTAGTTGGTATTGTCGTTTTGTTATTAATGCTTATTTTTGATAAAGGAGCAGGTAATGTTTCTTTTAATAATATGGGTGTTATGTCTTATGTTTTATTATTTTTAGTAGGTATGATAGCTTCAGCCACTATGGTTGTGCCAGGTATTAGTGGGTCGTTTACTTTGATGTTAATTGGATATTATGAACCTATTTTAAATGTTGTAAATGAATTAACTTCCTTAAAAAATTTAACTAGTAATCTTCTTATAATGTTGCCTTTTGTTATTGGAATTTTTGTAGGGATTATTGTGATTGCCAAGATAATAGAGTTTTTTCTTAAGAAATATCATACTTCAACTTATTATGTAATTATAGGTTTTGTTATTTCTTCAGTATTAAGTGTATTTTATCAGATATTTCAATATGATTTTAATTTAGCTCATCTTATTATAGGAATTATTTTAATGATTATTGATACTTTATTTGTTTATAAAATATTTGATAAGTAATTGCATTTTATTATAAGAATATGATATTATATTCTTGATGCAGGTGTAGTACAGCGGTTAGTATACGGCCTTGCCAAGGCTGGGACGGCGGTTCGATTCCGCTCACTTGCTCCAGTAACGTTTCTGTTCGAACTTTTATAGTTTGAACTTGAGATACATATCAATCCGTTCGGGTTGATTTTTTTGTGTTTACAAAAGAATTAACAAGGAAAGGATGGTGCATTTTATGATAAAGTTTACTACACAAGAGTTAGAAATGGAAAGCAATTTAAAGCAACGTATTGAGTTTATATGTGAGTTTTGCCACGTTACACCAAAGATTATCAATGGTAGTATTAAAAGAATTAACAACACTAATTTGAACTACATAGAACCACACAAAATAGTTGTTAATAATGTTACTTTTCTAGTATTTAACTACTCTACTGATATTTATGTAGGTAGTCTTAATAAAAAGATTAAACTTGTAGAACTAGAAGGTTACATAAAGAATATGGTTTAGTTAGACAAATGATATTGACTTTTTCTCTTAAAAACTTTATTATATATAGCAAATAAGGGGTTATTTACGTACAAGTCTTTTTAAAGGGGTTATGATTTGGAAGTATAAAATTAGATAATACAAAGTTAAAGAGATAAAGGTAGTAGATATATTTATGGCTTTTATCTCTTATTTTTTAGAAAGGAAGGGAAGAATTATGAATAACGAAAAGAAATTATGTGGACTATATTTGAGAGTAAGTACAGAAGATCAAGCACGTGAAGGCTTTAGTTTACCTGAACAAAGAGAAAGATTAGAACAATTTTGTAAGTTTAAAGGTTATGAAATAGTTGATTATTACGAAGATGCTGGTATAAGTGCCAAAACAGGCAATTTAAGACCTGAATTTGAAAGATTAAAGGAAGATATTAAGAATAAGAAAATAAACACTATAGTTGCTTTAAAACTAGATAGAATAACAAGAAGTATCTTTGACTGGGAAAAGTTAATGACATTTTTAGAAGAAAATGATGCTTATTTAGACTGTGCTAATGATGAAATCAATACAACTAATGCTAATGGTAAAATGATTTCAAGACTACTTATGAGTGTTAGTCAAAATGAAATTGAGAGAACAAGCGAAAGAACAAAGATAGGTTTAGCAGGAGCAATTAAACAAGGACATATACCAAGTCAAGCACCTTTAGGTTATAAACATGAAGACAAAAAGTTAGTAATTGACTACTCTACTAAAGATATTGTAGAAAGAATATTTAATCTTTATTATCAAGGAAACTCCTATCAAACAATATCAAATATACTAAATGAAGAAAAAGTTTTAGGTAAGTCAAATTGGCGAGATTCTTCTATCACTGCTATACTTGAAAACGAAGTTTATAAAGGCGATTATGTTCATGGTAAAAGAACCAAGCATCCTACTTATTACTTTGATGTTGTCGAGCCAATAGTTAGTAAAGAATTATGGGAAGAATGCCAAGTGCAAAAGAAAAAGAACTCACGAAGTTATCAAAGAACTTTAACATATCTATTCTTACAAAAACTTACTTGTCCTAAATGTGGTCGCTTAATGGGTGGAAAAGCCACTAAAAAGAAAAATGGTAATGTTTATTATTACTATTATTGTACTGATTGTAAAGTTAATTTAAAAGAAAATGTTGTTATGGAATATTTTGATAATTTTGTTCAAGAATTAGTTGAATATGATAGTGTTGTTAATCAATTCTTCCTACCTATGATTAAGCAAAAATTTGATGAGCCAAAGGAACAACTGGAAAAAGAACTATTAAAACAAAATGAAAAGTTAGCGAGAATTAGAAAAGCCTATATTGAAGGTGCATTCGATTTAAAAGTTTATAATGAAGAAAAGAAAATCGTTGAAGATGCTATTACAAAGTTAAATGATGAATTAAATGATACACAAAGTTGTGAAGAACTTAACTTTACTCCACAAGATATACTTTTAAAACGAGATATTGATTATATCAATAGAGTTAAGTTAAAAGATGAATATAAGAAAAGAACTAAAACTTGGAAAGATTACACAAGAGAAGAAAAATCTGACTTAATTATGAGATATATAGATGAAATAAAACTAAAACAAAAGAATAATCTAATCTATGTAGATGAGATACTCTTTAGAGAAAGTATTTGTAAACCTTGTAATGAGTTATTTGATAAAGGTTATATTGATGTTAAAAGTCCTGCTATATTTGGTAATATAGTTGGCGAATTAAGATTTAGTAATTATCTTCCTGAAGAAGAAGTAGGAAAACATATAATGAGACTAAGGCAATACTATGATGTTGGTTATGAAGAAGCAACTTATTATGTTGAAGATAGAATTTTCTATTTTAACTTTATAGAAGATGACCGAGCAATAGTAAGAGTATTCCCTCTTGAAGATTATTGCAAGATAGATCCTGATATAAAAATGAAAGAATATAAATATGGAATCATTTATATAAAAGGAACTGATGATTTTCAAATGGAAGATATAAATTCAGCATTTAATTATATACCTGATGAAACTAATAATAGTGTTGTTTATTTGAAAGAACCTATTCCAATAGAGATAGGTGTTAAGCCAGTAAATATGGAAACAATGAAAAATGATATTTCTAGTTAAGGGTAAATTTATTTACTCGTGCAACCCTTGACTAGAAATAACTAGATAAATAATGGAATGAGTTTAAAACAAAAAAAGTTTACTTTTATTGTTTTGAACTTATCTACTAGAAAAGTTTTTTTGTTAACTTTTTCTCAAAAAAGTTATAACAAACGTGGCACGTTTCCGTTTGCTTTAGCAAATGAAAGTGGCGATAGTTTGTTACAAAGACTTATGTAATTTTGTTTTATTGCGATAGCTTTAAAGCATTATGAAATAAGT
>CANSAJ010000014.1 GCA_947644695.1 uncultured Bacillota bacterium | reverse complement strand
AATAATAATGTCATTACTATTCCATATACTACAAACTTCTTATTCATTACTACTCCTATTATAGGTATATTTTACCTTATATATAAAATTATAGGTAGTATTTACCTTTTTGTCAATAGTTAATATTTACCTATCATATAATAATTTTATAAGGAGTTTTAGCATGAATAGATTAAGAGATTTAAGAGAAGATAGAGATTTAACACAGAAAGAAATTGCTAATCAATTTAATATAGATCAGAGTAATTATAGTAAACTAGAACTTGAAAAGATAGAAATCCCTATTAAATTGTTAAAAAAACTTTCTATTTTTTATAATACGAGTACTGATTATATTTTAGGTTTGACTAATGAAATTAAACCTTATCCTAGAATTGAAGATAAATAGTGCAAAATAAAAACTTTTAGATATTTTCTAAAAGTTTTATTTTGCTACTTCTTCAGCTCTTGTTTCTCTAATTACAACTACTTTTATTGTACCTGGATATTGCATTTCTTCTTCTACTCTGTCCTTAATATTTCTTGCAATTTTATAGGATTCAATATCATCTACAACCTCAGGTTTTACTATAACTCTTAGTTCTCTTCCTGCTTGCATAGCAAAGGTTTTATCAACACCTTCAATTGAGTTTCCAATTTCTTCTAATTGTTGTAATCTTTTTACATAGTTTTCAAGGCTATCATTTCTTGCTCCTGGTCTAGCTGCTGATAATGTATCTGCAATTGCAACTAATTCACTGATAACACATGATGCTGGTTTGTCACCGTGATGACTTTCTATTGCATTTATAACTATTTCTGATTCTCCATATCTTTTTGCAAATTCTGATCCAAGTTCAACATGTGAGCCTTCTACTTCAAAGTCTATTGCTTTTCCTAAATCATGAAGTAATCCTGCACGTTTAGCTAATGCAACATTTTCACCAAGCTCGCTTGCCAATAATCCTGCTAAGTTTCCTACTTCAATTGAATGTTGTAATGCATTTTGACCATAGCTAGTTCTAAAATGTAATTTTCCAATTAATTCAACTAATTCTGGATTTACTCTTGTAATGCTAAGTGAGAATAATGCTTCTTCACCTTTTTCTCTTATAAGTGTTTTAAAGTCTTCACAAACTTTATCATATAGTTCTTCTATTCTAGCTGGATGAATTCTTCCATCCTTAATTAGTTGTTCAATAGTTACTTTAGCTATTTCTCTTCTTAAAGGATCAAAGCTAGATAATACAATTACTTCTGGTGTATCATCAATTATTAAATCAACTCCAGTAATAGCTTCTATTGTTCTGATATTTCTTCCTTCTCTACCTATTATTCTTCCTTTCATTTCATCATTAGGTAGTGTTACTGTTGTTACTGTTTGTTCATTTGCTACATCAGTAGCATATTTTTGCATACTACTTACTATGTATTCTTTTGCTTTTCTATCCGCTTCTAATTTAGCATCATTTTCTCTTTCTCTTAAGTAGATTGCAATTTCTTTAGACATTTCATCTTCTACTTTTCTCATTACCATATTTCTAGCTTTTTCTTTACTAAATCCTGAAATACTTTCTAGTAATGATAATTGTTCTTTTAAAACAGACTCCATTTTTTCGTCTTTTTCTTGAATTTCCTTTTGTTTTGCTAATAAATCTTTATCTCTTGAATCTAAATTACGTTCTCTTTCTTGTAATAGTTCATCACGTTTATTTAAGTTATTTTCTCTATTTTCTACTAGTTCTTTTAATTCAGTTATTTCTTTCTTTTTTTCTTTAACTTCATTTTCTGTCTCTTGTTTAATTTTATAACTTTCTTCTTTTAGTTCAAGTATTCCATCTCTTTTTATTTTTTCTGCATCTTTTTGTGCTTTTTCAAGTAATTTATCAGCTTCATTACGAGCATTTATTATTTTTAATTTATTCATTATAAGAATAATTATTGCTCCAAAAAACAATCCAACTATAACTAACAAAATGGAGTAAATTGTTTCATTCATTATATTTCCTCCATTACCAATAATTTTATTTAGAAGTTACTTTACTTCTAATTCTATTTTAATTACATTTTCAAGATAAGTCAATGAAGATTTTAAGTTTTGGCTAAAAAGAAAAGTGCTAGTTTAAGCACTTGTAGTTTTTTCTGCTTTTGTTTTTGTTTCAGGAGTATTTTTAAATGAATAGTATTCTCTTACTTTTGTTTCTAATTCATTTAATAAATCTTTATTATCTTTTAATAGTGTCTTAACATTTTCTTTTCCTTGACCTATTTTTTCTCCTTTGTATGAATACCATGCTCCACTTTTTTCTATTATATTAAGGTTGCTAGCTATGTCAACTATTTCTCCTTCATGACTTACTCCTTCACCATACATAATTTCAACTTCTGCTGTTTTAAATGGTGGAGCTACTTTATTTTTAACAACTTTTACAACAGTTTTATTTCCTATTACATCTGTTCCTTGTTTTATTTGTTCAGCTCTTCTTACATCTAATCTTATAGATGAATAGAATTTTAATGCACGTCCTCCTGGTGTTGTTTCTGGATTTCCAAACATTACTCCTACTTTTTCTCTTAACTGATTTATGAATATACAAATCGTATTTGTTTTATTAATAGCTCCTGATAATTTACGTAAAGCTTGTGACATTAAACGTGCTTGAAGTCCTACATGGCTATCTCCCATTTCTCCTTCAATTTCTGCTTGAGGTACTAATGCTGCTACTGAATCTATTACTATTATTGACATTGCTTCACTTCTAACTAATGCTTCACATATTTCTAGTGCTTGTTCACCTGTATCAGGTTGACTTAGTAGTAAATCGTTAATATTTACTCCTAAATTTTTTGCATATACTGGATCTAATGCATGTTCTGCATCTATGAAAGCTGCTCTTCCTCCTGTCTTTTGTACTTCAGCTATTGCATGTAATGCAAATGTAGTTTTACCACTTGATTCTGGTCCATATATTTCTATGATTCTTCCTTTTGGATATCCTCCAACACCTAATGCTATATCTAATGTTAAGCTTCCTGATGAAACTACATCTATATCTTTTACACCATCTTCCCCTAATTTCATGATAGCGCCTTTACCAAATTGTTTTTCAATATCTTGTAAAACTTGTTCTAATGTTTTATCTTTTTCCCCTGACTTTGTTAATTTACTCATTATGTCCTCCTACTGTATGTTTCAATTTTACCTATATTTTTTTCTTTTGTCAACACTTTTTCGAACACTTGTTTTATAAAACAAATATTTTATTCACTATTTGAGATCTGATTGCATTTTTATTTTATTAAAGTATTAAGTTGAAGTCAAGTTATCATTAGAATTATGGTTGGTAATTATTTCATTTATCTTTATTATTTCTTAGAATTGAGATTGAGTAAGTATCAAATGATAAAGATTTATAAAATTTAATGCATTTATCAAACGTTAAGGATTTTATAAATTCGATGTCATTTAACTCTTCTGAAAATTCTACATTATATAAAAAGTTTTTTAATACATTGTATTTATGACCACTTATATAAAATTCATTTGCTATTGTTTTTCTTTTATATAGCTAAAAAATACGAGAAGTGATTATTCTCATATTTTATTCTGTTAAAAATTTTTTGTTTTTTACATAATATTCTATGCCACTTACTACTGATAGAACTGTCGCTGTCATTATTAGAAAGTCAGCAATTCTAAGTCCTATTAATTCAAATGGTAGATTATAGAATAACATCAATGTGATTCCACACATCATGAATACTGTTTTTAATTTTCCTGCTTGACTAGCACCTACTGCTCCTACTTTATTTCCTACTACCATTTTAATTGAGTCTACTATTGTGTCTCTGCTAATTATTATTACTGGTATTATCATATGTATGAATCCTGTGCATGCAAGTATAATTAACACTCCATTTACTAGCATTTTATCTGCTATTGCATCCATTACTTTTCCAAAGTCTGTTACCATGTTATATTTTCTTGCGATTTTTCCATCTATAAGATCTGTTAAAGATCCTACTAGGAATAAAAATCCACATATAAAATATTTTATATCGATTTGGACTTTTCCTCCAACTATTATAGTTGGCATATGTATTCCTATTTTTTCTAGTGGAAATATTAATAATGCTAATACAAATACAGCTAATACTATTCTTGACATAGTTATTTTATTGGGCAAATTCATTTTTATATTCACTTCCTATTTCAATTTTATTCTCTTGCCTTTTATTATCTAAAATTATATTTAAAAACATAAAGGTTAAGCAAACGAGTATTATTGTTATTACTGAAAATAAGAATACTGGTTGTAATTTTGCTTTTCTTACTTTTTTTCTAGTATATGGAGAGCTAATTTTACTTCTGGTTTCTTTTTCATTTTGTCTTTCAATTTCTTTTACTTTTGCTTCTATTTCTTCTACTGGAATTCTTGATGTGAAATCAAATACAAAATCGTTAAAGTCTTCCATTATTTCTTCGGCATCTACATTTAAATATATGGCATATTTTCTAACTAATTCCTTTAGAAAGAAAATATCTTTAAATGCATTTACATTTCCATCTTCTAGATTCTCAAGCTGTGGTAATGTTATTTCTAAATCTTTTGCTGCTTCTTCTTCTTTAATGCCGATTTCTTCTCTTTTTTCCTTAAATATATTTCCTATATCCTTCATAGGTTTCTCCTTTTAATAAATATCTAATAAGCCATTTTCTGTACCCTTAAGGGTGGTAAACATTTATCTAGTTATATTAACTCCTTCACTTCGTTTGATTCCTCCATGAAAGCTCCTCTACCAATTTTGAGTTTCTCGCTCGCGGGGTTTACCTCGTTCCACTTCTTTTATTCCTAAAAGACATCGTCTCTATGGCACTTTTATACCTAATCAAGTCAGGTCTTGACTTTTTCGGAGCCGTTAGCATAAGCTACCAGAAGTTATTTTTTTCTTCTGCACGAACACTATAGTCATCTCAGACTATGCGAGTATGGACTTTCCTCTACATAATTATATGCAGCGTTTACCTAAGATATTTATTCTTCTCCGTATACTATTTTTTCTAATTCTCCAAGTCTTTTTAATATGTCAACGTTTGTTACACCTTTGTTATTTTCTGCTACACTTAATGTTGATTTTAAATTTCTTATTTCATTTTTTAGTTTTGTATTTTCTTGTAAAACATTTTTTAGTTCATTATCATATCTTCTTAATAGTTTTTCATATTCAGTATAATCTTGTATTATTATGTCTAAGAATTTATCAACCTCTTGAGGTCTATAACCTCTAGCATCAATTTTGAAGTCTTTTTCTAGTATATCATTCGTTGTTAATAGTATTTTTTCATCTATCATATCAATGCCCCTTTTCCATTATAATTGTACAAGATAAGGCATTTTTTGTCAAATATTAGAAAGAACTTTATAAAGCAATTTGTTATTATAGAAAAGAAAGCTCAAATTAACTATTAATTTGAACTTCTTTTTCTTCTTTAGTTACTATATTATTTTGTCTAAAGTATTTTTTTGTTTCTAAAATGCTTAGTGTTACTTCATTAATTATTTCATCAAATATTTTATCTAGTTTATTTTCTATAGTAATCACCTCTATAGAAAATATAATACTTATTTGATTTATATGCATTATATTAGACAAAAGTAGATATTTTTTTTAATTTAATTTTTCTAAAATCCAAGATATATCTTGTTCTTTTTCTTCTGATATTTCTATGTAGTAAATAACGCTGTTTAGTTCTGTATTATTTAAAATATTAAAAAAATCTGTTGCATTTATTAATATATAATTTATAGAATCATTTGTATGATGAATTTCGACATGGACTAAGCCATCTTTATATTTCATTATGTGTTCATTATTATATTCATTATATATTTTAAAAATATCTTTTATATCATAAGAGGATTTGTGAACATTTTCTTCGTCTATAGTGAATGCGGTATAATTAGTTTCTAATGATAATATCTTTTTTATATTTGTTAGATCATAAAATGTTTTATCATAATCAAAGGCTTTAAAGTCTATAAGTTTTGTGAAATTGCCATCTTCAAAATCATAATATTCATCATTGTATTTTATATATTCAGTTGTCTGTCCATGATATTTTTTAGTTCCCATTTCAACTTCAGATATTTTTTCGAATTCTAATGTTTCAGAATCATCTTCTAATATGATTTGCACTTTTTCTTTATAATAGTTATCATTTATATTTTTTATTTTTTCTATTATATTTGTTGTTGATTCTGTAACTTTATCTGTTTTGTTTTTTGATATACCGTTACTTAATCTTGTTATTAGAATTGCTACTAGAAATATTCCAAGATAAATTACTATTTTTATTATTCTTGTCTTATTTTCTTTTTGTTCTTTCTCATCCATTATTTAAACTTTCTCCCAATTAGGTTTTCTTTGCCATAGCCATTAGCAAATGAATAAGCATCCATTTCTTTTTTTCCACTTGGTTTTAATTTGGTTATAATTATACTTTTGTCTAGGCATTTTACAATTATACCATTTTTATTTACTTCTGTAATTTCGCCTATGTGTCCTGTTTCTTTTTCTGATAGCCTTGCTTCAGTTATTTTTATTATGTTATCTTTTAATGTAGTATAAGCAATAGGATATGGGTATAAACCTCTTATTTGATTAAATACTTCTCTTGATGTTTTGTTAAAGTCTATTTTTTCTTCTTCTCTTTTTATATTGTAAGCATATGTAACTTCATTTTCATCTTGCTTAATTCTTTTATTAGTTTTGTTAAATATAGAGGGTAGCGTTTTTATTATTAGACTTGCACCCAAAGTGCTTAATTTATCATGTATTGTACCAACATTATCTTCATCTGTTATTTCTATTTTTTCTTGCTCGATTATATCTCCTGCATCCATTTTATCTATCATATACATTATAGTGATTCCAGTTTCTTTATATCCATCTATAATAGATTTATGTAATGGTGCTCCTCCACGAAGTTTTGGCAAAAGAGACGCGTGAACATTAATAGCTTTATATTCTGGAGTTTCTAATAATATATTTGGTATTATTTGTCCATAGGCACAGGTGATTATTATATCAGGTTTCATATTTAGTATTTCTTCAAAATCTTCTCTTATTTTTATAGGTTGAAACACAGGAATATTATTAGCTAATGCTACTTTTTTTACAGGTGTCATTTCTACTTCCTGATGTCTTCCGACTTTTTTGTCAGGTTGTGTTACTACTAAAACAACATTGGTATTATCTATTAATTCTTTAAGTACAGGAACTGCAAAGTCAGGAGTTCCCATGAATACTACTTTTTTTTCTTTCATTTTTTTACCTCGACTACATTATATCAAGTTTTTATAAATATTTATAGTAAATTAAGTGGATTTATATTTATGTCTACTTTGATTTTATTGCCTATATATATATCATTAATCTCTTTTAACACTTTATAAAGATTTTCTTCTTTTTTGTATTTTAGTATTATTTGAAAATAATATTTATTTTTTAATTTAAATATGCTGGCTGTTGATGGGCCTAATATTATAAAGTTTTGAGATAATTTGTTTTTTAAATGATTTTTTATTTTTACACTTTCGTTTCTAGCTAGCTCATAAGTTTCACTTATTATTTTTATTGAGACTGTATAGAAATATGGAGGGTATTTAAGTGTCTTTCTTATTTCCATTTCTTTATTATAAAAATCTATATAACTGTGATTTTTAACGCAGTTTAAGACATAATTATCTTTGTTATAAGTTTGTATTATTACTTCTCCAGGCAAATCATATCTTCCAGTTCTTCCACTAGTTTGCATTAGAAGTTCAAATGTTCTTTCTGAACTTCTAAAGTCAGGTATATTCAAAGATGCATCTGCATTTATAACTCCTACTAAAGTTACTTCTTTAAAGTTTAAACCTTTAGATATCATTTGAGTTCCTATTAATATGTCATATTCATGATTTCTAAAGCTTTCTATTATTTTTTGATGTGAACCTTTTTTTGTTGTAGTATCTAAATCCATTCTTATAGTTTTAGCATTAGGGAATGTTTCGTTTATTATTTTTTCTAGTTTTTCTGTTCCCATTCCAAGATCTTTAATGGCTTCTTCTTTACATGATGGGCATTTTTTTGTCATTTCTACACTATAGCCACAGTAATGGCATCTCAAATTATTAGATGTTTTATGATAGATTAATGAGATATCACATGATGGACATTTCCATACATAACCACAAGAAGAACAACTAAGAAAGGTTGAATATCCACGACGATTTAAGAGTAATATTGCTTGTTCATGTTTATTTAGACACATGCTTAGCTTTATTTTTAATTCATTACTTATTATAAAATTTCTTTTTTTAACTTCTTCATTCATGTCAACAATATTTATTGTTGGCATTTTGTTACTTATTCTTTTTGATAATGTTATTAAATTAAATATTCCTTTTTTAGCTCGTGCATATTGTTCTAGTAATGGTGTTGCACTTCCCATTATTACATATGAATCATGAAATTTTCCCCTTAATAAAGCTATGTCTATCGCATTATATTTTGGATTTACGTCTTGTTTAAATGATGCACTTCCACATTCATCAATTATTATAACTCCAATATTATTTAGAGGTGCAAAAATCGCACTTCTAGCACCAACTACTATTGAGGCTTCTTTTTCAACTATACGTCTATATTCATCATACTTTTCACCTTCACTAAGTCCACTGTGAATAACTGCTACTTTGTTTCCAAAAGTGCTTATAAATTTTCCTACTATTTGAGGTGTTAAACTTATTTCGGGAACTAACATTATTGCTGTTTTGTTTATTTTTATCATGTCTTTTATTATTTTTATATAAATCTCTGTTTTTCCACTTCCTGTCACACCATGCAAAAGAATATTTTTGTTTTGACTTGATTTTATTTTTTTATAGCATTCTTCTTGTTCTTCTGTTAAAGTAATTTCTTTTGCTGATTCTTCCATAAAATCAACATTTCTTTTTATTTCAATTTCTTTTGTTAATACTATTTTGATATTTATTAGTTTTCTTAATGATTCACAGTTAATAACTTTTCTTTCTATTTCTTTTTCTGTTAATAACTTGTTTATTATTTCTATTTCTTTTTTATTTCTTTTGTTTGTGTTTTTATATTCTTCTATATTAACTTCATTATTTAGGTATACTAGTGTTTTTGTTTTTATTGGTATTGTTGTTTTATTAGAAGCTTTTAATGCTTTAGGAAACATTATTTGATATGCACTTATAAGAGTTGATAAGGTGGTTTTTTGTATAATTTTACCTAGATTTATTAATTCTTCATTTAAGCAAAAGTTTTTCTCTACTATTTCTGATATTTCTTTATATTCTACATTGGTGTCTTTATCTTGTTTTATTTGCATGACAAAACCTTCGACTATTTGTTTTCCAAAAGGAACAAGTACTTTCTGTCCTTTTTTTATATCTTCAATTAAATATGAAGGTATTATATAATCGAATGTTTTATCTAATTCTTTTACACTGTGTTCTATTAATACTTCTGCTATCATAAATATGGGTTATTTTTTAATTCCTTTTCTAATGTTGTAGGATTTCCATGGCCAGGATATAGTTTTGTATCATTTTCAAATGTTCTTAGAAAGTTTAAGCTGTATGCCATTTCTTCTTCGTCTCCACCTTCTAAATCCATTCTTCCTATACTTCCTTCAAAGATAAAATCTCCTACAAACATATCTTTTGTATTTTTGAAGTAGAATGAAACACTATCTTTTGAGTGGCCTTTAGTTGGCAAGACTTCAAATTTGAGACCTGCAATTTCAGATTTTCCTATATTTTTATAATCAAATACTTTAGGTTTATATTTTTCTTTAAAATATTCTAAAGCACCTATGTGATCAAAATGATAGTGAGTAATAAATATTGCATCTAACCTTAAATTTTGTTTTTTCAAATATTCTTCAATTTTTGTTTCTTCACCGCTTGGATCAACTATAATTGCCTCATCATAATTGCTAATTATATAACAGTTATTATCTAACGGTTCTAAAATAAGTCTTTCTATTTTCATGTTTGTCTCCTTTAAAATATTTCTATTAGTTTATCTAATTTATTTATTACTGTAAACCTAGTTTCTTTAGATTCTTTAGAAAATTTTACTGCGATTCCACCTTCACTTTCCCATTCATTTAGATTTTTACTATAATCATCTACTAAAATAGCATTACGCATTGGAAGCATTTTAGTTTTTGATATACATTTTGGGCAAATTATTACTGTCATATCTTTAAAGAACTTTCTAATATAGCTTATTTTATCAGCGCCTTCGTTAATTGAGCTACAGTGTGTCAATATGCTTACATCAAATTTTTTACTATTAATAAGTTTTTTTATACAATTGATGCTATCATTTAAAATATATTCATCTTTTAAAACTTTTTTAAAATCAAATGTTCTATAAAATTCTTCATCATTTATATCATAGTTTAAGTTTCTTGCTGTTTCATAAAGTGGAGAAATAGTATCAAGTATTACTCCATCAAAATCAATATATAGCTTTTTCATTTAAATTCACCTCTTTATTTTACTAATATAATTATAAAAGACAAACTTACGTTTGTCAAATGTTTTTTTTTTTTTTTTTTTTTATCATTTAAAGTATTTTATTGTAAATGTTGTTTTTAAACCAGGTGTTACACTGGCACTTACTCTTCCATTATCTTTTTCTATTACTTCTTTAGAAAGTGCCAAACCTATACCAACACTATCTTTACTAGAGTTTTCGCCTTTATAAAATCTTTTAAATATTTTAGTTACTTCTTCTTTTTTTAAGCTTCCTTTATTATCTTCTATTTCTATAATTATATATAATTTGCTGTCTTTATATTTAATATCTACTGTACTATTTTCGTTAGAATATTCAACACAATTTTTTAAAATATTAGTAATTGCTTCTATTTGCCATTTAAAATCACAATTAATTTTTAGATTTTTATCTCCTTTAACTTTTATTTTTATATTTTTTAATTCACAAAGCATGGATACGTTTTTTACACTTTCATTTATTATATCTATAACTTTTACTTCTTCTTGTTTAAATAGAACCATATTGGTATCTAGTTTAGTTAATTTTAGTATTGATTGTATTAAAAAATTAATGTTATTTGTTTCTCTTTGTATATTATGTATAAAGTCAAATCTTGTTTGACTGTCCATATCTGGATTATCTATAATATTATCTAAAGATATCATGATAGATGTTAATGGAGTTTTTAATTGATGTGATATGTCTCCTAGAGAATCTTTTAAGTGTAATTTATCATTAATACTATTTTCTGCAGTTTCTTTTAATAATATAGTAGTTTTATATATTTCATTTTTTAATATTGATAATTCATCTTCTGTGTTACTATCTATTTCTAGTGAATAATTTTTCTTATTTATTTCTTCTATTAGTTTTGTAATTTCTGTTATCTTTTTGTCTTTCTTATGATTATATATTAAAAATATAGTTATTATAATAGTAAATGATATTATTAGGTGGATAGTTGTTAATATTAGAAATTTAAATTGTGTTTTATCGTTAATAAGAATAACAGAGTCACTTTTTATATCTATTCCATAGTCTTTTAAGAAGTTTGTATCTCTAAATGTTTCTTTATTTAGAATATTAATTAGTTCAATTTCATCAATTTTAGGATATTCTTTTTTTACGATTTCTAATATAGATGACACACTTTTATTATAGTTAGATGTGTATACTTTATATTGATAAATATGTAAAATTATGAAAGATATTGTCAAAAAAAGTGTAAGTACGAATGTAATCTGAATGTATTTTTTTAATTCTATTTTATTGTTCATTTTTATCTATCCTATATCCTATTCCTTTAATAGTTAGTATTATATCTGTATCTAATTTTTCTCTTATTCTTTTAAGGTAAACTGTAACAGTGTTGTCGTTTATATCATTGCCTGTCCATTCCCAAATCTTATCAATTATAAAACTTCTTCTTACTACTTTATTTAAACTCATGAATAGTAATTGTAAAATTTTTATTTCTAAACTAGTTAGTTCTATTAGTTTATCATTTTTGTAAACTTCCATTTTATCTATGTCAAATTTTATATCTTTTACAGTAATAATAGTATTTTTATTAATTCTTAATATTATTCGGTTTATTCTTGCTAATAATTCTTTTGTTGAGAAAGGTTTAGTCATATAGTCTTCTGCACCTATATTAAGTCCCTTTACTATTGTTTCTTCATCATCTCTTGCTGTTAAAAAGATTGTTGGTATATTTTTTTCTTTTACTATATTTTCATAAAGCTCGATTCCATTACCATCAGGAAGAGTTATATCTAGTATTATTAAGTCTGGTTTATTATTTATTAAATATTCTTTTGTTTCTTTAAATGTGGATGTATTTACAACTTTATAATTATTTTGTGTTAAAGTGTATTTTAGACCTTCTGCGACTCTCAAGTTGTCTTCGACTAATAAAATCAACATAATATCACCTTTTTATATTATATAATAGAAAAAGGGAAAGATCTCCCTTAAATATTATCTTTTCTAATTGTCTCTATTATATTTTGTTTATTTATTTTATTTATACTGAATCTCATTATTATGAATACTAATAAGAATACGAATAATATTGATAGCACTATTGGTGTGTATGGTATTATAAAGTTTATATCGTTCTTTTTGCTAAAAGCTTCATGTATTAATAAAGAGCCTATAAGTCCTAGTATTATTCCATATACTAAAGATTTAGTACTATAGAAAAATGTTTCTAAGTTTATCATTCTATTGAATTCTTTTTTAGTCATTCCAATACTTTTTAGCATGGCAAATTCTTTTTTTCTAAGTTCCATATTAGCCGTTATTGTATTAAATATATTAGTAACACCTATAAGAGTTATCACTGTTATAAAGCCATAAAGAAATATACTAATTATTAGTTTCATAGATGCATCATTTTTCTTAGCTTCTTCAAAATTTGATATGATAAGATCACTACTTAGTTTTTCTAGTTCTTTTTGTGTAATGCTTGGATTATCTGATTCAATAGTAATTTTGGATGGAGTAAAATTTAAATCATTATAGTACTTTTTATTTAAGATTAAAAATCCACCTTTATTATATGAGTTTTCTATTCCATTAGGTTTTATACTTGCCACTTTAGCAAGTTTTATTTGTATATCTTTATCACCTATTTTTCCATTTATGGTGTCATTATCTTTATATTTATAGCTTCTCACTATAACTTCTTTAGAATCAATATACTCTTTATATTCATCATTCAAAATAGCTTCTCTTTCTAATCTGTCATTATCTAGCTTTAATTTTTTTGTGTAAGTCTTAAAAAATTCATCATCAAGTGCAATTATGGTAATTGGAGAACTTAAATATTCACATATTTCTTTTCCTGATTCATTTATATAGCATTCTTCAAAAAGACTTTTATTTACATAATTGTTTTCATCTTTTTCGCTTAGTTCAAGATATCCATTTATTTCATATAAAATATAAGCATTTGTGACACCTTCAATATTTTTTATTCTTCTTAAGTCTTCTTCTTTTAATTTTGAAGCATTATGTATTTCCATATTATAATCATAGTCTTCATAATATTTACTAGAAAAATTAAATGATTCAGTTATAAATGTATTCATTGAGATAAAGACAAATATACTTATTGTTAATGATATTACAGTTGTTCTATATTTCTTTTTACTTCTTTGTAAGTTTTTGTGTGCAAGAGTTCCTCCTATTCCAAAAACTTTATCTATTAATTTTGATTTTTTTAATTTTTTAGGATTTATTTTTAAGGATTCACTGTTTTTCAAGTTTTCTATTGGTCCTTTTTTACTTGCCTTTATAGCAGGAATTAGTGCAGATAAGTATATAGTTAAGAATCCTAGAATACATGAGAATATTAATGGGATTATAGTTATATGGAATATAATATGATCTAAATTTTCAAAAAGTACTCCGTTAAGTATGGTATTTACTATTTTAATTAATACGAATACTGCTAATATTCCACTTACTATTCCTAGTGGAATTCCTATAAATCCTAAGATAAGCGCTTCATATATGATTCCTTTTTTTATTTGTTTTTTTGTGGCACCTATACTTGAGAGCATACCTATCATTTTTGTTTTTTCTGTTACACCTATTGCAAATGAGTTTCTAATGCAGAATATACTTGTTATAATTATTATACCTATTACTACACTTGCTACTGCATATAGCATACTTATAGTGCTATCTGAGAAAGCAAATACTTCCCATCTTAATAATTCATTATTAATTTCATATTTATATTTTGCATTACTTATGTCAGTAAAATTATTTATTCCAAGAAGTTCTAATAGGGATTTTTCGTAGTCAGATGGTTTTGTAAGAGAGGCATAACCTATTATGTTGTCGCTTTTTTCTTTTGTTGTTATTCCATAATAATTGTAATTGTATCCAGATTTCTTAAAAGTACCGACTATTTTATATGTCTTTTTTGTTGTGTTTATAAGTTGTTCTTCATTTTCTTCATAGTATGGGTTAGAATCGTCTAGTTCGTAACCATCTTTAGTTGTTCTTTTTCCTACTTCTAATGTTATTGTATCTCCAATTTTATAGTTAGAATCTTGTAATGCTTTTTTATTTAATATAATTTCATTTTCATTATTTGGTTTTCTTCCATCAATTATATGATATGATAATTCGTCTATTTTTTCTGTGCTATATATGTGAATAAAAGGCATTTCTTCATTTTCAATAAAATGTGAATATCCTAAATCATACATAAATTTTATTTCTTTTATGTCTCTATTCGCATTTAGTTTTTTTATGTCATTGTCATCTAGTTTAAATAATTCTATATGATAATATCCTGTTTCGTTTATAGCGTTTTGTACAATTGTTTTTTGCATGCTTGTAAACATTCCTGATACAGCAGATATTAATGACCCTGAAAGAATTATACCAATAATAGTCACAATTGTTCTTTTTTTATTTAGGAATAAATTCTTTTTTGATAGTTTTTTTAGTATGTTCATAGTTATACCTCGCTTATGATTTTTCCGTCTTCTATTTTAATTATTCTGTCTGCTATGTTAGCTATTTCCATATTGTGAGTTATCATTATTATAGTTTGTTTGTAGTCTTTGTTAGATTTTTTTAGTAATTCTACTATTTCATCACTGGATTTTGTGTCTAAGTTACCAGTTGGTTCGTCTGCTAATATTATGGCTGGAGATGTTATTAGTGCTCGTCCGATTGATACTCTTTGTTGTTGTCCTCCTGATAATTCATTAGGCAAATGTTTTCTTCTATTTTCAAGTCCTAATAGTTTTAATAGATTATCTATTGTATTTTTTTCTACTTCTCTATTATCAAGATTTAAAGGTAATGCAATGTTTTCTTCTACATTTAGAATTGGAATTAAATTGTAAAATTGATATATAAGCCCTACTTGTCTTCTTCTAAATATTGCAAGTTTATCGTCTGTAAATTCACATATGTTTTTACCATCTATGTATACCTTTCCAGAGTCAGGTCTGTCTACTCCACCAATTATATGTAGTAATGTAGATTTACCACTTCCGCTGGCACCTACTATTGCTACAAATTCTCCTTTTTCAACTGAGAATGAAATATTGTCAAGTGCTACTACTTTATTTCCTTTTTCACCGTAGATTTTAGTTAAGTTTTCAACTTTTAAAATTTCCATTTTACGCTCCTTTGTATTAATTTTATATTAATTGTAAGTATATAAAATTGCAAGCTATTATAAACATTAATAGTATTACAGAATACATTAGTATTTTATTTATTTTTTTGTTTTTCATATACTCACCTCTTCATTTAATACATTCACATTATATTCTAAGTAAAGTGACAAGTAGGTGACTTTTGTGAAAAAAAAGAGAATAATTATTATTCCCATAGCTTTTGTGGATATTCTCCACTTTCAATTCTTTTATTTATAGAGTCTATTACATCTTTTAAATCTTCTTTATAAGTTATTCCTTCCCATTTAGATGATGTCATAATTACTTTAGTTGTAACTAATTTTTGATCAGTTATTTTTTCTAAAAGATCAGGGATTAAATACTCACATGTAGATAAATCTTTTTTATTTGCTTCTAAAAATAAAGGAAAGTTATCTTTAATATACTTAAATATTGAAGGTGTAAATCCTATCATATTCATCGATACAAGAACATCTTCTTTTAGAGTAAATGACGGATTTCCATTTAAAGGCTTGGCTGTTATTATCCCGTTTTCTTCTTTAACATTACTTTCTATTATTTCTTTTAAATAAAAGTTTTCATCAATTTTACATACTCCACGTTTTACTTCTCCATTATTTGTAAGTGTGTTATTAATTTGATAACCAGCAATACAATAATTATTATCTTTTGTATTTTTTAAAAATTCACTCATTTTTTTATATGCATCAGAACCATAAAAATCATCTGCATTTATTATCATAAATGGCTCGTTAATAATATTTGAAGCGCATCCAATTGCATGCGCTGTTCCCCAAGGTTTCTGCCTTTCTTCTGGAACTGTATAATTTTCAGGTAGATTATCTAGTTCTTGAAATACATATTCGGTTTTTATTTTATCTTCTACTCGTTTTCCTATAGTTTCTTTAAAAATATCATAATTCTCTTTCTTTATTATAAATACTACTTTATTAAATCCTGCTTTTATGGCATCGTAAATCGAATAATCAATTATAAACTCTTTATTAGGTCCTACTGGTTCAATTTGCTTTAGTCCACCATATCTACTTCCCATTCCTCCTGCTAATATTAATAAAGTTAAATCTTCTTTTTCCATTATTAAAATACCTTTCTTGATTTAGTTTTGGATAAACTGTTCTCATTAATTATATTGTATCATGATTTTTAATTATAAATATAGTAAAATTTACCAATTATTGTAAAATAAATAAATTCCAATTAGTTATTGTTTAATTGTGAAACTAACTCATTAATATTATTAATGGTGTTAGAATAGATATATAGACACGAAAATCTTTCTAAATGGTATAATGACTATACCAATTAGAAGGAGAAAGTGCCAATGAGTAAGGAGAAGAAAAGTTATGATGAAGAATTTAAAAAGACAATAGTAAATTTATATGAATCAGAAAAGAAAATGGCTGATTTATCAAGAGAATATGACATATTAGATTTATATCTTCATCTTTAAATTTAATATTCGTTTGTTTTGTTGCTAAACTAAATCTATCTGGTATTACATCAGTTAAGTCCCAATAATAAAACGCACTATCCATTGTGAAGATAAAAGAAGGATATGTTTTAGAAATTTCTTTTCTTGTATATAACATTCTTATTACTTTAATACACATTAACATTTTTGCACAAAAAAAATTAAATTTCTTTGTGTGTTTTTGTAAGACAAGTTTAAAGTATATTATTTAATTATTTACTTTTATCATTTAATGGTTTTAATAATAAGTCATCAATTAGGTCTGTCTTTTTATTTTCTTTTGTTAACTTATTTTAAAATTCTACTAATCCATTTATTATTAGTCCAAATTCTGATTGATCTAATTTTAGTTTTATTTTTTTCATTATAATCCACTAATTACTACAAAATTCAACTAGTCAACACATACCAGTTAGAGGGTATGATGAAAGATATTCTTCACATATAATCTTTATAATATTTTTTGCAAAAATTAGTAAAAACATATTTATTATAAAGGCTATCTTCTATTTAGCACACATACACATTCAATGTGTTTAGTATTAGGAAACATATCAAATATGGCTATTTTTTCAAGTATATACATTTCCTTTAAATCATTTAAATCTCTTGCTAATGTCATTGGATCACATGACATATATATTAGTGTTTTAGGAGTTATTTCTTTTATAATTTTAATTGTTTCTTTATCCATTCCACTTCTTGGAGGATCGGTAATTATTAAATCAATTGGTTCATTTATTTTTTTAATTTCATTTTCTACTTTTCCTAACATAAATTTTATGTTTTTAATGTTATTAATTTTTAGATTTTCAATTGCATTAGCATGTGAATGGGGATTAGATTCTATAGAGTAAACATATTTTGATTTTTTACTCGCTAGGATAGATAACGTACCAACACCAGAATATAGATCTAAACAAGTTTTACAGTTGTTAATATTATTTTCAATGTATGAAAAAACTTTAGAGCATATATCATTATTTATTTGAAAAAATGAGTTTATGTCTATTTGAAATTTTAATTTATTAATTTCGATAATCATTTTATTGTTTTGTAGAGAAGATATAATTTCGCCTTTTTCATTTGTTCTTATAATTAATTCTTTTTTTATTTTTCTTTTATTTTCTTTTAAATATTTGTTAATAGTTTCCATTGCAAGTGGGCATGAATCTATTTCTATTATTTCATTGGTGGCTTTTTTCATATATCCAATTTTGTCATTATTTTCATGTATTGTTATTTTATTTCTATAATTTAAATTATGTTCTGATGAAAAGACTTCAGGTTCAATTTTTAAGTTTGTATACTTATCAATTATATTTTTAACTTTTTCTTTTTTGAAATTAATTTGTGATTTATAATCCATATGCATTATTTCACAACCACCACATTCATTATAATATGGACATATGGGCGTTATTCTTTCTTTTGATGGTGTAAGTAATTTTATTAGCTTAGCTTCGTTGTATTTTTTCTTTTCTTTCGTAATTCTTATTTCTACTACTTCTTCTGGTAATGCGAAGGGTACAAATGTAACTTTTTCTCCTATTCTTGCTATTCCTCTTCCATTATGATCCATATTTTCAATTTTTACTATCATATTAACTTCTCCTTGCATTATTAACAATAAACTATGCAATTAATAGTGTCAAATATTTTCAAAGAAAAAAAGTAAATTGTTTTTTACTTCTCCTTTTTGTAAACTGCAGCAGATTGATAATATCTTAAAATATCATGACGAATATTTGATTTTTGTGCTATATAACTTTTTAATGCACTTAATTGACTCATTGATAGATGAGTCAGATTTATACCATTTATTTGTGTTAAATGGTTTTCAAGAACTGCTTCATAGATTTCTTTACTTGTTTCATCAATAATATATTCTATCTCTGTAGATCTTTCAGCATCTATTGGGCTTAGTTCTGTTGGCATATATCCAACTAAATTCATTTCGATTAAAGCAAGAATAATATACCTAGTACTTATATTCAAAGTAGCAGCTATTTCTTCGACTGCTTGTATATTATCTACAGGATATGACGAGTCTTTTAGTGCTTGTAGAATTTTTCTATAAGTTTTTCTTCCATATAATTTCCATCCATTTTTTTGGAATACTTGACCATTAATTCCTTTACTTGAAAATATATAGTCAATTACAGACTTTTCAATACTTTCTTTTATTATTATATAAAATCGAGAAAAATTATTTTTAGATTTTTCTATAGCAATCATTATTCCTTCATAAGCGCTTTGAATTAAGTCATTTTCTTCGTCACATATAGGTAAATAGCTTCTAGCAATACTTTTAGCAAAATATTTATATCTTCCAAATATTTTATCTCTTGCTTCTAAATCTCCTTCACTATATTTACGTAATAACGTAGTTATACTATCTTCTTCAACTTTTCTATTTCCCATAAATTTCACCTTACAAACTTTAGAATTGTATCATAATTACCAAAATTATGCAATAGTCTTGATGTGCTATAACTTAATATCTTTGTTACTTGGGCCTTTTAAACAATTTCCATCTATATCAAATCTAGAGCTATGGCATGGGCAATCCCAAGTTTTTTCTATTTCATTAAATACCAGATTGCATCCTAAATGTGGACATTTGTTTTTTACTTCGTGAATAGTTCCTAAGTCATCTATATATATACCAATAGAATCACCATTTTTTCTTTTTGTAATAACATGTTTATACCAAGATTTGTTCTTTATTAATTTGGAAGTTGTGTAAGAATATATTCCTGATGTAATATAATACGGAAGTTTTATTAAATTTGATAAATTAAATCTTTTAGGATTTGTTAAATTTTTATATTTGTTAGGTTTATTATTTATTATGTCTCTTAGTAATGAACTTGCTAGAACACTGTTTGTCATTCCCCATGTGTTATATCCACATCCAATTAACATATTTTCTTTTATTTCACCTATAAATGGAATGTAATCAGGTGTAATAATATCCATATTGCTGTATTTCATTACTATATCTTTATTATTTAATTTAAATAATTTTTGAACTTCGTTAAAACATTTTTCATCATTTTGTTTGAATGCTGTGTTGTGACTACTACCTAAAGATATTTGATAAATATTATTACCTTCCTTATAATATCTACATGAAAATATTGGCTTACCAGTACTAATGCAAGAAAAATTTTTGTATTCTTTCACTTTACTAACTATTATATAGGATTTTTCTAAATAGGATTTTATAGGAATTAATAATGGATAGATAAAATATGGATAATGAGTTGCTAGTATGATTGTTTTTGCTTTAATTTTGTAATTATTTGTTGTTATTAAATAGTGATTATTTTCTTTTTTTATATCAAATATTGGTGTTTCTTCATATACTTTTATATTATTTTTCATTAATATTTTGTAAATACCGTGAATGAATTTTAAGGGATTAAATGTATATGTATTTTCAACTTTATAAGTTAAATAGTTTTTTGTTTCTATGGGAAGTGTAGTTTCTTTTATGTCTATTTCATTTTCAATTAAAAATTCTGCTTCTTTTTTTAAGTTTTTTATTTCTTTTTTAGTATTAGCAAATATATAAGAAGGTGTTTTAGTAAAATCACAGTCTATTTTTTCTTTTTCTATTATATTTTTTATATTATCTATAGATTCAAGTTGTGATTTAAGGTAAAGTTTTGCATCTTCATATCCTCTTAAAGATGATATTTTTGTATAAATTCTTTCTTGTAGATAAGTAATCTTTGCAGTAGTATTTTTTGTCACTCCTAAACCTATTTGATTTTTTTCTACTATACATATATTTTTATTTTTTAAATTATATGCTGTTAATAAACCTGTAAGGCCTCCACCTATTATTAGTATATCTACTTCTTTATTTTCATTTAACTTATTAATTTCATGTTTTATTTCTTTCCATATTCCCATTTTTCTCACCATTTATATTATTTTCAATTAATTTATAATAATGTATAAGATTACAGAAATTGCCAATATTAAAAATATGAATACAAAAGATATATTAAATGAACTTATAGATTTAAAAAATAAGATGCCTGATTTAATAATTAAAGATATTAAGCCAGGGTTATTTAAGCATGTTTATATTATTACAAATGAGGCTGTAAGTAGTGGAGATAAAGTAAATGATTTTATTTTAAAGCATTTTAGTGGACTTAGTATTGTGGGAAGTAATCCTCTTAAGAATTTTAAGAGAGATGTGGAGAGAAATATTCCATCTATTAATTTTAAAAATGTGGATACTAGAGAAAGTTTATTAGAATTTTTATTTAGTGGTTTTACTATTGTTATTTATAAGAACGAAGTAATAGCATATGAAACAAGGGCTGAGTTAGATAGAGGAGTAACTGAACCTACTGGAGAACCAGTTATAAGAGGGCCTAAGGATAGTTTTACAGAAAATTATAATAAGAATATTGGACTTATTAGAAAAAGAATTAAAAGTGAACATTTATGTTTAGAAGAGCTAACTATAGGTACTCAGAGTAAGAGTAAAGTTGGCATAATGTATATGGAAAATATATGCGAGGACGCGATTGTTGATAAGTTAAAAGCTATGTTAGAAAAGATTAATATAGATGGGGTTATGGATGTTAATAATTTTAAGAGTTTTATAAATAAAGAAAATCATACTTTGTTCCCTACTCTTTTATATACAGAGAAGCCTGATGATACTTGTAGATTTTTATTAGATGGAAGGATTGCAGTTACAATGGAGAATAGTCCAAGTGTTTTGATTGCGCCTACATTTTTTGTGGACTTTTTTCATAGTAGTGAAGATTATTATCATAAACCATTCTTTTCTAGTTTTTTAAGACTTATTAGGTTTGTTGCTTATTTTCTTGCAATTATAACTCCAGCTTTATTTATAGCTATTATCACTTATGATCAAGAAATTTTACCCGTGAGTTTACTTATTAACTTTACTGTTCAGAGAAGTCAAGTTCCATTTCCTGCGATTGTAGAAGCATTTGTCCTGATGTTTACATTTGAACTTTTATATGAGGGTGATGCCAGAACTCCGTCAATAAGAGGTACAAGTTTATCTATTTTGGGAGCTTTAATTTTAGGTGATGCTGCAGTTCAAGCAGGAATTATTTCACCTATTATGGTTATAGTTATAGCGGTTAGTGCGATTAGTAGTTTAGTCTTTATATATTATGATATTCAAGGTTCTATAAGATTCTGGAGATATCTTTTAATGATTTTAGCAGCACTTTTTGGTATGGTTGGGTTTATGTGTGGATTTATATTATTAATATTAAATTTGTGTACTATCAAAACTTTTGGAAAACCTTATTTGCTTCCACTTGCTCCATTTTTAATTAAAGATCAAAGTAACGCTCTTGTTAGAAGAGATTTAACTAAAATTAATAAAAGACCTTCATATTTAGCTAAGAAAAATATTATAAAGGAGGTTAATATAAAGTGAAAAAATTAATTTTAATTATTGGAGTAATTATTATGTGTACTGGTTGTTGGAATTATAAAGAACTTACTGAACTTGGTATAGTTACTGCTATGGCTATTAGTAAGAAGGATAATAAATATGTAATTGATATGCAATTTGTTAATATTGTTGAAGCTGGAGATAAAGGTGTTCCTGAGAGCCCTATTAGTGTTATGTCTGGAGAAGGCGATACTATTGCAGATGCTATTAGAAGTATTAATATGAAAATGTCTAAGGTTTTCTTTTCATCTAATATGGAATATATGATTATAGATAAGTCAGTCGCTGATGAGAGCTTAGAAGAAGTAATGGATTTTTTAGCTAGAGATACAAAACTATCTTTAAATTTCTTAATTGTGACTTCAACAAATGAAGATCCTAAAAATGTTTTAGCAGCTTTATCTCAATTTAATTTAAATCCTGCTTCCAACGTTTCGGAGCTTGTTAGAAGAAGTGAGGGAAGATACGGGGCTTCAACATCTATTACTTTTAAAGAATTTTTAGCTAAATATTTAGCTAATGGAATTACACCAGTTATTCCTAATGTTAAATTAGTCGGCGAAGTTTTAGAAGCTGAAGATAATGAGACTTTAAAGGAAAGTAATTCTAATAATTATGTAGAAGTGGATAATTTAGTTGCTTTTGATGAAAAAGGTGAAGCTATTATTTTAGGAACTGATGAGAGTTTTGGTTATAACTTTCTTAATAATCATATTCAGAATGGGGCTGTTACAAGTGCTTGTGGGGAAAATTATTTTACTGTACAAACTTTAAAATCTAAAATAGGATTTGGAGAGTTAAAAGGAAATAAGCTTTCAGTAGATGGCGAAGTACAGGCTGAGGTGTTCTTTTATGGATGCGAAAATGATTTAAATAATGAGAAAACTTTGGATAAATTATCAAAAATAACAAAGAAAACTATTACTGAATATATAGAAAAAACTATTAATTTAGCTAAGGAAAAAAAGGTTGATTTTGTAGGAATTGGAAATTATCTTTATAAAAATGAAAATGATTACTTTGACTTTGATAAAAAAGATTGGAATACAGATGGTTTATCTAATATTGAGCTCGATTATAATATAGAAGTTACTTTATTAAAACAAGGGAATTTGAAAGGAGATATTTAAATGAATAGATATAAAATCAGTAGTTTAACTTTTTCTTTGATATTTATGTGTATGTTAAATTCTTCTCTTTTAGGTATTATTTTCCCTTATATTCTACATGAATCTAAAACCTCTTTTTATTTAAGTTTAGGTATTAGTTTTATTATTGGATTGTTTTTAATATTCATATATTTAAAGATTTTTAATTTTTTACCAGATAAAGATATTTTTGAAAAAATACAGGCTATTTTTCCAAAATGGTTAAGTAAAATTATTTCTTTAATTCTTATGATTTTAGTATTTTTTGTTACAGTTATAATTATATGGAGACTTGTTACATTTATTTCTTCAGAATTCTTAGTAGAGACTCCTAATATATTTATAGGATTATTGATTGCAGCACCTTTATTTTATGCGATGCTTTATGATTTTGATGTTATTGGTAGACTTGCTACTTTTTGTTTAGTTGTAGCTTTTCTACTACTTATGTTTAATGTTATTTCTTTATTTTCACAAGTTGATATTAGTAATTTAAAACCTCTTTTAAATTTTGATTTTAATCATACAAGTAAGTCTGTAATTGTATTTTCATTTGTAGTGTTAGTTCCAGCATTCCTTACACTAATTATTCCTAAAGATAATATAGTTGATGCTCATAAAGTAGCAAAGTCTGTCTTAATAGCTTATACTCTTGAAATTTTTAGTATAGGTTTAATAGCATTTATAATAGTATCTGTTTTAGGTATTGATATAGCTAATATTTATACTTTTCCATCTTATGTTGTTTTAAAAACTTTAAGTGTTTTAAGCTTTATTCAGAATACTGAAAATATTAGTATTCTTGTATGGGTTTTACTTATGACGTTTTCTGGAAGTTTTTGTTTACTTTTTATGAAAGCTGGTTTAAAGGATTTATTTAATTTAGATAAAAAGAAAACTCAGATATTTTCTATTCTATTTATTTTTCTTCCGTTTTTAGGAGTAGTATTATATATGCTTCCATATGAAATTTATCTAAATAAATATAAGTACGTTAGTGTTCCTTTGATTCTGAATATTTCGATTTTTGGAATGTTTGTATTAATTTATTTAATAGGAATTATTGTTAATAAATTTAAAAAAATAGCTTAAATTAAATAACCCCGTTTTTAAGACGAGGTTTTTATATACCTTTGATGTTATTTATTATTGTGTTAATTATTAGTATAATTATTATTAATATTGTATATTTACTTATAAACATAAAGATTTTATCTGTCTTTTTTTTATTAAAGAATATATCATAGATTAGAATTATATTAATTACTATTAAGAATATAAAAACTGGTATTGATAATAAATTATATTTAATTGCTTCAATAAAGTTTAAATTAATTATTGATTTAAAAGCACGTGTGAATCCACAAGCTGGACATGATATATTTAGGTATTTTTTTATCAGACAATTTGAATTTATTTTATTTGCAAATATTAAATAAGTAAATATTATTTCAGATAGGAGTAATATTATTTTTCTAATTCTATTCATAAAAAAAAGTCTTTTATAGACTTTAGTCTGCTAGATTATTTCCAGCTGCATCTTTATTGATACTTCCAGTTAAAATTAGGATTCCTTCAATTAATCCCCATACTCCTGAAATTGCAGCTCCAAAACCACATGTCAATAAAGTAATTAATAATTGCGCTACTGCTTTACCTGTAAATCCTAAATAGAAGTTATGTACTCCTAAAGATCCTAAGAAAATACCTAATAGACCAGCAGCCATTTTTGATTTTCCGTTAGGATTAGAATTATTAGAGTTTCCATTTAATTGTTTTCCACAATTTAAGCAAACATCTGCTCCTTCTTTAAATTCAGTACCACAATTTGGACAAAATTTTGCCATATATATCACTCCTCTATGGGCATCATTATATCACAAAATATTATAAAAGTACAATATTTTATGACTATTTTATGATTTAGGTCTATAATCGCAACTATATTTTTACATTATTCAACTATATGGTTCTTGTATTACATGAATTTTTTGAGTTATAATTATGTTAATTGGAGTGGTATTAGTGAGAAGAAAAAATATTATTTGTATTTTATTATCGGGATTTTTATCCTTATTTATGTGTATAGGATTGAGCTTTGATAAATTTAAAGATTTGACTTTGTTTATAGAAAAGCCTTTAATATGTTTAGTTCTTTATATTTTGTTTACTGTTATTTTGTTTATTTTCATTAGGTTTTTATTTAAGAAATTAGATAATTATTCTGGATTTAAAGATACAAGTAAATTTAATTTTATTAATAAAATTATTAATGTTTTAGACAATAAACCTTTTTTAATATCTTTCTGTGTAATTATTCTTTCTTGGATTATATACATAATAGCATTTTATCCAATTCTTATGGCACCTGATCCTAGTAATCAAGTATTGCAATTTTTTGGAATCGATAATCCATATTCACATATATCAATTCTTTTAGATGAAAATATGATTATTACAAATCATCATCCAATATTACATACTTTAATGTTAGGAGTCTGTGTTAAATTAGGATTATTATTTAATAATGTTAATTTAGGGTTATTTATTTATACTATTATTCAAACAGTAATACTTGCAGGTACGTTTTCTTATACTATCAAGTTTATGAAGGAGATAAATATAAATAAAAAGTTTAGATTAATTATCATGTTAATTTATGCTTTAGTTCCAATATTTCCTTTTTATGCTATTACTCCAGTGAAAGATGTTATATTCGGTTCTTTAATTATTTTATATGTGATAATGATATATAGATATGTTAATAATTATTCAAAGTTTTCTATAATTAAATCATTAATTTTACTTATATTGTTAATTTTATTTAGAAATAATGGATTTCATGTAATTATTTTATCGCTTCCTTTACTTTTGTTTTTAAAGTATAAAAATAGATGGAAGTTATTTGTTGTTTTTAGTATTACTTTATGTTTTTATTTTTCTTATAATAAAGTTTTATTACCTTATTTTAAAGTAACACCTTCTAGTCCTCGTGAGATGTTGTCAATTCCATTTCAACAAACTGCAAGATATGTTTTAAAATATGGAAATGAAGTTACAGATAAAGAGAAAGAAATCATTGATAAGATTTTAATTTATGAAACTTTAGCAGAAAGATATGATCCTGAGATTTCAGATCCAGTTAAAAATAAATTTAATAAATATAGTGATGATAAAGATTTGAATTCATATTTTAAAGTTTGGTTTGAACAATTTACAAAACATCCTGTAGTTTATTTAGAAGCTACTTTACATAATACTTATGGTTATTATTATCCTTTTAAAACTAGTTGGGTTATTTATTCTAAATATAAGAAAACGCTTAAAAATAATGGATTTGATTATCATTTTAATGATATGAAGAGTTTAAGAAAATCTTTAGTGGCTTATGGTAGTGCTTTTCCTTATATTCCTGTGGTTGGTCTTATTGCTAATATTGGATTTAATACTTGGTTAATTCTTTTTATGATAAGTTATTTATTTTATAAAAAGAAGTATAAAGAAATAATAATATTTATGCCTTCAATAGTTCTTTTACTTGTTTGTATAGCATCTCCAGTTAATGTATATTTTAGATATGCTTTGCCTAATGTTTTTGCAGCACCTGTTATTATTGGTATGTTTTATGATATAATAAGAAGGAAGGAAGTTAGAAAGAATGAAAAATAAAAGAATTGCTGTTTTGATTCCATGTTATAATGAAGCAAATACAATTGAAAAGGTAATTAAGGATTTTAAAGAAGTTTTACCTGAAGCTGATATTTATGTTTATGATAATAATTCTAATGATGGCACTGATAAGATCGCTAGTAAAGCTGGTGCGATTGTTAAATATGAATATAGACAAGGTAAAGGAAACGTAATTAGATCTATGTTTAGAGATATAGAAGCAGATTGTTATTTAATGATAGATGGAGATGATACTTATCCTAAGGAAAACGCCAGAGAGATGTGTGAATATATTCTTAATGGCAGAGCTGATATGGTTATCGGTGATAGACTATCTAGTACTTATTTTACTGAGAATAAGAGACATTTTCATAGTTTTGGGAATAGAATTGTTAGGTTTTTAATTAACGTTATTTTTAACAATGATATTAAAGATATTATGACTGGATATCGTGCGTTTAGTTATGAGTTTGTTAAAGGTTTTCCAGTTTTATCTAAAGGATTTGAGGTAGAGACTGAGATGACTATTCATGCAGTTGATAAGAATTTTAAAATTGTGGAAATACCTGTCATGTTTAGAAATCGTCCAGAAGGAAGTGAATCTAAACTTAACACTATCCCTGATGGCATAAGAGTTATTAGAACTATAATAAATTTATTTGAAGAGTATAAACCTGCTTTTTTCTTTAATATAATCTCATTAATTTCTTTATTATTCTCTATAGTTTTATTTGCACCAGTTCTATTTGAGTATTTTAAATCAGGATTTGTCCCTAGATTTCCTACTTTAATAGTTGCTTCAATATTTTTAGTTATATCTTTGTTATTATGTGTAACAGGTATTATTTTACAAGTCATAGCTAAAAAGCATAAAGAAAATTATGAGTTATATCTCAATATGATAGCCTTAAATAAAGATAAAAAAATTAGCAAATAAAAGCTAATTTTTTTGTACAATGGTATTTTTTATTTAATTATCTTGCTTCCTATTATGGAAAGTTATCATCTACACAGAATTTAGGACACACTCCTATACAAAGTTGATAAACTTTTTGTGCATTTTTATATTGACTTTAACACAAATTCTCATCAATAGCATTTCTCTATGTTTTACTATCAGTATTTTTCATTATACTTAATTTATCAAAAGAAATTGATAACATTATATGAGCTTCATTTGGTCCATCAAAACAAACTGTCCATTCGCCATTTTGTCTTTTTATACTTTTAAATGTATACCCATATAAATGTTCCTCAAACTCTTTTTTTATACATTCAACTTTTAATGGTTTACAACATTTATAAGCCATTTCTAATTTTTTATCAGCCTCCATCATAAGTTAAACCTCCCTTGATATCTATATTTTATCATGAAATTTAACTTTTTTTTAATACAATCAGTGAAATTTGTGATAGAATATTATTAGAAATTGATATTTTATATATCAAAATCGTTGATTTTGCGAAAAGTTGTAGATTACTACATCACTTGCACCAGATTGATACCAAACTCGAACTCTTATGGTTTGAGTTTTAATATATTTAATTTATGCTATAATAACTATCAATTTCTAAATTGAATTATGTCAATTAAAAAAACACTTGCAAATTGACATGAACAATTAGCGAGGCGAAGCATATGGAACAAGTATTTAATGAAGATGGTTCTCCATTAGATATCAATAAAATTGAATTTTTATCAGACCGAGGCTCAGAATTTATAGTGTATAAATATCTAGACTCAGTAATAAATGGATTTATGTCAAGTTTTTAGACACGATTTTTCGAACAAATTATGCTATT
>CANSAJ010000013.1 GCA_947644695.1 uncultured Bacillota bacterium | reverse complement strand
TATGTACAAAGAACTGTCATGAAGATCCAAAGAATCCAGATGTATGTACAAAGAACTGTCATGAAGATCCAAAGAATCCAGATGTATGTACAAAGAATTGTCATGAGGATCCAGATAATCCGAATGTATGTACAAAGAATTGTGATTATGACGGAGACGGAGTTTGTGATGAATTTTGTGAAGAAGAAGTTGATCCAGGCGTTCTAACATTTGTTGATATAAGTAAATTAAATTCAAATTCATTGGTTCCAGGATGGAAGGGTACTAAGAAATTTACTGTTACTAATAATAGTACAGAAGTATTAAGATATGAAATATTGTGGACTAATGTTATGAATACTTTTACTGCAACTAATAATTTATATTATGGATTAAAACTTAATGGAAATGTTGTTAAAAATATTTTAACAGAAAGAGTTCCAAGAAATACTGAACAAAATAAAGCTTTAACAACTAATGTTTTGATACAACCAGGACAAACACATACATATGAATTAACTTTAGAGTTTAGAAATACTGAGTTTAATCAAGATATTGACAAAGGCAAAGTATTTAAAGCTAAATTAAGAGTTGAATCTTTAGAATAAAGGATAGGAAACTATCTTTTTTCTTTTTGCATTTAATGCCAAGTTAGTGTTATATGTTATTCTTTTGTTTGATTTAGACATGTGTTTGTGATATCATTTATTATAGATAATAGGGAGAGAGAATTTATGGGAAGATATGATAATCAGATGAGAGATTCTGAGAAAAAGCGTATTATTGAAGAAGATGGTTTATATTTTCAAAGGCCTAAGAAAAAAAGCGAGAAAGCTAAGCAAAGAGTTTTTATCTTTTTTGCCTTAATTGTCTTTATTGGGGCGACCGTTATTTCAACAATAGCTATATTTAAATATGTTGATGCTGCTAAAAAGAGTGATTTAAATATAGATATAGATGGAGATGGATGGCCAGATTTAAATGTAGATATAGATGGAAATGGCATTTGTGATGTTAATTGTGATACAAATGGAGATAAGAAACCAGATTATAATATAGGTTATAGAAAGACTTTAATTTCATTTTTTAATGTTGATGCGAATGGTGATAGAAAACCAGATATGAATTTAATAAATAGAGATACAAATGGAGATGGAAAGCCAGATGTAAATATAGATACAGATGGAGATGGGTGGCCAGATTTAAATTTAGATTTTACTGGCTCTGGAAATGCAACATTAAATATAGATACAGATGGGGATAATAAATGTGATTTAAGTTGTGATATAACAGGAGATAGAATTCCTCAGGTTAATGTTGATATAAATGGTGATAAAATTGCTGATGTTAATATAGATACAAATAAAGACGGTAAACCAGATATTAATTTATCTTATGGTAAAGATTATAAAACAGCTGTATTTAATTTAGATTTAGATAAAGATGGCGAAGTAGATAGTAATTTAATAAATCAAGATACAGATAAAGATGGAAAATGTGATTTAAATTGTATTTTAGATAATAGTTTATGGCCATTATTAAATGTAGATGTAGATGCAGATGGGAAAGCAGATTTAAATATAGATACAGATAAAGATGGAAAAGCAGATTTAAATATAGATACAACAGGTAATGCTATTTGTGATTTGAATTGTGATACAGATGGAGATGGAAAAGCAGATACAAATATAGATACAAATGGAGACGGAAAAGCAGATTTAAATATAGACTATAATAATGATGGAAAAGCAGATTTAAATATAGATTCTAATAATGATAAAGTAGCTGATAAAAATTTAATAAATCAAGATACAAATAATGATGGAAAATGTGATTTGAATTGTGATTTAGATCGAGATGGATGGCCAGATATAAATATAGATCTAGATGGAGATGGAGAACCAGATATAAATATAGATTTAAATGAAGATGATTTAGCAGATGCAAATCTTGATACAGATGGAGATAGGAAAGCTGATAGGAATATTATAGATACTACAGTTAGTATTTCAGAAAATGTAGATTTCACAGCTAAGGGTGAAGTTCATACATTGACATTCTTAGAAAATGGTAAATTAACTGCTAAAGAGACAGTTCCAGGATGGACTGGAAGTAAAAAGTTTTCAGTTAAAAATAGTAGTAAAGAAACTCTTAATTATAAAATCTCTTGGATTGATATTGTTAATGGATTCACATATAATAATAGACTTTATTTTGGAGTTAAAAAAGATGGATCAACTCTTATAAATTTAAATGAGGGTCGTGCACCATATGCAGTTAATAATGGTCAACCAATAATTATAAATATGTCTATTAAGCCAGGAGAGGTACATAATTATGAATTTAATTATGAATTTAAAGTAACTAATGAAGACCAATCAATTGATAAAGGAAAGGTTTTCTTTAGTAGAATTCAGGTTGTTGCTGA
This sequence comes from uncultured Bacillota bacterium, assembly GCA_947644695.1. Classification (GTDB taxonomy): domain Bacteria; phylum Bacillota_I; class Bacilli_A; order RF39; family UBA660; genus MGBC139354. The sequence goes on along the minus strand of CANSAJ010000013.1, from coordinate 27,288 downwards.
ATAAAATGTTAGCCACATTAATAATGTGGTTTTCTTATGCAAAATTTGTTGTAAAATGCTATTATATTTGAAGATTTTTTTCTTGCTTTTATATGAAAAGCTTGGTATTATTGTATATAGTAAAGGAGGTAAAGGACTATGGACAATAAAAATGGACAAACTATTTTCTTATCAGTTATAGGTATAGCTACATTATTGGTTGCTATAATTGGTGCAACATTTGCGTATTTCACTACTCAAATGACTGGAGATTCAGCTAATATTAATACTACTACTGGTACTGTTGGAGCAGCAACATTTACTGCTGAAGGTATTTCAGAAAAAGATGAGAATGATGATCCAACTGCTGATTCTAAGATTTTACCTGGATGGACATCTGGTGATAAAACTGTTACAGCAACTTTAGGAACATCTGACTATGATGTTGATTATGTATGTAATTTAGTAGTAAATACTAATGAAATTGAAGATTTATATTTAACTGTTTCTGGTGATAATTTTGTTACAGCAGCAAATAATTATAAAGTTGATAAAGTGGCTAAAGAAAATACTGAAACAGGTACAGCAGCAGGTACACCTGTAACTATTAAGATTGCAGAAGGAACTTTAAAATCTGGAGAAACTAAGACAATGAAATATGCTTTAACATTTGCTGAAACAGGTACAGATCAAAATTTACAACAAAATAAAACAGTAAGCGCTGTTGTAAGTTGTGGTCTTAAAGATACTACTGTATATTACAATGCAGCTAATACTGGTGGAACAACAGCAGATTAATAGTTTAGCATAGTAATTTACTATATTAAAAATTAAAAGTTAGATGGTATTTCTAGCTTTTTATTTTACATTTAAATACTGTTTTATATTGTATTTTTACTTGTAAAATGATATGATGTTAATAGTAATAATAGGGTGAAAATTATGAAATATGAAAAGAAGGTTAATTTGAAAAGTTTAATATGTGCTATAATTCCTGTAATATCATTTATTGCTGTTAGTACTATATCTACTTATGCTTTTTACTTAGCAAGTGTTGTAGGAAATGAAGATAATGGTGATTTAGCATTAAAAAGTGCGCAGGTATTTGCTGTATTTAATGCGACTGATTCATTAAATGTTGAGAAGATGCTTCCAGGTTATAATGGACAAATTGAGTTTTCGGTAGTTAATACAAGTACTGAAGAAGAAGCTTATGGTAATTATAGTTTGGCTTGGGATATAGTGACAAATGAAATTGATAATGAAAGTTTTGTTTATACTTTAGAAGGAACAAGTGATAAAGATGGCGCTCCAGTTTCTGAAGGCGATACTAATAAATTAGTTACTGTGCCAGCAGCTAGAAGAATTCCTTCAGTGAGTTCGGTTATTGGTACTGGGACTATTAATACTGGAGTAGCTCATAAATATGTTTTGAAAATTAATTTTTTGGAAAGTGGGACAGATCAGAATAATCTTCAAGGAAAAAAGTTTGAAGGAAAAATAGTGGCTAAAGGTGACCCTCAGGTATAGTAGAAAGGAAGCTTATTTATGAATGTTAAGAAATATGAAATAATTATAAGTATATTGACAATATTAACGGTTTTAGCTACTGCTGTCGGCGTATCTGTGGCTTATTTTACTTCTTCTATGACTGGTACGCCTGCTGATATTAATACAACTACTGCTAACATTGGAGGAGCTGTATTTGATGGCGGTAATGATTTTACAACTGCTAGCGAGATAGAACCTGGGTGGGAGGAAAGTAAAACTTTTACGATAACTGTTCCGCCTTCAGATTTTGAACAAACAGTTTATGTAAAGATGACTTATACAAATGGAATGCCAGATTTAACTTGTACAGTGCAAGCAATTGCAAATGGAGCAAAGGGTAATATTCCACTTAATTCTTCTTCTACAGAAACTACTGTTACTTTAGTTGAGAAGACTTTTGCTCCTAGTACTGAATCTCAATCGCTAACATATGATTTTACTATGGCTTTGCCAGAGACTGGTGTTAATCAAAATGCTAGTCAAGGTAAGATATTTAATGGAACATTATTTGCAGAATTAGGTAGTAAAGATCTTTATTATAATGCTGCTAATCCAAATGGTACAACTGAGAAGCCTACTGGTAATTAACTCCTCATGGAGTTTTTATTTTCTATGTATAGTAGTATATATTAATTGGAAAATGAATTGATTTCGTGATATAATTGTATAAACGAGGTATAAAAATGTTAAAAAAATTAAAGGATATTAAGGTAAAAGAAATTTTTACAAAAGATAATTTTCGTAGATTTTTTGGTAAAATGTTAAGAAGCTTTAAGAAATACTTTTCTACTAATGTGTTGTTTTTAACATATGTTTTTACATCTATGTTAATAGGTTTGTTACTTAGGTATTTTACTTTAGGTGATATAAGTGAATTTAAGGCTTTGCTTTGTGATTTTACTATTGCAATTTTATTGGGTTCTTTTGGTTATTTAATTAAGCCTAAGCATCAGTTTAAATATTTTTTTACTTTAAGTATTTTTTATACTTTTCTTTGTATTATTAATCATATATATTATACATTTTTTATGAGTTTTGTAAGTGTAAGTTTACTTGCGACTATAAGTATGGTTGGAGAAGTTAGTGATTCGGTTACAAGTAAATTAGAGCTAGTTTATTTTATATATTTATTAGCACCTATAATTATGTTTATTGTTAATAGAGTCTTATCTAAGAAGAATTATTATTTTGAAGTTGGTAAGCATGAGAAAAGTAAAAGAATGTTTATAAAAACGGGTGTTACAGGAATAGTTATAGTATTTTTTGTGTTAATAACTTTAGTGCCTTCAGAAGCTAGCAGATTGGTTAAACAGTGGAATAGAGATTATATTGTACAAAGATTTGGTTTATATGTTTATACATTTAATGATTTAATACAGAGTATTCAACCTTCAATTAGTACCATGTTTGGATATGATAGTGCTGCTAAGACATTTAGGGAATTTTATTCAAATAAAGAGGATTCTATAGAGAAGAATGAGTTTACGAATATTTTTGAGGGTAAGAATGTAATTTTTATACATGCAGAGAGTATACAAAACTATTTAATTGATTTAGAGGTTAATGGAATGGAGATTACGCCTAATTTAAATAAGTTGGCTAAAGAGGGAATGTATTTTTCTAGTTTTTATCCACAGATAAGTGTAGGAACTAGTAGTGATACTGAGTTTACTTTAAGTACAGGACTTTTACCAAGTTCAAGTGGTACTGTGTTTGTTAATTTCTATAATAGAGAATATGAAAGTATTCAGAGTTTGTTTAAAGAAAAGGGATATTATACATTTAGTATGCATGCTAATAATGCAGATTATTGGAATAGGAAAACTATGTATAAGACACTAGGTTATAATAGGTTTTATTCTAAAGATGATTATGAAGTTCCTAAAGATAAGGAAGATCCTGATTATATTGGATTAGGTTTATCTGATAAGTCATTTTTGCATCAATCTATTAGTTATTTAAATGATATAAAAGCGAATAATAAGAATTATATGGGGACAATTATTACTTTAAGCAATCATAGTCCATTTGATGCAGTAGATAAATATGGTGAGATAGATTTTAGTATTACTTTTGATAAAGGTACTGGAGAATATGATTCTAATGGAATAGAAATTAAAGAAACTGTCACAGTTCCTTATTTAGAGGATACAGAGATGGGTAATTATTTGAAGAGTGCTCATTATGCTGATGAAGCTTTAGGAGAATTTTTTAAAGAAGTTAAAGAAAATGGATTAGATGAAAATACTGTATTTATTATTTATGGAGATCATGAGAGTAAGCTTGGAAGAAAAAATTTAAATTTATTATATAATTATGATGTTCAAACAGAAGGAATTAAAGATCCTTTAGATCCTACTTATGTGAGTTTAGAAAATTATCAATATGATTTAATTAAGAATACACCATTTATAATTTGGACTAGTGATACTGCTTTTTCTAAAGAAGTTACAGATGTGATGGGTATGTGGGATGTTTTACCTACAGTAGGTAATATGTTTGGTTTTACTCCTACTTATGCTTTAGGTAACGATGTATTTTCTAATAAAGAAAAGATAGTAGTTTTTCCTAATGGAAATGTTTTAACTAATAAAATATATTACAGTAATTTAAATGATGAATATATTTCATTTACAGAAGAACCTATTGATTTCACTTATTTAGAAAGATTAAAGTCTTATGCTGATGAAAGATTAGAAGTGAGTAAATCTATTATATTTCATGATATGATAAAAAATGAAACTTCTAATATAGAAAGGATGAAAGAAAATGAAAAGGGTAATTAATAAGAATAGAATATTTTACTTTGCAATTATAGTACTTATTGTTATAATAGTTCTTGCAACGAGTGTTAAGGTATTTTTAGATTTCTTTGTAAGTGGAAATAATGAAATAGTTACTAAGAATAAATTAGAGAGTTTAGATTTATATGGTTATACTTTAGATGATTTAGATACAGAGCTTTATAAGCAGTATTTTAAGGAGTTAAAAGATATTTTAAATGAAGAGCCAGTAGATATGGAGAATTATGCTGATGTGTTGACTAAGCTGTTTGTTACTGATTTATATACACTTAATAATAAAGTTACAAGTAGTGATATTGGTGGAGTAGAATTTGTTCATCCTAATATGGTAGATAATTTTAAAATGAATGCAGGAGATACCTTATATAATCATGTTAAAAATAATGTTTATGGAGATAGAGTTCAGGAATTGCCACAAGTTAAAAGTGTTACAGTAAATAGTATTCAAGAAGATAAATATACTTATAATGATAATGAATATGAAGCCTACAAAGTAGATACTTCTTGGGAGTATGAAAAAGATATGGGTTATGATACTAGTGGTGTGTTTTATCTAATTAAAGATAATAATAAATTAAATGTTGTAGAAAAACAAGAGGAGTAGTAATGGAAGATATACTTAATTATTTATTAAAGGAAAGTGGAATAAGGTATAGAGATACAGTGGCAATTGGAGTTTCAGGTGGTCCTGATTCAATGGCTTTGCTTGATATGGTGATAAAGTTAAAGCGTGAGCTTGATTTAATTGTTGTTGTTTGTCATGTTAATCATAATGTTAGAGAAGAGAGTAAAGAGGAAGAAGCTTATTTAAGAGAATTTTGTAAAGAGCAAGGACTTCAGTTTGAAGGTATGATCATTACTAATTATGGAGATGATAATTTTCATAATGAGGCACGTACTATAAGATATAATTTCTTTGATAGAGTATGTAAGGAATATAATGCTAGATTTTTAATGACTGCTCATCATGGTGATGATTTAGTGGAAACAATTTTGATGAGAATTGTAAGGGGTTCTACTTTAAAGGGTTATAGTGGATTTTCTAGAGTTATAGAAAAAGATGAGTATACAATTTTAAGGCCTCTTGTTTCTGTTACTAAAGATGAGTTAACTAAATATTGTGAAGAAAACAACATAAAGTTTTTTATAGATAAATCTAATATGAAAGATGTTTATACAAGAAATAGATATAGAAAATATGTACTTCCTTTTTTAAAGAGTGAGGATCCTTTAGTTCATGAAAAGTTTTTAAAGTTTAGTGAAACTTTAATGGAATATAATAATTATGTAGATAGAGAAATGAATCTTGTTATAAATAAAGTTTTTAAAGGTGGTATTTTAAATATACCTAAGTTTAGAGAACTAGATCATTTAATACAAACTAAAATTATATATAATATTTTAGAAAAGATTTATGGAGATGATCTCTTTATTATAACGAATACTCATGTTAAACTTATATTTGATCTTATTAATGGAGAGCGCGCTAATAGTGTGGTTCATCTTCCTAATAATGTTAAAGTTATAAAAGCATATACAGATATTAGTTTTAGTTTTGATGATGAAGAGTATGATTTATATGAGATAGAGATTAATGATGTAGTTAATCTTCCTAATGGTAAGAATATTGAAACTGTTACAGTAAGTGATGATACAAGTAATTATGTAACTAGATTTAATTCTAATGAAGTTGTATTACCTTTATATGTTAGAACTAGAAGAAATGGAGATAAGTTGATAGTTAAGGGTATGGAAGGACATAAGAAAGTAAATGATATATTTATAGATAGTAAAATTTCTAATAAAGATAGAAATATGTGGCCAATAGTATGTGATGCTAAAGATAACATAGTTTGGATACCTGGACTTAAAAAAAGTAAATTTGATAAGGAAAAAACAGAAGAATATGATATAATACTTAGGTATTATTAAGAGAGGAGAAAAAGAAGAATGAAGAAAAATAATATAATAAAGATTTTTGCGCCTTATGTTATGCTTTTATGTGTGGTGCTAATTACAATGTATATTTTTAATAGAAATAATGTTGTAATCCATGAACTTAATTATAATGAGTTTATTACTAATTTAACAGGTGAAGCTGTAAAGGAACTTGAAGTAACACCAAAGTCAAGTGAAAGCGTATATTTATTAAGCGGGAAATTAGAAGATTATAAAAAGAATGAATCATTTAAGTTAATAGTTCCTTATACTGATAGTGTTATAGAGAAAATATTAACTGAAGCTAATACTCAACAATTAGAAGTTAAGGTTAATAAAGATCCAGGAAGTATTAGTTGGATTTCTATAGTATTAGAGTTTATACCTATTTTACTTATAGGTGGTCTGTCTTTCTATTTAATAAGAGTAATGCTTTCAAGTGGAAAAGGTGGAACTTTAGATTTTGGTAGAAGTCGTGCTAAGTTGAACCAAGATGGTGGAAAGACTACTTTTAAGGATGTAGCTGGACTTAATGAAGAGAAAGAAGAAGTTAAAGAACTTATTGACTTTTTGAAGAGTCCAAAGAAGTTTCAAAAGCTTGGTGCTAGAATTCCTAAGGGAGTATTATTAGTAGGTCCTCCAGGGACTGGTAAGACTTTACTTGCTAAGGCAGTAGCTGGAGAAGCGAAGGTTCCATTTTATTATATAAGTGGTAGTGATTTTGTTGAGTTATTTGTTGGTGTTGGTGCTAGCCGTGTTAGAGATATGTTTAAGCAAGCTAAGCAAACTGCTCCTTGTTTGATATTTATAGATGAGATTGATGCTGTAGGACGTCAAAGAGGAACTGGACTTGGTGGAGGACATGATGAACGTGAGCAAACACTTAATCAACTGTTAACCGAAATGGATGGTTTTGGCGCTAATGAAGGTATCATTATTATTGCAGCTACTAATAGGCCTGATGTTCTTGATCCAGCACTTTTAAGACCTGGTAGATTTGATAGACAAGTTACTGTTAATCTTCCAGATGTTAAGGAGAGAGAAGCCATTTTAAATGTTCATGCTAAGGGTAAAATATTATCTGAAGATGTTAAGTTAAATCATATTGCACAGAGAACTCCAGGATATAGTGGAGCAGATTTGGAGAATCTTCTTAATGAAGCAGCTTTATTAGCTGTTAGAAGAAATAAAGAATCTATTAGTATGGATGAAATAGATGAAGCAAGTGACAGAGTTTTAATGGGACCTGCTAAAGTTAGTAGAAAGGTTACTGAATTTGAAAAAAGAGTTGTTTCATATCATGAAAGTGGTCATGCAGTTTTAGGTATTGAGCTTCCAAATGGAGATGAAGTTCATAAGATTACTATTATTCCTAGAGGTATGGCTGGTGGTTATACACAAATGCTTCCTAAAGAAGAAAGAACTATGATTATGACTAAAGATGAACTTCTACAAAAGATAACTTGTTATTTAGGTGGTAGAGTTAGTGAAGAGTTGTTTATAGGTGAAATAAGTACAGGCGCTAGTGATGATTTTAAACGTGCTACTCATATAGCTAGAAGTATGGTTACAGAGTATGGTATGAGTGATTTAGGACCTATGCAATTAGAACATAGAAGTGGAGAAGTTTTCTTAGGTAGAGATTATACTAATACTAATAGAAATTATTCTGATACAGTTGCTTTAGAGATTGATAAGGAAATTAGAAAGATTATAGATGAATGTTATCAGAAAGCTAAAGATATTTTAACTAAGAATAAAGAATTAGTTGAAATTTTGGCAAATACTGTTAGTGAAAAAGAGACTATTACTAAAGAGGAAATTGAAGAAATAGTTAAAGAGTATAAAAGTTCTAATAAGAGTAAAAAGTCTAAAAATATAGAAGAATAGATTAAAAGTAGGTGATGAGATGGATCATCTCTTTTTTTCTTGACATAAATAGTTATGTTTCATAAAATGAGTGTAGGAAAGAGGAATGTGTATGTGGTTCGATAATATTAATATAGGTAAAAGAATTGTTGATAGAGTTTTTTGGTTTCCTAAATTTATTATTAGTATGTTGTTATTTATAGTTGGGATGGGCGCATTTATTTATATGGCATATTGGATTGATGAAAAAGAAAGTAAAAATCTAGTTACTGGAACGTATAAAGTTGATAGTGTTATGAAGGATGGTTCTAGTTTTTCATTAGAAGAAATTAAGAATGTAGATGAAAATACTTATAATAGTTTAGTTGATTCTTATTTAATTTTAAAAGATGGGGATAATGCTTATTTATATTTAGATGGTAAAGCTTCGATACTTAAATATAGTAAAACTAATGATGGAATAAATATAGGTGATATTCATTTTGAAATTTATAGAAAGCAATTGTTTACTTCATTTAAAGGATATGATGTTTATTTTAAGTTTTCTTCGCGTAGTCAAATTTTAGAGAATGAAGATAATAATGTTCAGAATAATGTAGAAGAGGATTCAGAAGTTTAGTTTAGCTTTTATATGAAAAAAATACAAAGTGTTAGTTCGCTTTGTATTTTTTTGCTAATATATTTGAAATGTTGTTTTCATTTTCTTTAATTTTAGATTGTATAAGTTCAACGTATTCTTGCCAAGTTCCACCTTGCGCTATAAAGCTATCATAGTCTTCTTGTGTTCCCCATCTATCTTTCATTTCAGGGTTATTCTCATTCCACCAGATTTTTCCGCCATAGTTTTTAGGATCATAACCAAATGGTAACATGTCTAGTCCTCCTTTTCTTGCATTTTTATTATACAATATAATATATGAAAATATCATTTTAAGTAATAGTTAACATCTCATTGTTTTTCTAAATAATTTATTCTTTATCATCACTTGAAGTTAGTCTTGAAAAATGATATCCTATATAATAGGTGGGATTTTAAATATAAATATATATTTAAATGTTTTAAATTAGTAAGATATGTGCTAAAATTGTTGTATAGCGAGGTAGTGTTATGGGAAAGGTTATATCACTTGTAAATCAAAAAGGTGGAGTTGGAAAAACTACTACTAGTATTAATTTAAGCAGTGCATTAGGTCACTTAGGTAAAAAAGTTTTACTTATCGATTTAGACCCTCAAAGTAATAGTACTACTGGATTAGGTCTTAATAAAGCTGATATTAAGAAAAGTGTATATGATGTTATTATACATAATTGTGATATTAAAGATGCTATTATAAAGACTAAGTTTAAGAATTTAAGTGTAGTTCCTTCTATGATTTTTCTTAGTGGAGCAGAGATAGAACTTATACAAATGGCTTCTAAAGAGACTGATTTTATAATAGGAGATCAACTTAAGATACAAATTGATTCTATTAAAGATAGATATGATTACGTTTTAATAGATTGTCCTCCTGCATTAGGAGTACTTACTACTAATGCGTTGGCAGCTAGTGATAGTGTGCTTATTCCTGTTCAATGTGAGTATTATTCACTTGAAGGAGTGACACAACTTTTGAATACTATTTTACTTACACAAAGTAAAATTAATCCTAAGCTTGATATAGAAGGGGTTTTACTTACAATGCTAGATGGAAGAACATTGGTTGGATTGGAAGTAGTTGAAGATGTAAGAAAGTTTTTTAAAGAGAAGGTGTTTAATACGATAATACCTAGACTTGTTAGACTAGTTGAAGCACCTAGTCATGGGAAGCCTATTTTAGAATATGATCCTAAATGTAGAGGAGCACTTGCTTACATTAATTTAGCAAAGGAAGTGATTGATAGAAATGGAACAGAGGAGAAAGGCGCTGGGGAAGGGGCTAGAACAGCTATTCAATAATGAAGCTTTTAATATAGATGAGTTTGAGAAAAGTATAGTAGAAAGTACTTCTAAAGAAGATGTAGTTCTTGTTAATTTAAATGAACTTAGAAGTAACCCTTATCAACCTAGAAAAGTATTTGATCCAGAAAAGTTAGAAGAGTTGACTTCTAGTATTAAGCAGTATGGTGTTATAGAACCTATTATAGTTAAAAAGAGTATAAAGGGTTATGAAATAGTTGCTGGTGAGAGAAGAAGTTTAGCGGCTCGTAAAGCTGGGTTAGAGGTTATTCCAGCTATTGTTCGTGAGTTTACTGATGATGAAATGATGAGTATAGCTATTTTGGAGAATATTCAAAGAGAAGATTTGAATATTATAGAAGAAGCTATGGCTTATAAAAATATGATAGACGCTATGCATTTGACTCAGGAGGAGCTTGCTAAAAAAGTAGGTAAGAGTAGAAGTCATATTACTAATATTTTAGGTATTTTAAAGTTGCCTAAAATAGTTCAAGATAAAGTTATGTCTAATGAAATTAGTATGGGTCATGCTAGAGCATTAAGTAAGCTTGAAGATGATAATGAAGTTTTAAATATGACAGATGCTATTATTAAAGATGGAATGAGTGTTAGAGAGCTTGAAACTATGATTAGTGAAGGTAGTTTTGCTAAGAAAGTAAATATAAAGAAGAAGGAAGCTAAGGATCCAAAGCATGTTTATATTCAAAGAGTTATGAGAGAGAAGATTGGTACTTTAGTTAAAGTTAATAATAAGAATATAGTTATACCTTTTGATAGTGATAAGGATTTAGAGAGAATATTAGAGATTCTTGGCGTTGACGTTAATTTAGATTAGGTGATTTATGAAATATGGTCTAGGAAGTTTAGTTATTATGAAAAAAGGGCATCCATGTGGTGCTAATTCATGGGAAGTTATTAGACTTGGGGTAGATATTAAATTAAAGTGTACTAATTGTGGTAGAACTATTATGATGGATAGAATAGAGTTTGAAAGAAAACTTAAGAAAGTGGTGGAAAATGAAGAATAAAAAATTTAGTCCTATATTTGTGTTTATAATTTTAACTTTTGTAACTATAATCTTAAGTTTTATTTTATCTTTTTTTAATTTACAAGCTGAGTATAGTACTGTGTCATATACAAATACACTTCAAAATAATGTTATTCAAGTAGAAAATTTATTAAGTGTTAATGGTGTTAAATATATACTTACAAATACAGTTAGTAATTTTGTTAATTTTGAACCTTTAAGTATGTTAATTATTATTTTAATTGGTATGGGTGTTCTTGAAAAATCAGGTTTTGCTAAGATATTTTTTACTTTGATTACTCAGAATTCTAGAAAATATACAATTACTTTTGGTCTTATATTTTTAAGTATAATTTCAAGTTTAGTAGGAGATATTGGTTTTGTTTTATTGCTTCCTATAGGGGCAATGTTATTTAAATATGGTCACAGACATCCTCTTGGAGGTATTATTGCTAGTTTTGCAGGTATATGTTTTGGATATGGGATTAATATTTTTTTGACTAGTATGGATACAAGTTTAATGAGTCTTACTTTATCAGCTGCTAGAGTTATTGATGAAGCTTATTCTATTAATACATATTTTCAATTATTTATAATGATAGTAGCTCTTATACTGGGTGCGATACTTATGACTCGTGTTACTGAGAAAAATATTATGCCTAAGCTTGGTAAATATGAATTTGATGAAGTTGAGACTTTGGATAAAGTGAAGTTTACTAATAGAGAATTAAGAGGTTTAGTAGTAGCAATAGGTGCTGCAATTATTTATATACTGTTAATAATTTATATGATAATACCAGGACTTCCATTTAGTGGAGGATTATTAGACCCTAATGGAACTTATTATATTAATAAATTATTTGGAGCAGATTCTTTATTTAATCAGGGATTTGTATTTATTATAACATTCTTATTTATTATAGTAGGTCTTGCTTATGGTTTTATGGCAAGGACAATTAAAGATAATACTGATGTAAGTGAATGTTTAGCTTTTAGTCTTGATGGAGTAGGAAGCATATTAGTTTTAATATTTGTATCTAGTTTATTTATTAGTACATTTGAGAAAAGTAATATAGGATTAGTTCTTGTAGCGTATTTAATTCAAGTGGTTGATGCTTTTAGTTTTTCAGGAATAAGTCTTATAATTTTATTCTTTATAATAGCAATTATATGTGGATTTTTCTATACAGGTATTCAATCAAAGTGGCAGGTAATGAGTGGACTTGTTGTTCCAACATTTATGAATGCTAGTATTAGTCCAGAGTTTGTTCAAATTATTTATATGGCTGGGTCAAGTATTTCTATGGCATTTACGCCAATTATGGTTTATTATGTTATTTATTTAGCATATATGGAAAAATATGATAAGAGTAACCAAGTTACATTGTTAGGTTCATTTAGATATATGAAGAGTTATGGTTTAATGATGATAGCACTTTGGATAATATTACTTTTAGGATTTTATATTACTGGGTTACCTATAGGATTAGGAACTCATTCAGGTCTATCATTTTAGGGGGGATTTTTATGGCACTTAAAGCAGGTATTATTGGTATGCCTAATGTAGGAAAGAGCACACTTTTTAATGCAATTACTAAGAAAAATATATTGGCTGCAAATTATCCATTTGCGACAATAGATCCTAATTTAGGCACTGTTATAGTTCCAGATAAAAGATTAGAAGTTTTAGAAGGAATGTATACACCAGAAAGAACTATACCTACACAGTATGAGTTTACAGATATAGCAGGTCTTGTTAAAGGGGCTTCAGTAGGTGAAGGTCTTGGTAATAAGTTTCTTTCGCATATTAGAGAAGTAGATGCAGTTATACATGTTGTAAGATGTTTTGTAGATAAAGATATTATTCATGTTGAAGGTGAAGTAGATCCATTAAGAGATATTGAGATTATTAACTTAGAGCTTGCGATGAGTGATATGGAAATAGTTCAAAATAGATTAGATAGAATAACTAAGAAAGCTCAGACTAGTAATGATAAATTAGCTTTAAAAGAAGTAGATATTCTTACAAGATGTAAAGAGCAATTAACTAAAGGAGATGCTCTTAGAGATATACCATTTAGCGAAGAGGAACTTGAGGTTATAAAAGCTTTTAATTTTATTACACTTAAGCCTATGATTTATCTTGCTAATGTTAATGAAGTAGATTTAGTTACAGGCACTAACCAATATATAGATAAAGTTAGATCTTATGTTCAGAGTGTTAATTCTACTTTGGTTTTAATGTGTGCTAAGATAGAGAGTGAACTTGTGGAGTTAGAGGATTCTGAAAAGAAGATATTTTTAAATGAACTGGGTATAGAAGAGAGTGGGTTAGATAAACTTATAAATGTTACATACAGTATTTTGGGACTAAAAACTTTTTTTACTGTAGGTAGTGATGAAGTTAGAGCTTGGACTTTTAAAGATGGTATGAAAGCTCCTCAGTGTGCTGGAATTATACATACTGATTTTCAAAAAGGTTTTATTAAAGCTGAGGTTATGTCTTATGAAGATTTAGTTAGTTGTGGAAGTGAACTTAAGGTTAAAGAAGCGGGTAAGGCTAGACTTGAAGGTAAGGATTATATTATGCAAGATGGAGATATATGTCATTTCAGATTTAATGTATAATAAAATATATTGTTTAGTATATTTAGTATAGGAGGGTATTTTATGGCTAAGTTTTGTGAGAAGTGTGGAGCTTCATTAAAAGATACAAATGGTATTTGTCAGAATTGTAGTGAATCGCCTAAATATAGTATAGATGGGATGATTAATAAAAAAGCTATTAAAGAATCTGCTAAAGCTAGACTTAATGGAAATATATTTAAGTTATTAGTGCCTTATTTAATTTGTGTTCTTATATATTTATTTTTTACTGTTTTAATTGAGATATTTATAAGTGAAGAAAATTTATTAGGTATGATTGTTAATGTTTTAGTGGAATTTTCTATCGTGCCTATGATTATGGGAGTTACATATTATTATTTAAAGTTTGTTAGGGGTGAAGAGTTTAAATTAGTAGATTTAGTTGAATACTATGATAAGAGAATATTTACTATATTTGCACTTACATTTTTAACTTATCTTTTTACATTTTTATGGTCAATATTATTTTTAATACCTGGAATAGTAGCTATGATTAGTTATTCAATGTGTTCTTATATATATGTAGATGGTAAGGTTAAAGATGATCCTTTAGCTGTTATAAGAGAAAGTAAAAGATTAATGAATGGATATAAGTCTGATTATTTTGAGTTCATTTGTAGCTTTTTAGGATGGATATTATTAGGTTTTATTTCTATGGGTTTTGCATTTATTTATGTTTTACCATATATAAGTGTATCTAATGTTATGTATTATGAAGAGATTAGAAAAATAAAAGGGTAATCTCTTTGTTTTTATTCTAATACTAAAGAATGGTTCATATTATTATATGGACTTTTTGTTTTTTCTTTGTTATAATACGTCTGAAGAGCAAAAGAGCTCCTTGCTTCTTAGGAAGCCTTAAGACCATAAGGAGGTGAATTTATGAATAAATATGAGATTATGTTCATAGTAAGAGCTGATATAACTGAAGATGAGGTTAAAAATACTGTTTCATTATTTGAAAAGGTTTTAACTGATATGGGTGCTAAGATAGTAAATTCTAAAGATTTAGGTCAGAAGAAGTTAGCATATGAAATAAAGAAACAAGTTAGAGGATATTATCATTTACTTAATGTTGAATGTGATAGTGCAGCTGTTAAGGAATTTGACAGAAAAGCTTTAATCGATGAAAAGATTTTAAGACATTTAATTATTAAGGAGGAAGAGTAGTAGTATGAATAGAGTTATACTAGTTGGTAGATTAACTAGAGATCCTGAGCTTAGAACGCTTCCTACAGGGAATGCAGTAGCAACTTTTACTTTAGCTATCAATAGAAATTTTAGAAATAAAGATGGGAATATCGATGCTGATTTTATTAATGTGTCTGTATTTGGGCGTCAGGCTGAGAATGTAGGAAAGTATCTTTCAAAAGGCAGTCAATTAGGTTGTGAAGGAAGAATCCAATCTAGAAGCTATGATGCACAAGATGGAAGTAAGAGATATGTTACAGAAGTTATAGCTGAAAATGTAGAATTTATGAGTAGTCCAAGAAAGGATGATAATAGTACTCCTGTAAATGCATATGTTGATACTACTAGTTCAGTTTATATGGATCAACCAAGTCCTGAAATGGGAGTAGATATTTCAACTGATGATCCGTTTAAAAATTTTGGTAGTGAAGTTGCTTTAAGTGATGATGATTTACCATTTTAAAAATATAATAAGGAGGTAGAAAATATGAAGGACTTTTATCCAAGAAAGAAAAAGATTTGTCAAATGTGTGCTGGAAAAAGTGTTAATTATAAAGATGTGCCTATTATTCTTAAGTATGTTAATGATAGAGGTAAGATTTTACCTAGAAGAATGACAGGAGCTTGTTCATTACATCAAAGACATATTGCAAGAGAAGTTAAAAGAGCAAGATTTATGGCTTTTATAGCATATGTGAAATAAACATTCAAATTTGAATGTTTTTTTGATTTTTGTAAAATAGGATGTAAAAGATTTATTTTTTTAACACTTATTATTTGTATTATAGTATAATTAGCTCATAATTAAGAGGTATAAATTATGGATATAACAACAATTGTTATTATAATAGCTATTGCAATGACAGTTATAATTGGGATAGCTTCTATAAAAATTAAATATGATATAGTACAAAATACAGAAGTGGTTAGAGAAAATGAAGTAAGTGAATCTAATCCTAAATATTTATTAAATCAAATAAAGAATAGATTAAATTTAATTATTTTTATAATGATATTGCCTACATTAATTCAAATAGGTTTAGTATTATATTTTTTAAATGAAATAAATGATATAACTAATCCAATTAGAGGTTTTAACTTTTCACAAATTATTTTAAGTATTTTTTAAGATAAAATAAAACTAGATTGAGATATACTCAGTCTAGTTATCTTTTGTCATTTGAATAAGTCTAAATAATTGTAGTAATCCTGCTATAACTCCTGCTACATATGTTAATGCAGCTGCGTTTAGCATGTTTATAACACCTGATTTGTCTTCGTTATTTATGATTCCTAAAGCATCAAGTTCTTTTTTTGCACGGTTTGATGCATTAATTTCTACAGGTAAAGTTATTATTTGAAAAAATACTCCGAATCCGACTGCCGCAATTCCAATCCATACTAGATTTATTAATTCAAATATGAAACCAAGCATTATAATGTAGTATGAAATGTTTGAAAGTATAAATACTATTGGAAATATAGCACTTCTAAATTTTAGAAAGAAGTATCCTTCTTTATCTTGTATAGCATGTCCTATTTCGTGTGCAGCAACAGCATTTGATGCAATGCTAGTGCCATGATATACTTCTCTTGATAGTCTTACTACTTTTCTAGATGGATCATAGTGATCGCTAAGTGTGCCTTTCGTTTCAACTATTATTAAGTCATTTAAACCGTTTTTATCTAATATTTGTCTTGCAACATCATATCCTGTTAAACCATTGCTGCTTTCTTTTTGTTTATTTTTATTATATGTAACTCTTACATAAATAGTTGCTAATAATGGTAGAGAAATAATAATAAAAACTAGTAATAAATCTAAATTCATAATTCATCTCCTTGTTTAATTATATCATATAAGATATTAATTAACTATAAGTTCACAGATATTTCATTTATTATGTTTTTTAGATTTTTAGCACCATTATGTATGTAATTAGATCTTTTTATTATGTTGTTTATATCTTCATCAGAAAGTGATTCATTTTGTTTTTTTATAAGTTTAATTATAGTTTTTTTATTTAAATCATTTAAAGATATGTAATGGTTAAATTTATTAATAATAGGTTTTTCCTCTTTATTAATAAATCCTATTTTATTATTTTCTGCTTTAGTATTTGATGTAAATATTAACATACAATTTGAGAAATTTAAGGTTTCATTATTTGATAATTTTAATGTTCCAGTTTCTAAAGTGTTGTAAAATAAATTAAGTATGTTGTTAGGGGCGCTGTCATAGTTTTCTAAAAGTATAATTGATATAGGAAAATTTTTGATACTTTCAAATATAGTGTTTTTTTGATCATATCCTATATAACCAGCAGGACTTCCAATAATTTTGTTAATACTTATTTCACTTATGTATTCATCTAAATTAATTTTGATTAAATTTAAATTTAGATTTTTAGCATATTCTTCAATTAAATAGGTTTTTCCTGTACCAGTAGAGCCTGTTAACAATATTGAAGTAGGTAAATTATTATTTTTTGTCATATGTAAATCAGTAATGTTAGTTAGTTTATCAATAGCTTCTTCTTGATTTAATATATTTAGTTTTAGCTCTGTATTTAAATTAGTTAAGTATGATTTATTGCTTAATTCGTAGATTGTGCTATTTGTTTTGTTTTCAAGAACTTTTTTTAAGATATCTATAGTAACTTTGTTTTTGATATTTTTAGTTTTTTTATCTTTTAATGATGTTTTAAGTTTGTCTATTTCATTTTTAATTTTTGTAGCATTTATAAAATCTTCTTTTATTATGCTTTCATTTTTTAATTTACTTAGTTTGTTTATCTTATTTGTGATGTTATTTATGTCATTTTTTTTCTCTTTAATACTAGTGCTAGCACATATTTCATCAAGTATATCTATACTTTTATCTGGTTCATTTCTGTCAGTTATATATTTTTTAGAAAGTTTAATAGTTAAATCTAATATATTTTCTGGTATTATTACATCATGATATTTTTCGTAATCTTTTTTTATTTTTTTAAGAATTATTTTCGTTTCGTTTTCATCTGGTTCTTTAACATAAACTTTTTGAAAACGTCTATCTAAAGCTTTATCTTTTTCTATTGTATTCTTAAATTCTATGTTAGTTGTAGCTCCTATACATTTTATTTTTCCTCTGGCTAGAGCTGGTTTAAGTATGTTTGATGCATCTATAGCACCTTCTGCACCTCCAGCGCCTACAATAGTGTGTATTTCATCTATAAATAATATTAAGTTATCAACACTTTCTAGTTCTTTAATTATTTTGCTTAATTTTTCTTCAAATTCTCCACGGTATTTTGTTCCAGCAATTACATTAGCAATATTTAGGTTTAATATTTCTTTGTTTTTTAGTATTTTAGGAACTTCTCCGTTTATGATTCTTCGAGCAAGTTCTTCTACTATAGCTGTTTTTCCAACTCCAGCTTCTCCTATTAATATAGGATTATTTTTATTTTTTCTTGCTAAAACTTCTATTATTCTTTCGATTTCTTTGTCTCTTCCAATAACTTTATCTAAAGTTTTTTTCTTTGCTTCTTCATTTAAGTTTATAGCAAGTTCTTTTATTAATAATGGTTTTGTTTCAACATCTTTTGATTTTATTAAATTCTTTAATTTTTCTATATCTACACCTAATTTTTTAAGTACATTATAAGCTTTAGTTTCATCATTGTTAAGTATTCCAGTTATTAAAGCAGGTAATGTTATTTCTTCTTCTATGTCTTGTTTACTTATAATTATGTTTTCTATAATTTTAAGTAATTCATTTTTATAGAATACAAATTCTTTTTTTCCTTTGCCACTAGGTATTAAGGCTTTAACTAGACTATAATCTATATTTAGGCTAGTTAATGTTTCAGTTAGTGAATTATTTATTTTTAGTAAACTTAATAGTATGTGTTCTGTTCCAACTAATGGATCGTTGTTTTCTAGTGCTTCTCTTTCGCTTTGTTTTAGTATCTTTTTTAATTCTTCAGTATATTTGTTCATTAAACACCTCTTTTATATTCTATGATATATTGTGGTGTTTAATAAATTTTTATACAAAAAAAGCAATCTTTTTTAAGATTACTTTGATTTTTATATAAATACTACTACTGCTATTATGATAAGTATTACTGCTAGTAGTTGTAATATTAGTTTCCAACTTGTTTTTATCCATTCTTTATAAGATATTCCCATGTATTCTAGTCCTAGTATAAGCATTGTGCTTGTAGGGGCAATGAATAAAGTTAATCCGTATAAAGATTGTGTAATTATTGCAAGGCTGTTAGTAGCTTCTTTATAAATAGGGCTTACATATTGTAAACTTGATTGTACTACATAAAGCATTTCTATATTTAATGCAGAGCTAATTATTGTATTAATACTAGCAAATAAGATATATAATAACTCTCCTAATATACCAGATACTCCAGCTGATAGATTCATCATCCAGTCAGTTATTGTTACAAAATATGGATGATAAGCAGTTATTATTGTTAGTAAATAAGCAAATACGATTAATGCAGCTGGTTTTAGTATTTTTACAGCTCCACGTCCGAATGCTTGTAGTCCACCTTCAATTTTTAATTTATATACTAAACTTAATATTAATGATGCAACTACTACCATTACAGTCATTTCAGTAAAGTACCATTTACCAAATTCTGAAAGATCTGTAATTAAGTATGAAATAATTGTATAGTCTTTAATGCTCCATTCTGTGACAGCTTTGTGTAAGTCAGTAAAGAATGTAACACCAAATACATCCGACCATTTTGTGCATCCTAATATTGTTAATAATAGAAGAATTCCCATAACTACAAATATTGGCCAACTAGGTTTTTTACTTTGTTTTTTCTCTCCAATAAATATTAGTTCATCCTTATTATCTTCTTCTTTTTCTTCTTTAGTTTTTTCTTTTGAACTTTTTGCATATTTAACTAGGAAAGAAGCATAAACTATATAACATAATGCAAATAGAGCAATTTTTGCAACTAATTCAGTACTGAATGAAGTTCCTAGTACATCATTGATGTATCCTGTTACGTATACTCCATAAGTACTTCCTATTACTCCGATAAATGTTGATATAAATGTAGTTAGGAAAGCAGTTGTTTTGTTATATCCCATTAAAATTATTATTCCGCATAACATTGGTATTATAGTGAATAATAATAAGTTTAATCCAAATATTGAGTTTAATACTCCTAATATTAAAGAAGTTAATATTAAAAATACTGTTTCTTTTCCTTTCAAAGATTTTGCTATTTTTTCAAGTATGTTTCTGTATTTACCAGTTTCATTTAATACTCCATATAAACCACCTACTGCAAGTACAAATAGTAATGGTTGTAAGAAGAATTGGACAGCTAATAAAGGATAATATAAGAATTCATACAATGATACTCTTACTAATCCAAGACTAGCTAATTCTGTTCCGCTTGTAGCTGAGGCTGGAAGAATCCAACTTAAAACTGCTAATACGAAAGCTGTTATTGCAATAATTTTGAACAATGTGTTCTTTTTCATTTTTTAAATTACCTCCTGTAACAATTATACACTAATATTGTCAAGTATGACAAGTTTTTATATATTTTTCACAAAAAAAACAAATATTTTGTTATAATGCGACAAAAAACTTGCTTAGTGTTTAAGCAAGTTAGTTTTTATTTCTCATGTGTGGGAATAGAAGTACGTCTCTGATAGATTCTTTTTCTAGGAATAACATGCAAAGTCTATCTATTCCGTAACCAATTCCACCTGCAGGTGGCATACCATATTCTAGTGCTTCTACGAAGTCTATGTCCATGTCAGTTGCTTCTTCATTTCCTAATTCTCTTTCATCTAATTGTGCTTTAAATCTTTCATATTGGTCAATTGGGTCATTAAGTTCTGTATAAGCATTAGCGAATTCTTTACCATCTATAAAAAGTTCAAATCTGTCAACAAATCTTGGATCGTCAGGATTTTTCTTAGTAAGTGGTGAAATTTCAATTGGATGCCCATATAAGAATGTAGGTTGAATAAGAGTTTCTTCTACATATTTTTCAAAGAAAGCATTAATAATATGTCCTACTTGGAAATGTGGTTCAATTTCAATATTATGTTCTTCAGCAAGTTTAGTTGCTTCTTCAAGTGTCATTTCTTTCCAAAAGTCTATACCTGTAATATCTTTAATAGCGTCTACCATATGTAGTCTTTTCCAAGGCCCTGCTAAGTTAATTTCTTTTCCATTCCAATTGTAGGTAAGTCTTCCAAAAACTTTATTTCCAATTTCTTGAAACATTCCTTCAGTTAAATCCATCATACCTTCAAGGTTCGAGTAAGCTAGGTAAGCTTCCATTTCAGTGAATTCAGGATTGTGTTTTGTATCAACACCTTCATTTCTAAATACTCTTCCTATTTCATATACTGCTTCAAGTCCACCTACAAGTAATCTTTTTAGTGGTAATTCTAATGCTATTCTTAAATAGAAAGGCATATCTAAAGCATTATGGTGTGTCACGAATGGTCTTGCTGAGGCTCCTGTAAGAAGAGGAGTTAATACTGGATTTTCAACTTCAATAAATCCTTGGTTGTCCATGTAGTTTTGTATAGTTCTTATGATTTTAGGTCTAGTTTGTGCTACTTTTTTAGATTCTTCATTCATTATAAGATCTACATATCTTCTTCTATATCTTTCTTCAATATCTTGTAAACCATGGAATTTTTCTGGAAGTGGTCTTAATGCTTTTACTAAATGAATATATTTATTTGCTCGTATAGATAATTCTCCAGTGTGAGTTATGAATAGACTTCCTTCGATTCCTACTATATCTCCAATATCAGCTTTATCAAATAGTGCATAATCGTCTTCGCCAACATTATCAACTTTAACGTAAATTTGTATTTGACCATCTCTATCTTGAATATGCATGAATCCAGCTTTACCTTTTCCACGTTTTGTCATTATTCTTCCAGCAACTTTTACTTCTATGTTTTGTTGTTCTAATTCTTCTGCTGTAAGATTTCCGTATTCTTCTTTGATTTTTCCTGATGTATGAGTTTTATCATATCTTTGACCGAATGGGTCCATTCCTAATTTTCTTATGTTTTCTGCTTTTTCTCTTCTAACTATTTCTTGATCTGTTAATTGTTCTCTCATTTTATTTTCCTCCCTTTTGATAAAAAAAAGTTAATGACAAAGGGACGATATATTTCGTGGTACCACCCTTCTTTATCATTAACTGATTCTCTTCATTTTTAACGGTAATTAACCGGACATAAGTCACTCCAAGGTTTTTATTCATATTAGTCTTATTACTAGTTTCCATCATCCTAGCTTTCTATTAACAGTTTCTAATATTACTCGTCCTTTTCATCGATTTATGGGAACATTTTATAATAATTAGATTTAATTGTCAATAGATATGTGATTTAGTATGTTTAAAAATTCTTGTTCTGTTTTAGCCTGCACGATTTTATTTTTTGTTTCTTTGATGCCAGGGATGCCTTTTAGATACCATAGAGCATGAGATCTTATTTCTAGCAATGCTTGAGTAACATTTGTGTATTTTTTTATTAATTCGTAGTGTTTTTTTATCATTTTGATTTTATCTATATTGGTAGGTTTATCTATAATTTTGTTATTCTCAATAAATTCTATACATTCTTTTATAAACCATGGGTTTCCTAATGCAGCTCTTCCTATCATTATTGCATCGCATTTTGTTTCTTCTAACATTTTTTTAGCATCATAAATAGTTTTTATGTCTCCATTACCAATTACTGGGATTTTTACTGCAGCTTTTACTTCTTTTATTATGTTCCAGTCAGCATTTCCGTTGTAGCCTTGGCTTCTTGTTCTTGCATGAATTGCTATTGCAGATGCACCAGCTTGTTCAATTTTTTTTGCAACAGTTACTGCATTTATGTTTTTTTCATCCCATCCACTTCTTATTTTTACAGTGACTGGTGTTTTAATGTTATCTACGATATTTTTTACAATTTCATATATTTTATCAGGATTTTTTAATAATGCACTTCCAGCTTGACTTTTGATAGCAACCTTAGGTACTGGGCACCCCATATTGATGTCAATAATATCAGGATGAAAGTTATCTTCGATAAATTTTGCAGCATTTACAAATGATTCTATATCAGTTCCAAATATTTGAATACTTATAGGTCTTTCAGTTTCTTCGAAATTTATTAAGTCTATAGTTTTTTTTCCACCATGATATATTCCCAATGTGCTAATCATTTCTGAATATATTAGACCAGCTCCCATTTCTTTAATTATTTGTCTATAGCTAATATTTGATACACCAGCCATGGGGGCAAATACTATTCTATTTTTTATATTTACATTTCCTATTTTCCATGTCATGGTTGTATTATAGCATTTTGAATGAAAAAAAAGCAACTATGATTAGTTAGTTGCTTTAAGTGTTACTCTACAATTTAGATCTTGTGTAACATTATATATAAAGACTGTTCCAGATGTGGCTTCTATTTTTGTATTTGCAACATTACAAGTAGTAGTTGCGCCTGTTAATTGATATCCTTCATTAGGACTTATTCCAAATGATACTGTTCCACCTTCTGCTACTGTTTGTGTTGGTACTGTTCCAGTTATTAATGAACCGTTAGTTACTTCTAAAGTGACATTATATCTTACTGGTTTAAATTGTACTGTACAAATTGTATCATTAGAAATTCCAGTAACTGTTAGTTTTCCATTTTCATAAGTTGCTACTTGGTTATTTGTACAAGATACAGTATCAAATTTGTAGTTATCAGAAGGAGTGACATCAAATGTAACATTTTCTCCATAGTTTGCACTTTTTGCTTCTCCAGTAACTGTTCCGTTAGATGCTCTTACTTCTACACTATAATCACTAATTTTGAATGATATTGTACATACAGAATCTTTTTTTACATTTGAAACTTTTACTTCGTTAGCTTCACTGTTATATTCAGCTTTTGTGTCGTTAGTACATTCAACTTTGTCAAATTTATAACCATCATTTGGTGTGATTTTTATGCTTCCTTCTTTATTAAGTTCTACTGTTAATTTTTGATCTTCAGGTTTTTCAGGTAGTTTTCCATTACTTACTTTGAATGTTACTTCGTGAGTTCCTTTTATAAAATATAGTCTACATGTTGTATTTGCAGTTAAATCAGGTTTGAACTCCCATTTCTTTTCATCAAATTCACCAGTTACATTATTTGTACAAGTATATTTCTCGAAAACATAACTTGGTGTTTTAGTTGTAGCTCCTTCAAAGTCAGGATCAGGATTTTCTGTAATTTCGTTTTCAGGCATTTCTTCTACTTCTTCACCGTCTACATAATATCTGTAAGCTACTTTGAAATCCTTTTTATTTTCCTTACTAGGATCTTTATCATCAACTTTTTTACTTTCTACATATCCAAGTGTACCACATAATAGGCATACAGCGATTAGTAGTATTAAAATTGGCATAATAACTTTACCTTTTGTTTTTTTCTTCATAAATAATTCCTCCAACTTTTTACTCTTTACTTTGTTTTAATTGTATAATAATTTGTCAATGTTTGTCAATTGTTTTATTAATCGTCTTGTATTTAAAGTATATTCTTTTTATTTGATTTAATAATTAAAATAATGTTTTTTGTCTATTTTTCTGTGTTTTTTTGGTTATTTTTATTTGACTTTAGACGTAGTATTATGTATAATGATACTCGGTACATTTTTTATTTGTCTTTATATTGTTGCTGTGGGAAGGTATATATATAAGGATAGAAGAAGGAGAAAAATATGAAAACATTTATGTTAAGAAAAGAAGATGTTTCTACTAAATGGTTTTTGATTGATGCTAAAGGTCAAAATTTAGGTAGAGTCGCTACTAAAGCTGCACACATTTTACGTGGTAAGCATAAGGTAACTTTTACACCTCATGTTAATTGTGGAGATGCAGTAATTATTATAAATGCTAAGGAAGTTAGTCTTACTGGCGATAAATTAAATAAGAAGATTTATTATAACCATAGTGGATATCCAGGTGGTTTAAGAGAAAGAACTGCTAAAACTATGAAGGAGCAATATCCAGTTGAAATGCTTGAAAGAGCTATTAAAGGAATGCTTCCAAAGAATAGATTAGGTAGACAAATGTTTAAAAAACTTTATGTTTATGAAGGAGATAATCATATGCATGAAGCTCAGAAACCTGAGAGAATAGAATTATAGGAGGAACTATGGCAAACGCAAATGTATTTAAAGCTACAGGTAGAAGAAAAAGAAGTGTAGCTCAAGTTACTTTAAAGAGTGGAAAAGGTAAAATTATAGTAAATGGAGTAGATGTTAATGAATATATGCCTTATGAAACTTTAGTAATGGATTTAAAGCAACCTTTAGAATTAACTGGAACTACTGATAGTTATGATGTTGATGTAGTAGTTAAGGGTGGAGGATTTAATGGTCAAACAGGTGCCATTAGATTAGGAATTGCAAGAGCATTACTTGAAGTTAATAGTGAAGCTTATAGATCAACTCTTAAAGGTACTGGAATGATTACTCGTGATGCTAGAATTAAAGAACGTAAGAAATATGGTCTTAAGAAAGCAAGACGTGCACCACAATTTAGTAAGAGATAATTATATAATTATATCCTCGAAATGTTTTCGGGGATTTCTTTTGTATGAGAAACTTTTATTATAAAAATATATTTATTATTATAGATTTAAAAATATAAATTTAGTATTATATTTACATGGAAGTGATGGCATGAAAATATTTATCTATTTAGATGAAAGTGGTTCAATTCATAAGAATAGTAATACAAAATATTTTGCAGTTGGAGGTTATTTTGTTTTTAAAGAAGATAAAAATAAAGTAATATCATTGTATAGAAAAATTAATAAGTGTATTAAAAATAATAGAAATATTTCTTTAGAAAAAGAAATCAAATCATATAATATGACTGATAATGAGAAAATAGAATTTTTTAATGCTATACAAGATGTTGATACTTTTTATGGATGTGCTAAAGTATTTGAAAAGGCATCTATGAAAAAAGAAATTATTGAATCTAACATATTTTTTAATTATGCTGTTAAACTTTTATTTAAGGATTGTATTATTCCACTATTAAATTTAAATCAAATAAAAGATAATATAGAATTTATAGTAAGTGTAGATAATAGAAATATAAGAGTTGGAGATTTGAATAATTTAGAAACATATTTAAAGACTGAATTTTGTTTGGAAAATTTTGGATTTAAAATAACATATTATGATTCTTCAACTAATTATGGAGTGCAATTAGCTGATTTAATTGTTAATACATTTTATAATTCATATAAGGATAAAAATATAGTAAAAAAAGTGCTACCATGTTTAAAGGGAAAGAATTTTAGAGTAAGTTTATTTCCTGGTCATAAAATTAAGGGTAGAATTCAAAAAATTGAGTATAATATATAGTGAGAATATTTGACATTGAGAGATTCGTATGTTAAAATACTCTCACAAGACCTAGGGTAGGTAGCTAAATGCTAAACGTATGTGAAGTACGTTGCCCCTTAGGCATTTTTTATTTAATTAATTATTTATAAAGTATGAAAAAGAAATTGTATTAATAAAACAAGCTAGATAAATGCGTGACCATATGTTTAAAAGTATGATTGGCATAACATAGGATGAATTTAATTTATTAGATGATAATAAGTAACAAGAACTTATAAGTAATTATCGTCAGAGCAAGCCTGGAAGAAAAACTGATAAAGTGCGTGAAATGATTGATGAGGGTGCTAGTTCTTTATTTAGTTCTTTTCTTAAGGGTAAAAGAGTAAGGATAGATTCTGGAATAAAGCTAGTATCGGTACGCACTGGGGAAACTATAGAATAACAAAAAGACTACTTAAAAAATTGATGGTAAATAAAAAAATCTCGTTTGAGATTTTTTCTTATCTTGTTAGGTTTATTTCGCGTTTAGTTATAGGTACTCTTAAAATAATTTCATTATCATTTATTGATGTTATTTTTGGTGTATCTATTGTCCATCCTTGATCTTCTTTATACATATCATATAAATTTGTTATTTCATTTGTATAGTTATTTTTATGTATAGTAGAAATGTATGTTGTTTTTAATTCATCTTGGTTGCTATTTTTATGTTTAGTTATTTCTACGTTTACTTCTAATTCAGTATCAGATAATGCATTTGTAGTTATTTCTCCTACATCCCATCCGTCTTCTCTTTTGTAAACATCTTCAAGTTCTAAAATAAAAACTTGTAGGGCATTTGATGGTATTACTTTTTTGATAAATTCTTTATATTCAATTTCTTTTAGCATATATCCTTGTATGATATATATAGTCAGTTACAAGAGAGATTTTGTATTTAAT
>CANSAJ010000012.1 GCA_947644695.1 uncultured Bacillota bacterium | reverse complement strand
TCATATTTTTTTCTTTTATTTTCTTACTTAGATTAAAACTGTCCAGTTATCAGAATACTTGTTTAATTTTCATTTTAGTATTTTCCTTCCTATTATATATTTAGTTAGTATTTCTTTTATAATGTTTTTAGTTAAAGAGAAATTCTGGACGTACTCCTCCACTAGTATTGTTGACACCAGCGTTATTCAAGTGGCCAGGATTATTAGAACCGTACATAAAGAACACGTTCGAGTTACCGCTAGAATTATAGTTATACGGACTCATAAAATTTTATTTATCAATATTATCATCATCTATTATACTACAAAAAAAACACCAAATTATTAAGAACTTTCTTTTATAATACTAATCCCTATCATTTAATGCTTTAGTTTCTAGTCTACTAATTAGACAATGGATAATACTTGTTTCTCTAAAGTTTGTTCCACTATAGTTTCCTATGAACTCACCTATATTCAAGAGAAATTACTGGACGTACTCCGTTCGCATTGTTGACGTTAGTGTTATTCAAGTTGCCAGGGTTGCTAGAACCGTGCACGTAGAACACGCGCGAGTTACCACTAGAATTACCGTTATACGGACTCATAATAATTTATTTATCAATATTATCCTAATCTATTATACTACAAAAAACATCAAATTATTAAGAACTTTCTTTCACAATACTAATCCCTATCATTTAATGCTTTAGTCTACTAATAGACAATGGATAATACATATTTTTCTTTAGTTTATTCTACTATAGTCTTCACTATAGCTTACTTTTCTAAGAGAAATTCTGGACGTACTCCGCTTACATATTGGGAGTAAACACGAACATTATCTAAGTAGCCAGGATCTTCTAAACTGTACACGGCAAACACGTTTGAGTTACTACCATTCCAATATGACGGACTCATAATAATTTATTTACCAATATTATCTAATAGTAATTAATTAGTAAAATATTAAAATAATAAAAATATTTCTACTCAGTACTAATTTTCATTAATTTGATATTTTTAGATTTTCGTTTTTAAAACTTAGATAATATTTGTTTCTCTAAAGTTCGTTCTACTATAGTTTCCTATGAACTCACCTATACCCAAGAGAAATTTCTGGACGTACTCCATCTGTATCATTAACAATCATTGCATTTAAACGAACAAGAGATTCAAAAACTTGTACATGAAACATATACACACCATCCCAATTTTGAAAATACGGACTCATTAAGTAATATTACCCATATCTTATATTGTTAAAAAATAAACATTAAACTATTAAGAATTTTCAATTTTTACTAATACTTAACAATTTAATATTCTTAAATTTTTGTTTTATAAACTTGGATAATATTTGTTTCTCTAAAGTTTGTTCCACTATAGTTTCCTATGAACTCACCTATACCCAAGAGAAATTCTGGACGTACTCCGCCTGTGGAATAACCAGCATTAGAGCGATGCAAGTAGCCAGGAGTGCCAGAACCTTTTACATCAAATATATATGATATGTAGTTAGCGGTTCTATCTTCCCAATACCAATGAGACGGACTCATTTAATAATACTATCCTTCTTTATTATAGTAAACTATTCACTTCATCGCTATAATGTTTTTTTTGTTTAAAATAACTAAGTAAAAGTGTTATTGATATTATAATAAATATTAAACCTACTAATATATTATCAATAAATAAATCTTTATCTAAAAAAATATTAGTAGAAAATAATAGAAATAATGTTAAAAAAACTAATCCAAATATTAACAATAATTTATTTGGAAGAGATGTTGTAATTAAGCCATATTTTCCATTATTACAATTTTTATATAGTATGTTTAAGTCTATATCAGATAAATCTCCTAATTTCATATTATAAGCAAATAATTTTATATACATAATAAATGAATAATATTCATCAAAATTATTAGGAAATATTTCATACTCTTTAGATCTTTTGCTATCTTTTTTAGTAAAAATGAGATAATAATGTTCATCAAAATAAAGTGAATCCTCACTGCGCCTTCTTAAAACTTTTTTTGTTGTAAAAATATAATCTTTTAAATTAAAATCATACTCTAATTTTTTACCTTGCATTGAAGATGTATTTATAACTATTATATTATTATAAAATGTTACTTTATTAATAACTTGTTTTTTTATTATATGTATTACTATAAAAATAATTAAGAGAATAAAGAATACTATAAAACAAATGAAAGTAATAACTAATTCTTTTGCGATATCCTTAAATATATTAATTGTTCCAAAACCAGTAACTGTTGCAAATAGTCCAAATATAAGAATTATTCCAGATAAAATCATAATGATTTTCTCAGTTTTCTTACTAAAAGGTGAACTATTCCCACTTATGTAAGAAATTGATTTTTTGAGTTCGAATTCTTTATTTAAGTCTTTTAATTTTTCTTTGATTGATATTAATTTACTTTCATTCATAATATTCCCTTCGTTATATACATTTTTTAAAAACTATGACTTGAATATATTTATTTTAAAGTTATCTTCTTCTTTCCGCCCATGTAAGTTTGCAATACTTCTGGTACTTTTATTGTCCCATCTTCTTGATAATTGTTTTCGATAACTGCTATTAGTCCTCTTGGAGAAGCCACTACTGTATTGTTAAGTGTAGAAACTAGGTAATTTCCATTTTCTCCTTTAGCTCTTATGCTTAATCTTCTTGCCTGTGCATCTCCTAAAGTTGAACATGAACCTACTTCAAAATATTTTTGTTGTCTTGGACTCCAAGCTTCAACATCACATGATTTAACTTTAAGGTCTGCAAGATCTCCTGAACAACATTCTAGTGTTCTTACTGGTACATCTAAGCTTCTAAAAAAGTCTACAGTAAATTGCCACATTTTGTTGTACCATTCCATTGATTCTTCTGGTTTACATAGTACAACCATTTCTTGTTTTTCAAATTGGTGAACTCTATATAATCCTCTTTCTTCTAATCCATGAGCTCCTACTTCTTTTCTAAAGCATGGTGAATATGAAGTTAATGCGATTGGTAGATCTTCTTCTTTTACTATTTGTCCTTTAAATTTTCCAATCATAGAATGTTCGCTTGTTCCGATTAAGTATAAATCTTCATTTTCTATTTTATACATCATGGCATCCATTTCAGCAAAAGACATAACTCCTGTTACTACATCACTTCTTATCATAAATGGAGGTATACAATATATAAATCCTTTATCAATCATAAAGTCTCTTGCATAGCTAATCATAGCTGAGTGAAGTCTAGCAATATCTCCCATTAAATAATAGAAACCATTTCCTGAAGTTCTTCCTGCACTTTCTTTATCTAATCCAAGTAATGATTCACATATATCAGCATGATAAGGTATTTCAAAATCTGGTACTATTGGATCTCCAAATTTTTCAATTTCTACATTTTCACTGTCATCTTTTCCAATTGGAACTGAGTCATCTATAATTTGAGGAATTAACATCATTTTAGATTTTAATAATTCGTTAAGATTTGTTTCATCTTTTTCTAATGTTTCTAATTCCTTGTTAATTTCAACTACTCTTTCTTTTTTTTCATTAGCTTCTTCTTGTTTTTGATCACGTATTAGAGAACCTATTAAATTACTTGTAGTATTTCTTTCTTGTCTAAGGTTGTCTCCTTTTAGTTTTAATTCTCTTATTTTTGTGTCTAATTCTAGTACTTCATCCACTAGTGGTAATTTTTCATCTTGAAATTTCTTCTTAATATTTTCACTTACTTTTTCTTTGTTTGTTCTTATTAAATTAATGTCTATCATTATTTATCCTTTCTTAAAATAAAAAGACTTTTTTAGGAGCATTTAGTGCGGTGCCATCCTAAAGTAAGTCTTAATTTTTATAACGGTTTTACCCGGGAAGTGTTTACACTCCACTCAGAAGAGAGATTCATTAATTTTCTTTACTAGTTTGCACCTAACACTAGTTCTCTTTGAAAAAAAATATTAATTACTAATTCTTCTTTAATTGCTTTACATAAATTATTATATATTATAATGTTTTTTTATTCAATTATTTTTATCTAAAATTAGTTAAAGTTGCATAACCATGATATTCTACAAATTTATCTACTAGATTTTTGTCATATAGTATTCCTTTTCCACCATTTTTTTCTTCTATAGTGCATCTTTTTAATTCTTCTAAAGTTGCTTTTAAGCTTTTGTTCTTTTTGTATACACGTGTTGATAACATAGCGTCATATGAGTCTGCAATTCCAATTATTTTAGCACCCAGAGATGGAGTTATTCCTTTTGGATAGCCACTTTTATTTACTCTTTCATGATGAGTAATTACCATATCTAGTATTTCTGCATCTAAGTAGTCGTTTAATATGTCATAAGCATATTCACAGTGTCGACGCATTTCTTCAAATTCTTTTTCTGTAAGTTTTCCTGGTTTGCTTACTATTTTCTTTGGAACTTTGATTTTTCCTATGTCATGAAATAAACCTGCTATGTAGATTTTTTTCATTTCTTCTTCTTTAACATTACCTAGTTTACATAATTCTATAACATATCTACCTACTCTTAAAGTATGTCCAACTTTTCCTTCTTCTAACATTTCGATTTCTGTGTTTAGTTTTAGATAACCAGTGAATTCTTTTAAATATTTGCATAGAGATTTGTATTTAGATGAATCAAAGTTTTTATAATCTTCAAATCTTATAATCGGTACTTCTAATGTTTTGTATAAATATTCAATGTCTTTGGGTAAGTCTTCACCTATTATAAGTGGACAGCATAAATCATAGATATCATCTTCTATGTCTTTTGCTTCTAATGGTAATTTATCAATATATTTGTCATCTAATTTATAGTATCCTAACATTTTTACTCCTACTTTCTTGTTATGTAAATAATTATACAATAAGTTTACGTAAGACACAATATTGTTAACTATTTATTTTTTATTTCATATAATAAATTATGAAGAAAAAAAGTTTAGTTGGAGAAACTCCTATTGTTAAAATTAATTATTTATACGAAGGTAAGTTAATGCATACTTTTGTAAAGTTAGAGTTTTATAATTTAACTGGAAGTATTAAGGATAGACTTGTTTATTATGTTCTAGATAAAGAAAAATTAAATAATGATACACCTATTGTGGAAGCTACTAGTGGCAATACAGGTATAGCTTTAGCTAGTTATGGAGCTAGATATAATCATCCTGTTTATATTTTTATGCCTGACTTTGTGAGTAGAGAAAGAGTTAAAATCTTAGAAATGTATGGGGCTAAGGTTACACTTATTAGTCATGAAGAAGGTGGATTTAAAGAGTGTGTTAGAAAAGCTCGTGAATTTGCTTTAGAAAATAATGGTTATTTGTTTAATCAGTTTAGTAATAAAGATAATGTTAAATGTCATTATAATACAACAGGAATTGAAATATGTTCTTCTTTAAATAAAGTCGATAAATTTGTTAGCGGGGTCGGAACTGCTGGTACTTTAATAGGTGTTGGAAAAAGACTTAAGGAACAGTATGGAACTTCTATTTATGCTATTGAACCAGATAGTTTACCTATTTTAAGTGATGGTAATGCAAGTGGTACTCATAAGATAGATGGAATTGGCGATGATTTTGTTCCAGATATTTATGAGTTAGAATTAGTTGATTCAATAATTCAAGTTAATGATGAAGATGCTGTTAATATGGCTTTAAAGTTGTCTAAAGAATTAGGTATAGGTGTTGGAGTTAGTAGTGGAGCTAATTTTATAGGGAGTGTTTTATGTAACAGTGGAAATGATAATGTTGTTACTATATTCCCTGATGATAATAAAAAATATATAAGTACTTTTAGTAAGTATAATCCTGTTAAAGATGATTTTATTTCAGAAAAGATAAAACTAGTTAGTTTTGAAGTTTGCTAACTAGTTTTTTTAACTACTTATTATGTGTCTAATTTCTTAAAAATATTATATTTATTAAAACTAAACATGATAGTTTAGCGATGTATGTAAATTCAAATCTTTGGCATTCCATTATAGATACTAATAAATCTGAAATACAAACTATCCATCCCTCTTTACTTTTTGGTTTACTTTCTTTTATTTTTGCTTTTTCATGTCTATTTAAAAACGGGAAAATTTTTTTCATTATTACATGATGAAACATATGTGTTTTTATTGCTTCTTCTTCTATTTCATTTAAGTAGAAGTATTCTTTTGCATTTTTAGCTGCAGTTATGGGATGGTTTAAATATGAATTTTCATTTTTGTCTTTTCTTCCACCAAAGAAGAAGTCATGTAGAAGAGCTGCTCTTGTTACACTTTTTATATCAGCTTTAAACATTTTTCCAAGCATAAAACTACATTTCGAAACTCTTACTAAGTGGTCATATTTACTGCTTCCATGATGTAAATCATCTTTTGTTTTTAAAAAATATTCATTATTTATTATATCTTTAGTTATATCATTAAATTCTAACTTATATTCTTTTTTCATAGATCTCCTTATTATAAGAAACAATAAAATTATAATATATAATATTTGTTTTGAAAAGTATTTATTTATAATTTTCTTTTTTCTATAATAATTTTATGTGAGTATAAAGATATTTATTAATCTTCTGTACTTAGTTCAAACATTATATCTCTTAATTCCATAGCGCGTTCGAAATCTAGTTCTTTAGCTGCTTTTTTCATTTCAAGTTCTATATTTTGTATTAGTTGTTTTTTATCTGTTTTAGTCATTTTTTCTTTTGGCTTAGCTTTTTCATCATTATTTGTTATAAGATCTCTTATTTCTTTTTTTATGGTTTGTGGTATGATTCCATGTTCTTCATTGTATTTCATTTGAATACTACGTCTTCTTTTTGTTTCATTTATAGCAGCTTCCATCGCTTCACTTATTCCATCTGCATACATTATAACTTTACCACTTGCATTTCTTGCACATCTACCTATTGTTTGTATAAGACTTCTTGTACTTCTTAAGAAGCCTTGTTTGTCAGCATCCATAATTGCGATTAAACTTACTTCTGGGATGTCGATACCTTCTCTTAAAAGGTTTATTCCTACTACTACATCTATTACTCCAAGTCTTAGATTTCTAATTATGTTCATTCTTTCTAGTGTTTTTATTTCATTATGTAAATATGTTACTTTTATTCCTACTTCTTTTAGATAATTAGTAAGTTCTTCTGCCATTCTTATTGTTAGTGTAGTTATCAATACTCTTTCATTCTTTTTAATTCTTTCGTTTATTTCTCCAATTAGGTCGTCAATTTGTCCTTTTGTTTCTCTTACTTCTATTATTGGATCTAATAGTCCAGTTGGACGTATGATTTGTTCAATTGTTTTATTAGAAACTTTTTCTAGTTCATAGTCTCCAGGTGTAGCTGATACATATATAGCTTGGTTTATTTTACTTTCAAATTCTGGAAATTGTAAAGGTCTATTGTCAAGGGCACTAGGTAAGCGGAAACCATAATCTACTAAAGTCATTTTTCTCATTCTGTCACCATTATACATTCCTCTTACTTGTGGTAATGTAACGTGAGATTCATCTACTACTAAAAGATAATCATTTTTAGGAAAAAAGTCCATTAGAGTTGTTGGTGTTTCTCCTTCTTCTCTTAGAGAAATGTGTCTAGAGTAATTTTCTATACCATGACAAAAACCTGTTTCTCTTAACATTTCAAGGTCATACATAGTTCTTTGTTTTAATCTTTCTTTTTCAACTATTTTTCCTTCTTTGTCTAGTTGTTCTAATCTTATTTTTAATTCTGCTTCTATTCTACTTATTGCAATTTTTAGTTTTTCATCACTGGTTACAAAGTGAGAAGCTGGAAATATTGAAACGTTTTTTTTGTCATTTAGTATTACGCCTGTTAATGTATCAAATTCGCTTATTCTTTCGATTTCATCTCCAAACATTTCTATTCTTATTCCATTTTTTCTTTCATATACTGGGATTATTTCTATTGTGTCTCCATTAGCTCGAAAAGTTCCACGTTTAAAATCCATTACACTTCTTTCATAAAGCATGTTTATTAGTTTTTCAAGTACTTCATCTCTATCTATTGTATCACCTACACTTAAGCTTAGCATTTTGTTTTTGTATTCTTCTACTTCTCCTATACCATAGATACATGAGACACTTGCTACGACTATTACGTCATCTCTTTTTAATAAAGAACTTGTAGCGGCATGTCTTAGTTCATCTATTTCATCATTTATAGATGAGTCTTTTTCTATGTATAGATCTTTACTGGGTACATAAGCTTCAGGTTGGTAATAGTCATAATAACTAACAAAATATTCTACTCTGTTTTCTGGAAAAAGTTCTTTAAATTCAGAATAGAGTTGTCCTGCTAGGGTTTTGTTGTGAGCTAAAATTAGTGTTGGTTTATTAACTTCTGCTATTACATTTGCTATTGTAAATGTTTTTCCTGTTCCAGTTGCGCCTAATAATACCTGTTCTTTTTTTCCTTCTTTTATTCCTTCGACTAATTTTTCTATTGCTAAGGGTTGATCTCCACTTGGTTTGTATTTTGATACTAATTTAAACATTTTTAACCTCGTTTCTGTTCATTTTTGATAACTAATTCGTGTGATTTTCTATCTATATTATGTTCAAAAATGATTATATATACATATCCACGAGTAAAAGTCACAAGCTTCATTTTTTTAAACAATACTACACGAAATTTCTCTGTATATTTTAACATTTTTATAGTAAATAAACAATATATCTAGCCAAATTAAACTAGGCAAATTCCTTTTGTAAAATGCTTTATACTATTACTTCTTCTTCACCTAATATATTAGTTATGTAATTTAGCGAATCAAACAAATTATCAAAAGATATGCCGTTAGAATATGGTGCTGTTACTTGGTATTTTGTCCATAATCTTATAAGCTGGTCACTTGTTTTCATATTGTTTTATTGTTTCTTAATATCATCTAAATTTATTTCTGTTTCTCGATTTTTGAATGTTTTTTTATATTACATTTATTCGTTAAAAAGTAAATGAGTTTTAAAAATTTTAGGACTTGTTTTTTCGCTACTGAAAAATATATCTAATAGAGTCAGTAAGTTAGGCCTATTAGATATATTTTCATATTAGATAGTATATCAAAATTAAAAGAAGTTTCTTCTCTTATGAGAAGTGATTACTTAAATCTCTTATACGAGCAAAATAATTTCTTGCTTCTTTGATGTATTAAGATGTTTTTAAAGTTTTTATAGGTGGAAGTTCAGCCAAAGATGCTGGTATTGATACTTCATCAATATATTCAAGTAACGATTTTAGTGTTTCTCTATTATGTTTAAAATTTCTTAATTTTTGTAAAGCCTTTGCATATATTTGTCCAATTCTACTGGGAGAAACATTAAATAATTTTGCTATTTCTTTTGGTGTTCTAGATTCTTCATCTTCTAAGCCAAGTTTTAGTATAAGAACTTGTAATTCACGAGGTTTTATCATTTTAAATGAACCTGGGAGAATTTCTTCTATATATTTAAATGCAAAAGATGATTCTAAGGTATTTAAACCAATTTCTGTTTTGTCAATATATGCATCAAGGGCATCATATTCTTCAAAAGTTGTTGGAAATTCCAATCTACTATATTCTGTTTCATCTTGAAATGGTTCTTGAACATCTGATAAAGGTACTACTACATCTATTAATTTATCACTATCTTTTATCTCCTTTTCGGTTAAAGAGATTAAACCTGAATTTGCTAGCATTGCTGCGTCTATTTCTATAGAATTGTCACCAGTAACTTCGCTATAGAGTTTTCTATAATAACGAATTTGTTCTTTTCGACAAAAGTCTTTCCATTCTAATCCTGTAAGATTTTTAAAGTTACGCTCGATTGTATGAACAATAACTGGAACAGCATATGTAGAGAATTGAAAACCTAATTTTGGATCAAATCCATTAATTGCTTTTACTAACCCTTCTACTCCATAAAGTTGTATTTCATCTTGAGGAAGTAATATACCACTAAAAAAGTATCGTATACAGAAGTTTACTAACTTCATATTATGAATAACTAAAGTTGTTTTAATATCTTCAATTTCTCTTTTTATAGCTTTCGATTCTTTTTTCTTTGATTGTAAATCTGAATATTTTGTTTGAAGTTGTAAATAATTTATGTAAACTTGACTTAAATGTTGAAAAGCTTTAGGTGTTAAGAAGTTTTTTCTTAGAATATCTTCAAAGTCTTCTTCATTTTCTTCCATTTTATCAATATCTAAGGCCACTTTTTCAGCTATAGCTATTTCATCCATATTAAAGCTTTGTAAAGCCTCTTTACATTTAGTAAGTTCTTCATTTAAATAATTTAACTCATCTTCTCCTACTGCTGGAACTAGATTTTTTAATTCATCTAGTCTACTTAAAAGACTCATTTGATTTTCTTTTGGTAAAGGATATTCTTCTTTTATTTCATGTGGGATAGCAATGTAGTCTTGAGATAATTGGTAATTACTACGTAATTTTTCTGTCTTTCTAGTATAACTAGTAGCTCGATTTATTAAAAGCTTCATCTGTGGGTATGTTAAATCAAATGTTTCCATTAAATATGATAACGGAATTTCATTTTCTAAATATTTATCTATTATTTGTTCTAATTTTACTTTATCTATATTTGCCATTATATTTCTCCTTTTTTTCTTTTAAATTTTACTTATGTGAAAATTCCATATTAGCTAAAATAGTTGCTTTACCATATATTTTCTTTAGTTTTTTAACTTCATTACTTTGTTCTTTTGTTAAAGTTGAACCTATATTTTGATATAATGAATTTAAATATACTTCATATGGATTATTACTATTTCCACACGGGAATCTTCCAAATTCGTTAATAAATGCTATAAATTTTGGATAAAATGTTTTAATATCTTCTTCATTTATTACAGTTCTTAATGCCATTTCAATACTTTTAATATCTTTGATATCTATTAAATCATGAATGTCTTCATAATTTTTGGCTAATTCTCTTTCTTCATCATTATCGCTAAAAATATTAGGTCGCTCCCCGTTTGATTTTTGAATAAATTCAATATATTTATTAACAATTTGTGTTATTTCTAAACCTTTCTGCCTTAAAGTATATTCTCTATCTAAAGCTATAATTTGATTAAACAAGTATTTATTATCTGCGTCTAAATCTTGATTACCTATAATAGAGTTATAAATATTTTGTAGGGATTCGTTTAGTACATCTTTTAATGGTTTCTTTTCTTTTTTTAATATTTTTAGAATGTCACTAAATACTTGTCTTCCAAGTGTATTTATTCTAAAGGTTTCTAATTTTCGTAGATTTTGATTTGATATAGCAACAGTATTATCTGTATTTATTGGAACATATGGATTGAGCTTAATACAAGACTTAATATTTCTAATTATATCATTTTCTAATTTATTAGAAGGTATTATTAAAGTAGGACCAACTTTTATTTTATAAATAGTTTGAAATAAGATTTTATCTAATGATCTACAAATTCTAGCTTCTAAAAGGCTTAA
This sequence comes from uncultured Bacillota bacterium, assembly GCA_947644695.1. Classification (GTDB taxonomy): domain Bacteria; phylum Bacillota_I; class Bacilli_A; order RF39; family UBA660; genus MGBC139354. The sequence continues at coordinate 20,060 of CANSAJ010000012.1, read as the reverse complement.
TTCCACTTTATTATTAATCTTTTTTTTGATCATTTCTAGATAAGAAACAGCTTCATCTTTGGTGCATTCTCCTAAAAGAATTCTTTCTTCTAAGCCTAAAGGAATCTCTAAAGAACTTAGTAGTTTTAAACGTCTTTTTACAGAATCATTAGAAGCATAACTTAAAAAGTGATAATATCTTTTTCCAAGTGAACTATCTTTTTTAGGATATCTTTTATAAGTTTTTAAATATTCTATAAATTCATTCCAAAAGGATTCTTGTTCTTTAATTTCCTGTTCAAAATAGTTAATGTAATCTGGAAATTTATTTATGTTATCTATAATTTCAGCAGGTATTAAAATGCCTAGTGATTTCATAGTCTTTATATGATATTTGGTAAGAAATACACTTTTTTTAAATATATTTCTAAGAATAATTTGTTTTCGATTTTTATTTATATTTTCAGACTCATAATTTATTAATAATTTGTCTATTAAATTTATATTAATAATCATTTTAATAAAGCTACTGATATCTATTTTTAAAGGATAGTGTTCTTTTTCGATGACTCTAAGTAGTCTTAATTCTTTTTTTGTTATTTTTTGACCATTCATTAACTTAGCACGAATATCTCTAATATAATTTTCTACGTCATTTAAGTCTAGAATGTTTCCACTTAATAGTGCTTCTTCAAAAGTTAAAGGCAAATTGTGTTCTAATAAAATATTAGCTATTTCTCTAACCTTTTTAGTAGTTGTTTTATATAATTGAATTTCATATTCTCGCTCTAATTTGGCTTCTTTTTCATCAGATAAATTTGGTCTACGTCTATACTTTTGTAAGAAAAGAGAATATTTATTTAAAGTACTATTGTTTTCATGTTGTGCTTTTTCATAAAAGGAAGAGAATCCGTTTAATTCTTTAAGTCGTTTATCCATAGTCATATTAATTTTGGTTGGAAGCTTAATACCTAATTCTAATAGTAAAGCAAATTGTTCATTTGTAATTCGTAAAGCGTATATTTCGATAGTTCTTAATGCTTTTTTGTATCTTTTTGTATCTAAAATATTTTCACTATTTTGATATTTTTTTATCGTAATAATAGCTTCTCCTATTTTGTAATTGATTTCAGAACATCTTTTTAAATATTCTAATAATTGAGTATCTTGCTGTGGAATAACGTGACTTAATTTTCTTAATACTTTAATTTCAATTTCATCTAAAGGTATGTTTATGTCCATTTTATTTTTAATTTTCTTTATATAAGCATCTATATCATTTTTAGATGGATAATTGCCCATGATGATTGTTTCTTCTAAAGTTAATCTAAATGGAATTTGAGACAGGAATCTATTTAATTTATTTTTATTTAAATCTCTTAAATAAGTACGATATGATAAATAAAGTTCTCTGTCATCGTCAATAGTAGGTCTTCTATTATTTTTAATACAAAAGTTTACATAAGAAGTGATAAATTCTTCTATGTTTTTATCTTCTAATTCTTTAAATGTTTTGCTTTCTCCTAATAGTTCTTTACGTTTATTATGAGCTAAATTTATTTTAGCGGTAAAAGATATGTTAAGTTTTTGTAATCTTTCAATTTGTTCATATGTCAAGTAATCTTCAACCTCACATAAGTAATTATATGCTTTTACAAATTCAAAGCCTAATTTATTGCATAGTAACTCTTTATTAAAGTCAATAGTAGGATAAAAAGCACGATATTGTTCTAATTTATCTATAGCTAAATCGATTCTATTTTTAACAATAAATTTTTGATTTATTTTTTCTTCAATAGCCTGTAATTTTTCCATTATTGTAGTTGTTTGATCAATAATTTGAAAGCGACTTAAAATACTCTTATATAAAGCTTTATTTTCTGGATCTTCTTCTATCAACTTTTTAGCTTCTTCTATCATTCCTTTGTATAATTCATAAATTATTTTATTATTACCTGTATTATTAGCAAAATCATAAATTTTAATTTCTTTTTTACGAGCTGAAAATGAAAGTGCTCGTCCTAGTTGTTGCCAATAAATATTTGGAGATTTTGTCTTTCTAAATATGAAAATTCCATTTACTTCATTTATATGAAATCCTTCGTTAAAAATATCAACTGCAAACATTAAACTTATTTCTTCTCTTTTTTGAGAAAAACTAGAAATTTGTTCTATATTAATATCTCTTGTTTGATTACTATGTGCTTGGAACATTTTTACTGGCCCAATATCTTTAAACCAGGAAGAAGCTTCTTTCATCTTTAGTTTAATATCTTTTATATTACTACAAAAAACAATATATTTTTCACCTTTTTGAACTCCGTATTTTTTTAAAATATTTCCTACATAAAATTCATTATTTAACTGTTGCTTTAGTGACGCAACATAATCTTGATAAACTTTAATAATGGGTACTTGTGGAAGTTTTTTTAACTTTTTTTGTAATCTATCTATCTGTTCTAGACATGCTTGTACAGTTATAATAATTGTCGGCGCTGGAAGTAAATTTTTTAATATTGCCCTTGTTACAGGGAGAACACTAGCTATATTACCATCAAAAAATCTATCTGCTACATCCATATAGTTATCAAGATATCTAAATCTTGTTGCTGTTGCACCTATCATAACTTTACCAGCAGTTTTCTTGACTAGTTCTTTAGCTTCATTAACTTTAACACTCCATTTTGGGGCGCCACAGTGATGAGCTTCGTCCCAAACTAGACAATCATAGTTTTCTATTACTTCTTTCATATTTAAATCCAAGATATTTGGATAAATAATAGAATCAAATTTAGTAAAATCTTTTTTTGATAATCCTAATGCCTGCATTTGTTCATGAAATAGCTGTTCTAACATTTCATAATGGCTAGTAATAAACAAAATTCTTTTATCTCTCATCAAGTTATATAAATATTTTAGTATTATAAAAGATTTACCAGTACCAGTGGCATGTTCTATAAATGCTAATGTTTTTTTCTCAAGAGAAGAAATCAAAGCCTTATAAGCTTTTTCATTATGTTCAAATAATAATATCTCCTTTGCCATTTCCCCACTTCCATTGGTTCTATATTATAGCACATTTCTTAAAAATATCAATTTTTTTGTAACTTTTTTTGCAGCATTTTTTTATGTAAATTACAAAATAAAAAAGTTAAATGATTGTAAATTTATACAATTATTTAACATATTACTTCCAGGTTATAAATTTTTAATTAGTTATAATTAAGTAGGTCTATTGTTATTTTATCTGCTGATTCTACATTAAGTTGTCTGTATTTAACTCCACATTCATCTAATAGAACTTTACTTGCAATAGTACTTTCAGTATCTTTATATTTATCAGATAAATATATTACTTCTTTAATTCCTGCTTGTATTATCTCTTTAGCGCATTCGTTACATGGAAATAAATCTACATATATTTTTGAGTCAATAAAGTCACGGCTACTTCCTTTATAATTTAGTATTGCATTTCTTTCTGCATGAATTACAAAGAAGTATTTAGTTTCTAAATTACTGCCTTCTCTATCCCATGGAAATCTAGAATCACTATATCCTGTAGGTGCTCCGTTATATCCCACTGATATAATTCTATTATCTTTGCTTACTATACAAGCTCCCACTTGAGTATTAGGATCTTTACTTCTCAATGCTGATAATTTTGCTATTGCCATAAAGTATTCATCCCAAGATAGATAATCTTTTCTTTGTTTGTTTATAATTTTATATTTATTTTTCCATTCAGTAAATTTATTATCTTCTTCTATATTGTGATTTTTTGTATGTAGAAGATTATCTATAAATTCACTATTAAGTTCACTATTTAAAGGTATGTTTTCAGTAATAATTTCTATATTAGAGTATTCCAAAGTTAATTTTGCTTTAGTTTCTAGCTCATTTATAAATTCTTTAGTAATTTCATTATTAAAGTCTTTAATATATATTTTTAGTGTTTCTTTAATTTTATAATCTTTTAAACTTTCTTTTATAAGAAAAAGCAAATCATCAATTGAAATCGTATTTTTTATTTCTAAATCATAAATATATGGAACTATAATACTTATAGAATTTCTTTCTATCCAGTGTGTTATATCTATGTATCCTTTATCATTTTTAAAAATTGTTTTAAAAATATTATTTTCATCTTTAAATATTCCATACTTTTCTAGCATTATTAGTACCTCTTATTTATTTTTAATTTTTTATTATTGGTTGCCCTGACTGGATTCGAACCAGTGATGATAGGGTCAGAGCCTACTGCCTTACCGCTTGGCTACAGGGCAATTTATAAGTATATTTTATCATTTATTAATTAGAAAAACAAGGAAATGATTTCCTTGCTAATATTCCTTATATTTCAAGTTTTTTTGATTTTGCTTCTTCTTCTTTAAGTTGTTCTATTTCTTCATTTATAAAAGGGTGTGAAATTCCACTTCTAGCTAAATTGTATTTGATAATATAAAGTTCTTGAAGCCTTTTTTGTCTTGGCGTTAGTTTACTTTCATCTGTTTCAAATTCTATTTTTTGACTTTCTTCAACTATTTCTTCTAATGGTTCATCTGATGCTTCAGAGTTTGAGTATTTGTTTATTAGATTTAATATAGTCGCAAAAGATCTATCATGTTGATATAAAACATTATCTTTCTTAGACATCTTTGTTAAAAGACCTTTTTCTTTAAAATCATTTAAAATTTTTATTGGATTTTTGCGATATTCTCTAGCTACATATATAATATAAGCCATATTTATTCCTGGAATAAGAAATATAGATGTAGTTAGTATTCTTTCTAAAAGTGATCTATCTTTTTTAACATAAATATATCCCTCATCTGCAAAGTCAAAAAGTACTTCTTTAACAAGTTCATAAGTTCCATAAATAGATAGTCCAAAACTTTCTATTATAAATAATAACATTTGTAGTCCTCCTTGCAATTTCATATTATATTAGATTACGTGATGCTAGTCAAATTTTAAAGAAGAAAAAACTGCTATATTTAAGCAGTTTCTTTTATTATAATGTAATAATTGATAATTCGTTAAGTGCATCTACTAATACTGTTATGCTATAAATACCATAAATTATACTTACAATACCGATAATTAATCCAGCGATTGCTAATCCTTTACCAGCTCCATTATAATTCTTTGATTTTGTTAAACCTATAGCTGAAATAATAGTTGCTACTAGACCAACTACACCAGCATAGTTAATAAATAGTGATACAATAGCGATTACAAAACCAGTAGTAGCTAATGTGTTTTTATTGTTTGATGCTTGGTTATTATTTTTCTTTACCATTTTACCACATTTCACACAGATATCTTGTTCATCTTGTAGTTCTGCTCCACAATTAGGACAAAATTTAGCCATATACAACACCTCCCACTTCTAACTCAAAGGATACCATAATTTTAAATATTTCTCAAGTATTTTGACTTAAATTGATCTAGTAATTTTGGGATCTTTTAAGTTTACCTCTAATTATATATGTGCATTTATCTATTTTTATGTTTTTTTAGAAAAATATATTCATTGTTGATCAGTAATTTCTACTTTTTCAAGTAATTCTAATGGACAGCAATAATTTTTAAAAGCAATAGAAATATGGTTTAGTGTGCTAAAGTTCATTTTTAAAGAATCATCATATTTTGAAAAGTATTCTGTTTTTGTTATATTTTCATAGTATTTTTTATCTAATTTTTGATTATCAGAATGACTCATATTGTATCCATAAAATATTTCATTTATATGGCTTTCTACTTCTTCATCGTTTATATTTATCTTATAAATATCTTTATTTTCTAATATTTTTTTCATATTAGGTCCTAGTTCTTTATAAGGTGGATATCTAAAAAAATATATATAGTTTGCTCCTTCAGGTCCACGAAATTTTTTAAGAGCATCTATTATTTCTTCTCTTGTTAAAGATTCTTCTTTTCTTCCCACATACTCTTCTATATTCCAAGAGTTAACTATTCTACTTTTATATTTTTCAGCATTTTTATCAAATAGATTATCCATATTATTTTTATACATGTATTCTAAACTTAATAAACCATTAGTCAAATTTGATTCTTTAGAAACTAGATGATAAAAATATAAAGGTTTATTAAGTTTAATTAGTTGTCCTGTTGTTACGTACTCATAGAATTCTTTACAGCTAATATGAGATTTAGGTTTATCATAAAGATAAATATGAGTATACGTTTCAGGACTTATTTCATTTTGATGAGAAGTAATAAATTTTTCTTTAACACTCGTTAACAATTCTTTTTCACTATTATATTCATGTATTCCTTTTTCTTCTACCCAAGAGTGCTCGAACCAATAGTGTTTATCATTTTTTGTAAATGTTAGAAATGTATGTGATGGAAAACTAGAATTAGAGTAATCATAAGAACATATGAAGTATGTTTTAGCTGGAATTTTTCTTTCTTCAAAGTATTTTCTTTCTAATTCAGTTTGATCGAAACATGTTCCTAGTTTACTTTTTTTTAGTTCTTCTGGACTTTGAAGATAATAATATTTATTAAATACTTCTTCTTCATCAATCAATTCTAATAAATTTTCATTATTTTCATTTGGAACACCATAATTAATATTATCCATAAGATTCATTACTTCATTTTCCATAAATTCACCTTTTTATTTTATATCTTTATCATATTCTATATCTGTAATTGTATATTTTCTATTTTTAGAGATCGTTTTCATTATAATGTTTACTGTCCATCCAATAAGTGCTAATACAAAGAAATATAATACTCCAAATATTGAAAATGTTGGCACGCTTTCAGTAAATAATCCTAAAAGAGATGCACCTACTCCCATAGAAGTTACAATAGTTAAATTATTTATTGATTTATCAGTTACTTCTGATTGTAAATCTTTGAATAAAGATTGTGCTTGTTTTACATAGTTTTGTGTCATATCCCAAAGATATTGTATATATGATAATGTATTTCCTAGTGTTTCATATCTGTATCCTATCATTTCAAGAGATTCTTTAAGATGTTCATCACTTTTAGCTATTCTTTCTCTTGTTTTTAAATATGTACTCATTTGATTAATACGTCCATCAATTAAATTTATTGTTTTATTATATCCATCAATCTTACTAGTTTGTTTAATGATGTCTTTTCCAGAAACGTTTGCATTTTCTTTAACTGCATCTATTCTTTCCCAAATTATTCTATGAAGATTTAAATATCTATGTAGTTGCGCTTTAAATTCTCTTATGAATATTTGTTCTTCTATATATCTTTCAACTTGTGAGTCAGTTTTGTTTTTATTATTAATAAAATAATATTTATCTCCTCTTATAACGTCATAATCTTTATTTTTAAATTCAAAATATTTTTCTTTTTCAGTTTTTTCTAATAGTTCTTCTATATTCTTTTTTGTGGCATTATTTAGCACGATAAAGTATGGGAAAACTGTTTCTATGTTTGCAAGTTCTTTTGGAACAGGTGCGCCTAGGCTAAATAAATAATTAAGTGATGGCGATAATTTTGTTTCATAATATTTTGCCACATTGTCTATATCTGTAAATAGAGAAAACTCTTTATTAACTTTATAGCTAAGAACTATTAGTCCATCTTCAAAAATTTTAATATCTATATTATCTTCAGTAGTAATTTTTAAATATTCTAGTCCTTCTATATCGAATTGTACGGTTTTAACGCCAAGATTATTGTGTAATTTAACTAACTTCTTTTTATCTAATTTTAATTCTGATGAAGCATATCTTAAAAAATCATAAATTTCACTTAACTGCAAAGTTGTTCTTTGAAACCATCCACCTATATAAATCTTTTCTACTTTCATTTTTACCACCTTTTATATATCTAAAGTAAAGAATACTGCATCATTTGCTATGAAACCATAATTTTTATAACAAGCATGAGCCGCTTTTCTAAAATTATTTGACCATAATTTTATTGATATACAGTTTCTTTCTTTACATATTTTCACTATTTCATCTAACATCTTTGTTGCAATTTTATGACGTCTATAATCACCTCTTACGCACACATGATTAACAATAGCATATGTCTCCATATTTCTAAATATTGTTTCTATAATATTAATTCTTGTATGTGTAATTATTTTTCCATTATGTTCTCCTATTAAATATATAACATTTGGATCATCTTTTGTTTTATTAAATATTTCTTGTGCAGTTTCTAAATTTGTTCTGTCTCCAAAACAGTCATTACAAAGTTCTACTATTCCTTTCACATCTCTCTTTGTAGCTTTTCTAAATATAATATCCATAATTCACCTACATTTAAAGTACTGTTGTACTAATATGTTTTGATTATATCTTATATTTTTGTATAATTTCTAGGTTTTGTAAAATTATTTACATTTTTCTGTAAAGAAAAATAAGCTGATTTTTTCAACTTATTCTTCACTAATTATTTCTTGTACTACTTTAGTTATTTTTTTTAATTGTGTAAGTATCATTATGCTGTAAATAATATTAGATATTTCTGATACAACTATTATTACTCCAGATGTAATTACTAATAGTTTAACTGTTTCAAATGGATTTAGTATTATAACTATTCCTAGTATTATAGATATTGTAGATATCATAACTCCTATAAACCAGCTAGGCGCTTCTATTTGTTTTAAGTTTATTGAAAGTTGTAATTTAAATATGTTTATAAATATTACTACTAAACCTATTACAATTGGGAAAATACTTGTTAAAACTTCAAATCTAAATATAAATAGGATTCCTATACATAATTCCATTATTCCTTTAAATAATCCATAATTAAATAGCTTTTCTTCATCACTCATTTTGAAGTAACTCATAAAATCAAATGCTCCCATTAGTAATAATATTATTCCCATTACTTGTATAAGTGTTTTTAATATTTCATCAGGCTTCATTATTAAAAATATACCTAATACTATTAAAAGAATTGAAGCAAATATACCTTTAATCTCTTTCTTTTTTATTATTTCTTTCACAAATATCACCTTCTTTATTATATCATGATTTTGTTAAAAATTAATAAACAAAAATGATTTAGTAGTTGATTATGTTTAAATATAAACCATTTGACGGAGCCTTCACTCCTAATTTACGTCTATCTTTACTGTTAATTATATCAGGTATATCATTTATTTTTTTCTTTCCTTCATTTATTTCTAAAAAAAGTCCTACTATATTTCTTATCATATATTTTAAGAATCCATCACCATTTATATAAATTTCTATAATATTCTCATTTTGTTTAATATTAATATAATTAATAGTTCTTACATAATTATCTTTTTCGTTGTCTGAAGTAAAGCTTTTAAAATCATGTGTTCCTAGAAGATAATTACTAGCTTCCTTCATAAGCTGTAAGTCAATTGGTTTTCCGTATTGGAGTTCTATATTTCTTTTAGTTGGATTGTAAATACCTGTGTTTATTATATATTTATATTCTTTGTTTACTACACTATATCTTGCGTGAAAATACTCATCTACTTCTTTAATATTTTTTACATATATATCTTTAGGTAGAAGTTTATTCAGACTTCTTTGTAATTTTTCTATCTCTATATCTTTAGTTGTGTCAAAATGAAAAAAGTAATTATTTGCATGTACTCCTTTGTCTGTTCTAGAACAGCCTACTATTTTAATTTTTTCATTTAGAATTTTTTGCAATTCATTTTCAATAGTACTAGAGATTGTTCTTTTATTAGGTTGGGATTCAAAACCATAGAATAAAGAACCGTCATAGCATATGTTAACTAAATATCTCATAGTATTCCTACTTCTTTTACATAATAAACTACAAATATTATGTGAATGCCTAATAACATTAATGCTAAAAAACCGATTTTGTTAGTTCTTAAATTGGTTCTAAATTTTGTTACGTTATACATTCTTAATTCACTTGCAAATTTTGCAGTTTTCATTTTTTTTATAGTTAATCTTAAAGTATTTTTAAAAGAGCTTAGTACTACAATTGTTTTAGATATTATATCTCCATGATAGTAGTCAAGTCCTCTTGCTGAGGCACTTTTTAAGACTTCTTGTTCTGTTGTAAATAATAAAGGGAAGAAATGAATTATTGATACAATTAAGTTAGATGGTCTTCCAAGATTAAAGTTTAACAAATTAAATGGTTTTAAAACTTTTTCTACGCCATATTTTAATTCACTTGGGCTTGTTGTATAGAATATTAGACTTAGATATTCTATAAATGAAGATATTTTTATTAGAATTACAATAGTTTCTTCTAAAGTTAAACCTTTACTTGCTAATGCAAATAGCAATATTATATAAATATATCTTAGTCCATAGAGCATATTAAAGTAGAATTTTAAAGGTACTTTACTAGAGTACATCATCATTAAAAGTAAAAATAGTATTACTATGTGTAGTTTTAATGACATGCTCCCAATCATTGGTACTAAAAATAAAAATAAGCATATTAGTTTAATGACAGGATTTATTCTGTGAATGCTACTTGTTACTGGATAGAATGAGCCAAAATATTTGTTACTTTGCATTTCTATATACCTCCTTAATTAAATCTAATATATTATCTGTTAGAGAAAGTTTTATTCCTTTGTCATTTGCTATTTTTATAAACTTAATTATTTCTGGAAGTTTTAGTCCATAACCTTCCATTAGCTTTTCATTAGTTAATATATCTTTGTCTCCAGATGCAACTATGCTACCTTTATATAACAGGTGAACTTTTTCTGTGATTTGATAAGCAAAATCTGTATCTTTGGTTAATAAAATTATTGTTTTCTTATATTTAGTTTTAAGAATTTTTATAAGTTTTTTTAAATGTTCTTTTTCTCTTGTACCAAGTCCAATTGTAGGTTCATCTAATATTATAATTTTAGGGTTAAATATTAAAATTGAAGCTATTGATACTTTTTTTTGTTCAGTTAATGTTAGATCACTTATTTTTTTATTTAAGTATTCTTCTCCAAGTCCTACAAGTTTTAGTGCATCTATACATCTAACGCTTTTTTTATTAAGTTTATATTTAAAATAAGTTAACCCGAATTCTAATTCTTTTCTTACTGTTTTATTAAAAAGCATTTCAGATGGGTTCATTGTTACAAATCCTATATTCATCCTTAACTTATTTACATTTCTTATTCTTTTTCCATCATTTATAAATTTAAAAACTTTTACACTTCCATAAGTTGGAGATATAACAGCATTTATTAATTCTCCTATTTTTGTTTTTCCACTTTCAGAATCACCTATAAAAGAATATATTGTATTTGGTAATATACTAAAAGAAACATTATCTAAATATGTCTTTTTTAATGGAGTTCCAATATTTTCTCTGTATGTTACATTATTGAATATTACTTCCATATTTCATCAACCAACCTTTCATAAGACAAAATATAGTAATCTATAAGATTGTAATCTTTCAAGTATTTATTTAATAGTATTATAAAAGGCAAACTATATCCTAGTCTTTTCATAAGTTTTTCTTCGTTTAGTACACTTAAAGTATAACCGCTTAAGATTATTTTATCTTCATTAGTTATTATCACTTTACTTCCTAATAATGTTTCTTCTATTTCAGTTGTAAAATTTAGAATTATTCCACCTTGATCTACATAGGTTTTTAAGTTTTGTACTACTAATTTAAAGTCTTTTTCATCTAAAGATGATAAAACATTGTCAAGAACTAATATTTTAGGTTTAGTGATAAATGCGCGGGCAATATTTAATTTTACTTTAGCTGATACGCTTATACTTTTTGGGCTTTCTTCCATTAATGCAGTCAATCTAAAAAGTTTTCCTACTTCATCAATTCTTTCAATCATTTCTTCTTTTTTTGTTGCTAAACTTTCAAGTCCATAAGCAAGTTCATCTCTTACTGTTTCACCTAGAAAAATTTCTAGCATACTAAAACTAGAAAACCCGATTAGTTTTCTTAATTTATCTTTTGTTTTATTTGTAATTTTTGAAGAATTAATAGTAATAAATTCATTTTCTTTTTTAAACATTAAGTTATCCAGTATTATATTATTTTTGTCTCCTAAAAAAGTTATGAATTCATTTTCTTTTGCTCCAAAAGAGTTTTCTTCGTTTTCTATGTAGTCGAAATAATTGAAGTTCATAAATATCACCAAGGTTATTATACTATAAGAAAGTTCTTTTATCAAAGAAATTGTTCTTAATTTTGTTACAATCTGAATTATAGTGTATTTAGAAATTCTAAAAGTTTATCATAATTAACATAGCTGGTTTTTATTTTATCTTCTACTATTAATTTAATTTCATTTACTTTTCCATCAGTTTCATATTTATTTAAAGCATCTAATCTATAATTTTCATATGTATTATCATTAGAATTAGATCTATAATTATTTATATCATTTTCATTTTTAACTACTACTACATTCATTCCTAATCTAGTTAGTTTACTTACAACAGTTCCGAAAACTGAAAGAGGAAAAGATATTTTTCCGTCGATTACACGGTAGCCAAATAGTCCCCATAGTAAAATTGCATCATTTTCATAGGCTTTATAAAAATTTCCATATTTAACTAATACTACTTTTTCCTTGTTATTCATCTTAACTAGATTATATAAACTTTCTTTGTTCATAGTTGGTCTCCTTTATAATTCCATCATTTTTTTACTTAACTGAGTATTACATTTTTCTAAATATCCTTTATAGCTAGCCTTACTTAATAAATATTTTTCGTAATCATGTTTTTTTAGATTTTTAAGACGTCTAGATATTCTTCTGGATGTTTGTGTATTATATCTTATTATTATTTTATTTTTCTTTGTTTTAAATGTATAACCTAAGAATGTAACGCCTGTGCTAAGTCTATAAATATTACTTTTGTTATTAGTTTGAAGTTTTATTTCTTCTATTTTTTCTTTAATTATTTTATATCCTTCTTTTAATCTTTCTTTATCTGTGTCCATTATTATTAAATCATCCATGTATCTTATATAATTTCTGAATTTTAATTGTTCTTTTATATAATGATCTAATTCGTTCATATAATAGACGGCTAAAATTTGGCTTGTCATGTTTCCTATAGGTAAGCCTTTACCATTGTAATATAATGGCAATGTATTTAATTGTTCAATTTTTATTGCTTTTTCTTTATCGGTTATATTTAAACCTTTTACTCTTCTTATTTCTTTACTTACTAAACGTTTTACTTCATTATTTATATAAGCATGGTTAGTTGTTTCAATTATCTGTTTTATTATTTTAAGAGCATCTTTATCTTTAATTTTCTTAGTTACCATTCTCATGCATTCTTCATGATCAATATTGTAAAAATATTTACTTATATCTATTTTTAAAACAAATATTTCTTTTTTATCTCTTAATAATCTATTTATGTATTTTAAAGTTAATTTAAATGCATGTCCACTTCCTTTTTTGTATCTAGTAGCAACGTTAGCGTCTATTAATGATTTATCTAATGCTGGGAGTAATATATATTTTGCAACTAAATGATTTACTATTTTATCTTCTATTTTTTCACTCATAATCAATCTATATTTCGGTTCTTTAATTATGAATATTCTATATTTATCGAATTTATATTCTTGTCTATAAAGTTTATCTAAAATTTCTAATAAGTTTTGATTTAAATTTAATGAAAAGCGGTATACTTCTTTTTTATTTTTGCAATTTTGTTTTATTGTTTTATACATTAGTTTAGCATGTTTCATACTAAGTATATTTTTATATAAATTACTCTTTCTCTTCATTATTTATCCATCCATAAGTCATTTTTCTTATTTCATTTAAACAAGTTATAAATGCGTTGAAGCGTTTTTTCTTTATTATTCCTTTATCTAATATAGAGCCAGCATAGTAATCTATTAAAGATATGTTAGTTAATATTTCTTTTTGATATTTGTTTCTTATATTTCCTTTATTTAAGTTAGCTCGTATACAGTTTTCAATAAGTGCATACATATTTTCTTCAAGTTTTATTTTAAGTGCTAGGTGAATTTTTGGAAATGAGGAAAACATATAGCTTTCTGCATAGTCAAGTAACCATTTAATTTTATCTAATATTTTAAATTCTTTCATAAGTACCTTTCTTTTGTACTATCTTGTAAATGAAAAAGATAGTAATTCCTTACTACCTTTACTATGTCAAATTTTATCATATTTTGTAGATTAAAGCAAATGATTTATAAGAATAATATTGCAATTACAAATAATACTATTCCGATTACTAACCAAACTAAACTTTTATTTTTTCCTTTATTTACGTTTTCTTCATATTTTTCTTGGTTTTGTATATTATTCTTTTTTGTTTCTTCATCATCGCTAATTATTTGCTCGTTTACAATAGTTTTTAATTTCCCACTGAATCTGTCAAACATTAATCTTATTTCTGTTATAGCATTCTTTTTTACTTCTTGTTTTGCTTTTCTTATTGAGCATTTAAATGTTAGTGTTGTATCTTTATCTAAAAAGTATTCATATGTTTCACCCTTAGCTAGTTTTGTAATTAAATTATCTCCATCATAAACTTGAATGTCAGGATTTACAGCATATGCTTCTTCGTAACCATGAATTATTACTTTTCCTTTCTCTTTTAGGTTGTCAATTAAAGAACCACCACATGATTCACAGAATTTTCCACTTTCTGTATCGTTTCCACATTTTGGACATTTTATTTTAGACATTTTTTAGTCCTCCTTATATATTCATTATAGCATAAAATAGTTATTTTAAAGAAAGGGTTTTACCTTTTTGAGATTTAAGTATTGATGTTAGTTTTTCTTCTAATTTACTTTCTAATATATCTTTTTCATCAAAATTAATTTTACCTTCAAATAATTCAACCAAAGTAAATCCACTTTCTGGCATTTCAAAAGTAAAAATAAAATCTTTTTTGTAAAAAATGGTTATTTCATTAGATTCAGCTTCAATGATTACTTCATCAAATGATGGAATTATTTTGTATAATCTATATATTTGACGCTTATTTTTATTATAGCACTCCCTAGTTAGTGTTGTTGGCATTACTTCATAACAATAAGAAAGTAATTCTGCTATTTCTTTAACTGTGTTGCTTTCTGTTTCACTTTTTATAGTTATAGTTTTTAAATTATATGGATATAGGGATTTTGATGAAACAATTAAAGAACTTGAAAAAGTAATTTTTCTTAATGATGATAAATATAAAGCACCCCCTCTTACTTGATATAAATTATTCATAATAACTTCAGTAATTTTTGCTCCTTCGAAGATATTTCCCGCTAATAATTTTAATGAATCTGGCAATATAAGAGTTTTGTTATTTGCCTTATCTCGTATGTAATTTATTACAGTTATAATATTTATATATTTTTTAGCAGAACCAATAAAATCTATATCTGTTAAGCCAATAGGTAGTCTATAGTTGTAGCGATCGTATGTATTATTTTCTACTTCTTCATATAAAAGATATACATCGAAAAGCGGATTTATATCAGGTCCCTTATAAGTATCTGTTAATAGATTACATTTTATAATTCTATAAATTGTACTTAGTGGTAAAAATTCTTCCCATGAAAAGCATTCATAATAAAAATCTAGGTATAAGTATGGGTAATCTTTTTTCTCACAAATTGTTTTGTTAAAAAAATCTCTTAGACCGTATTCTTTATCTGAATCTATAGCTAATAAAAATGATAATGTCTTTTTATCAGTTAATATTTTGTATGCTGAAAAATCATTGTTTTCATCTTTAAAGGGTTTTGTTATACATTCTAGAATCTGTGGAGTTTTTATATCAGTATATGTGGTTAATACTTGTATATAATTATTTACAAAGGTATTATTTCCTTTTAAAATATTTTCAATTATTTTAAAAATTATTTCTTGATAACATTCAAATTCTGTAAAAGTTAAGGTATCTAGAATATTCCATTCTTTTATATCTAATATATTATAAGTGAGCAGTTTAAATTTAACTTCATATAGTTTTTTTAAATCATCATTTGTAACTAGATTTCTACCATATATACTAAATACTTTATAGAAAATTTCTAAATCTTTTATTTTTTCTACGCATTCTTTTAAATTAAAATTACTATTATTATTTACTTTTTCACTTAAATTTTCCACTTCTTTTCTAAGTGAATTAATAGTTTCTTTATGTGTAGATACATAAATTTCTAATTTTATTTCAATCGATGCTATGAATAGTTTTGGACTAAGATTCATACTTTCTAATCTATTTAGCTCTTCTATATCAATTGATTTTAATATATTCTTTAATTCTTCTAATTTACTTTCTAATATGTCTTTTTCATCTTTATTAATATTTTCATAATTAAATAGTGTTTCTGCTTCTTTTATATAGCTATCTATTTCAAGTTGTATAACTCTTTTATGATTCATAAATACAATTAAGGTACTTTGTAGATTATTCATTTCAGAAAGTAAAGTATTTATAATTTTTTTTGATATTATTTTTGTAAATAGTCTACCATTTAATAAATTAGAAACTATTTCATTTAATGCTATTAAACGCTCGAGGGTTTGTTCTTCTAATGAGGCAATTTCTTTTTGATATATCATCAATTTAATACATTTGAGAATTTTGTCTAAGTGATCTATATTTGGATTTCCTAATTCTTTAATTAAATCGAAAGATATTTCTTTAGTATCTTCTGTACATAGATTTGTTAGTAAGTCTATATAAAAATTTTTAGAATCGCAAAGATATTCTGGTGTTAAGTCTAGAGTTGTAAAAGTTTTGTTATGTTTTAATATTCTTAAGTATTCACTTTTGTACGTATCTATTAATTCAAGTTTAGAGTGATCACATGAATATTCTTCTCTTTTAGGTATAGGAATAATATCATTTAAACATGCTAAATTTTGTCTTTCTTCACTATAAAAAGCATCTTTTTTAAATATTCTTTTAAATAATTCTAAAAGTTTCATCTTTCCCCCCATAAGTAATGTAATATTTGTATATTTTAACACAAAAATATTGATTGTTGTTAAAAATCCTTTATTTCTAAGGTGATAAGTAAAATTTTTAATTCATTTTACTACTAATTTACTACTTTTAAATATAAGATAAAATTTAAAAAATATGATATAATTTTTTATAAGGGAGTGATTTTGATGAAAATATATTTTGGGCATTCCAAAGCTTTTGATTATGAGAACGAATACTATAAACCCATTGAACAAAATAAACGATTACAAATTGAAACATTAATTTTTCCACATAAAAATGGTGAAAATAAGAAGCACACAAGAGATTTTTATACTAATTTAGATTTATTTATTGCTGAAGTATCTTATCGTGCTACAGGTTTAGGAATTGAACTTGGTTGGGCAAGTGATGATAATATTCCTATTTATTGTTTTTATAAGAAAGGTACTATTCCAAACTCTTCTTTAAAATGTGTTTCAAATCAAATTATAGAATACGATTCTTTAGAGCAACTATCCAATAATATAGAAAAGATTGTAATTGAATTAAGTAAATTGCGAAAGTAACATATTATTTAAACAATATTGCTACATGCTTCATGCTACATAATAAGGGTAATACTATACCTTATTATGGCGAAGACTTTAGTGGCGTAGCCACTAGTCTCGCCTATAAGACTATACTTCGATACTATTACATTACATAGTTTTTTTAATATTTTATAAGAATACTTTAAAAATTTTCTAGATTTTACTACCAATTTACTACTTTTGAAAGCAAAAATATAAGAAATTATAAAAATATATGTGAATACCTCCAAAAATAAAAATACCATAAATACTTATAAATAAAAGATATAATGACATTTAAGAGCTTATAAAAAGATAGTCAAAAATTATATAACTTTTTTTATAAAAATATATATGTCGTTAGAAAATGCTTTTTATGAAGAATTGATTGAGATAACTTTGAATGGATTAAATTGCGTGATAAGACATATAATGCGCCAGTAATGAATATTGAAGAATATAAAAAGAGATATAAAGGGTTAATCGAAGCACTAAAATTATGAATTCAGATTTAAAAGTTGGTCAAATTTTATGGCTTAAAGTAAGATATCAAATTGATAAAAAAGTTGGTAAATTATAAAATTTATATTATTCCTATAATAAATATATTAATTCCGAAAATCCAAAAGAAAATGTTAGAATTGAATTGATATTAACTCTAGTTTTAGAGTTTTTTTAATTATTTAATAAAAGAGAATAAAAAAATATCTAATGAAACACTTTATAATTATATCAATGCTTTATGTAAAGCATTGATATTAAAAAAAGTTTATAGATATGGTGTTTCTGGTAAAAGGGTGTTAAAAATTTTAAATAAATATTATGCTATTGATTTGGGAATTGCTCAAATAAAAAATAATAATCCTGAATTTAAAAAATATGTTGTTTTAGAAAATATTGTGTATAATGAACTTATTAATCGAGATTATGAAGTATATATTGGAAAAACTAAAAATGGAGAAAGTAGATTTTTTGGCTAGAAAAGATGGTAGTACAAAATATATACAAGTTACTTATGAGTTGGAAGGAAATGTTACAACTATTGAAAGAGAGTTTGGAACATTAAAAAGTATTTTAGATAATAATTTAAAGTATGTTATATCTCTTGATAAAGTTGATTTATCTCAAAATAGTATAATTCATATAAATTTAATTGATTTTTTGCTTGAAGATGAATTTTAATATTGATTGGGAAGTTTTATACTTCTTTTTTGTTGTATAAGATACTTGACTAATGGTTAAATAACCATTAAAATTATATATAAGATATCGGTATAAGAAACATAAGTATAAATAAGAAGATATTGGTTATATTAAGAATAAGAGGTAGATAATATGAATCTAAATAAGATAAAGAAGTATTTAATAATAAGCTTAGTATTATTTGAAGTATGTGTAATACATTTAGCTTATAAATCATTTAGTAATAAACCAGTAAAATTACCAGAAGTAAAATTAAAAGAAATAGAAAAAGAGAAGAAAAATACTTATGCAGTAATGATAGATGATGGAAATGGTGGATATACAGAAAGTACAGAAGATAAGTTTCCAACTGAAGGTTATAAATTAAATACTGAGAAATCAGGATGTATAGATAATGATGGAAATACGATAGAAAATGTCTTATCAGTAGTAGATAATAAAGTATTAGTAAGTACAGGAAGTACAACATATTGTTATTTATATTTTGATATAAAGCCACCAACAGCAGGCGATATAGTAACCAATCCACCGGCAGAGACAACAGATGGAGGAGGAGCAGTAACAGGAGTAGCACAAGACGAATTAGAGATGAGATATTACGGAAAGAACCCAGCAAACTATATCTGTTTTGGAACGAATGATAAAGATACCTGTGTAAATGACACCGATAAATATATGTATAGAATAATTGGAGTAACAAAAGATAAAGGTAAAGGAAGAATGTTTAAGCTAATAAAGAAAGAAGCACTAGATACACCATACTACTGGCATAATTCACATACATCAGATATCAAATGGAATCAAAGTGATTTATATAAAGGATTAAATGGAATATCAGGAGGAAAATACAGTAATCTATTCATAGGAAATACAACATACATGCCATCAGGTTGGAGCAATAAAATAGAAGATGTCAGCTGGAAATATGGAGATTTTACGAATCAAAATCAAGCACCAGCGACAATATTACAGACAGAACAAGCATGGAATACAACAGTAACTGCAAAAATCGGATTAATGTATGTAGCAGATTATTACTATGGAGTAACAAAGACAGGATTAAATTGTTACGATAGTGCAAATAGAACAACATGTCGAAATAATAATTGGATGCATTTCTTAAATAACGATAGTAGTGCGCCAAACAAATCATACGAATGGACCATGTCGCGTTACGGTTATTCTAGCAGCACTTGCCGTGCGTGGTTTGTGATTTCGGACGGCTATGTCAGCAATCCCACTTTGAATGCTACGTATTCGGTTCGCCCAGTCTTCTATCTGAAATCCAATATAGAGATAACAGGAACAGGGACACAAAGTGATCCATACATGATAATAACTTAGTTCCGGACACTTTTGAATAAAGGTAGGGAATAAAACGGATTTT
>CANSAJ010000011.1 GCA_947644695.1 uncultured Bacillota bacterium | reverse complement strand
TACCAACGACATGTACAGTAGACTTCAAGGCAGGATATGAAGTAGCCTTAGTAGGGAGTAACATAAGTATAACAGCCCCAGCGAACAAGACAGTAGGAAGGATAGGCTCAACTTCATTCCAAGTAACAGCAAACAGTGGATACACATTAACTGGGTCTAGTGTAACATGTACAAACAATGCAAGTGCAACGATAACCAATGGAACAGTAAATGTAAGCAATATAAAATCAAATACCACATGTACATTAGTACCAAAAGAAGATATTAAGTTGTTAAAAGACCAAATCTTAGCAGATCATCCAACAAGACCAGGAGCGAGACCTAATTTAAATAGTGATGTTTTTGCTGGTGAGAATACCAAAACATTATATACAGCAAGTGGAAAATGGACAGAAGATTTAAATAATGATGGAGAAGGAGAAATAGTATATTACTTCTCAGGAAATGCATTAGACAACTGGGTATACTTCGCAGGAATATACTGGAGAATCATCAGAATAAATGAAGACGATAGCGTAAGGCTTTTATATGTAGGCCCAGATAAGAATACAGAGGAAGGGTATATAGGAACAAGTGCATATAATAGAACTAAAGATCCAATGTATGTGGGATATATGTATGGAAGTAGTGGAGGTGTGGCAAATAATAGAGAAAATACAACGGATTCTACGATAAAAGGAGTAATAGATACATGGTATAATAGTAAGATAAAACCAAATTATAATGGATATGTAAGTAGAACAGCAATCTATTGTAATGACAGGGCAAATGAAGGCTATAGTATGTCAACAACATTCTATTTTGCGGCAAGATATAGATTAGAGACAAATAAGTCTCCATCATATAAATGTGGAAATAATGCTTCAGGAAGTTTGTATACAGGAACAAATGGAGCAAGTAATTTGGATAAATTTACAGCAAGTACAAGTTCAGGAAATGGAAAGCTCATAAATCCAGTATCACTAATTACAGCAGATGAGATCGTATTTGCAGGTGGTAAGTATGGTACTAGAATATATTCATATTATTATTATAATGCTGGTGGTGACAGTGTAACAGGAGATAATTATTGGAGAACAATAAGTCCTTATTCTGGTGAATCAATGTTTGTTGTGCTTGGTTCTGGTAATCATGGAAATTTACATATTTCGTCTATTGTTAATATATATGGAGTAGTTCGTCCAGTCTTATCATTAAAATCATGTGTCAAATGGAAAAGTGGAAATGGGACTAGCGATAATCCATATACAGTAGACACTTTGGATACTGTTTGTAGTGGTGCTGAAAACTAGGAGGCGCCCATGATAAATGAAGAGATGATAAATAATAGGATAGGAAGGAATATTAAGAGATATAGGACATTATATAATGCCAATGTGGGTGAACTAACCCAAAGCGATTTAGCTAAAAAAGTTGGAGTATCAGTATCTCTAATCGGAGGCTTGGAAAGTAAAAACTCTAAGAGTGGTATAAGCATATATAACTTATATAAGATAAGCGAAGTACTTGGAATATCTATAGATAAGTTTTTTGAATAATAAAATATACAGAATAACATTTGTTAATTCTGTATATTTTTATAAATAAGATTAAATACTATTCACAAGTATAACCTTCAAGATTAGTTGTTTTAAATTCATCTAGTGCAATATCTTTTTTATATAAAGAAGAAGATTCTCCACCTAGACTATCTGCTAACTCGCTTAATTTATTCACATCAAGTTCCGCATAATCGATTTCAGTAACAGATTTAATTTTATTATCACCTTCTTGTGAATATTTAACTGTTATCCCATTAATTTCACTAAACTTTTCTGCCATAGCATTTCCCAAATTTAATGTAAATGTAATTAATTTAGGATCAGTTTCAGCTTCACTAATAGATTTAACTTTAGTTACTTTCCCATCCTTATATGTTACTTCCATATTATCTGTAGTCTTATAACCACTCTCATCAGTTGAATTTTTAACACAACTTAATGTTCCGCTATCTTCTTTTTTTCCACCTTTATCAGTATCATCACTATTTTCTTTACCACAACCTGTAAGTAATAAAGATGAAACTAATAAAACAGCTAATGCTTTTTTCATTTCCTCTTACCTCTTTTCTATTATCAATTATATACTTAATTTTAAAAAAAACAACAAAAATTGATTTGATTGTGTAAATTACTATTACTCGCTTTTCTAAAATCTTAATGCTATAATAATAAAAAAGGAGAACTCATGAAAAAAATAATATTCTTTGCAAAAGACTTAAATGTAGGTGGAATAGAAACATCATTAGTCAACTTACTAAATGAATTATCAAAATTTTACAACACAACATTAGTTTTAGAAAAAAAAGAAGGACCTTTAAAAAGGAACTTATCTAATAAAGTAAAAATAATTGAACACAAAATCTCTGAATCAAAAATAACAATTTTAAGAAAAGGTATAAATTTTACTAAAAGAGTATTATTTACTTTGAAATACAAAAATAAATATGATTTCTCTTGTGCTTATACAACTTACCTTTATTCTTCAGTGAAATTATCAAGAATATGCAGTAATAACAATGTCATCTATGTACATTCAGATTATACAAATTTATATAATGAACAAGACTTTAGATATTTTTTTGATTCAAGATTTATTAATGATTTTAGAAAAATAATCTTTGTTTCAAATGAAAGTAAAAAGAATTTTTGTAAATATTATAAAGAATTAGAAGATAAAACTTTAGTTATTAACAATATTGTAAATGTAGAAGAAATTATTAACAAAAGTAAAGAACTTATTAACATAAAAATTTCTAAGCAAGATATTATATTCACATTTGTAGCAAGACTAGTTGAAGAATCTAAAAAAATATCTAGACTATTAGAATGCTTTAAAATACTTATATCTAAAAATAAAAACATTAAACTATGGATAATTGGAGATGGAGAAGAATATGAAAAAACAAAAGAATTTATAAAAACTAATAATCTTGAAAATAATATTCTAATGATTGGACTTGAAACTAATCCATATAAATATATAAGTAAAAGTAATTATTTTATTTTAACTTCAGATTATGAAGGATTTCCAGTAGTTTTTAACGAATCTAATATATTAGGAAAACCAATATTTTCAACTTTAGATATAAGTGACGATTATTTTAATCTAAAAAATGAATTAGGATTTATAATACCAAAAGATCCTGAATTAATGTCTAAAGAAATTTTAAGCATAATAAAAACAGAACCTAAAATTAAAAAATTAAACTATGCCAAACTTAATAAAGAAAGAATAGAAAAAATAAAGAAGGTAATAGAAAATGAAATTTAGTATAATTATTCCTGTATATAATACTGAAAAGTATTTAAAAAGATGCTTAGATAGTGTTTTAAATCAAACTTATGATAATTATGAGATGATAGTTATAAATGATGGTTCAACTGATAATAGCAAGCTAATTTTAAATAAATACAAATCTAATTCTAAAATAAAAATAATTGAAGAAACAAATCATGGAGTGAGTTACACTAGAAATTTAGGTATGGAACATGCACAAGGAGATTATATACTTTTTCTAGATAGTGACGATTACTATGAATTAGACTTATTAGAAACTTTATCAAAAAATATTACAGATGAAGAAATGTTAAGATTTAACTATTATGAATTAAAAAATGAAACTAAAACTTCTTACAAAACACTAGAATGCAAGAATAAAAAAGGAAAAGAAATTTTCAAGGATTTTATTGAATCAAAAATAATGATTGAAACACCTTGGATGTATGCTATAAAAAAAGAATATATGAGTATGTATAAATTTTCTATTAATAAATACCATGAAGATTTTGGATTAATGCCAATTATGCTATATCATTGTAATAATTTTTCTTCAATAAATTACACTGGATATATTTATAATAGAGAAAATGAAATAAGCATAACTTCTTACACATGTGATGATAAAGAATTAAAAAAAGCTATGGATACATTATACTTTTTTAAAGAAGTAAAATTAAAAGAAAAAGACCCTCATTTATTAAGCTTTTATAGCAATGGTGCAATTTTAAGAATAAAGAATTTAAGTGGAAATTATAAGAAAGAATATATAAAAGAATTAAAAAAAGAAAAAGTTTACAATTATATTCTAACTAATAATATAAAAAGAAAGTTAAAGAAAATATTTTTAAAAATATGGTTTTTATTTAAATAATTAGAGGTAAAATATGAAAGAAAAAAATATATTATTTTATGGAATGTCAACTTATGAAAATCGTGGATGTGAAGCAATCGCCGTAACACTTGCAAGTCAAATAAAAAGAAAAAATAAAGAAAGCAAAATAACGTGTGCTGTATTTGATTACGAAAATTGTAAAGACATGCACAAAGAATTAATAGATAAGCATATTAAGCATTATAAAAATGAAAATGAGTTAACGGAAGAAGAACAAAAACGTAATGAACACTATAAACAAATACAATTCGACTATAATAATTTTGAGCAATTATATCAAAATGAGATAATAAAATCATTAGAAAAAATGGATTTATGTTTTTCCATAGGTGGTGATAATTATTGTTATGGATTCAATAGTTGGTTATATGCTATTAATAATTACATCAGAGATAAACACAAAGTAAACATATTATTTGGAGCTTCACTTTTTGAGAAAATAGAAGATCCTGAATTAATTAACGAACTAAATAAATATGATTTATTAGTAATAAGAGAGAGTATTTCTTATAATGCTATCAAAGATTATGTGGATCCAAAAAGATTACTATTATTACCAGATCCTGCGTTTTCACTTGAATCAGAAAAAGTTGATATTAATTATAATCTATCAGATACTATAGGAATAAATATTAGTCCAATTATACTAGAATCAAATGGAGAAAAGTTACTCTCAAATTTAGAAGCTTTTATAAACTACATAATAGAAAATACTTCATATAATATTGCATTAATTCCACATGTTTATAATAAAGATAATAATGATTTAGAAGCTATTAAATTATTAAAAAATCGCTTCCTAAAAAGTAAAAAAGTTTTTACAATTGATGACAGAAAGTATAACTGTAAAGAGTTAAAATACATAATATCTAAATTAAAATTCCTAATTGCAGCAAGAACACATGCTAGTATTGCCGCTTATTCTTCTTGTGTACCAACACTTGTTATAGGATATAGCGTTAAATCAAAAGGAATCGCACAAGATCTTTTTGGTAATTATAAAGATTATGTGATATCAAAAGAAGAATTAACTCTAGAAAAATTAATAGAAAAATTTAAATTTATAGAAAAAAACGAAAATGAAATTAGAAATACATTAAATACAATAATGCCCGACATAAAAGAAAAATCTAATAACTTATATGAAATAATTTTAAAAAAATTAGAAGAATTATATCATGAATTCGTTATAAGTGGCAAAGAATGTACCGGATGTACTGCTTGTTACAATATATGTCCCTTTAATGCAATAGAAATGAAAGAAAATGAAGAAGGCTTTCTAGAACCAAAAATAATTTTAGATAAATGCACACAATGTGGATTATGCAAAAAAACATGTCCAGTTTTAAATGAAGAAATTAAAAATAATCAATGTATTGAAGCGCATGCTGCAATAAATAAAAATAAAAATGTACAAGAAACTTCTTCAAGTGGAGGAATCTTTAGCATTTTATCAGAATATATCATAAATAAATTAAATGGTATTATCTATGGTGCCTACTTAGATGGAAGTAAAGTTTCACATATCAGAATAGATAATATAAAAGATTTAGAAAAGCTTAAAGGTTCTAAATATCTTCAAAGCAATTTATCAGATACATTTAAAAAAGTAAAACAAGATTTAGAGAATAATGAGGAAGTACTATTTTCTGGAACTCCTTGTCAAATTGCGGGTTTAAAGAGTTATCTGAAAAAAGATTATAATAATTTACTTACAGTTTCAGTAATATGTCATGGAATTCCATCACCTTTAATCTTTGAGAAATATTTAAATACTTTAGGTCAAAATATTAAAGATTATAACTTTAGAGATAAAAGAGCTGGATGGGAAAATTATAAAATTTCTTATAAAATTGCTGATGAAAAATTTTTGATTAATCCTCAAGAAGATCTATTTATGAAATCCTTTCAAAAAGATTTAGATTTAAGATATTGCTGTTATAATTGTAAATTTAAATATGATGGTAAAAACTGTGCAGATATAATATTAGGAGACTATTGGGGAATATATAATGAGCATAAAGAATTTTTTGATGAAAAAGGTGTATCAGCAATAATTCTTGAATCAGAAAAAGGTATAAAAATGTTCAATGAAATAAAACAAAATACTAAATTCATAAATACAGAGATAGAAAAAATAATTAAAGGAAATCCATCTCTCATTTCTTCAGCCCCGCTTACAATGCCTCGAATTAAATTCTTCAAAACATTAAAAAAGAATACTTTAATAGATACTATAGAAAAACACTATTTAGAAAAAGAAATACTAGATTTAAATAAACAATTAAAAATTTTAGAAAAAGAAAATACTGATTTGAAAGAAAAAAACAATTATTTAAATAATAAAATAGATGGACTCGATTATGAATTAAAAAGTATATTAAATAGTAAACGCTGGCAATATAGTGACAAAATAGCTAATTTATTGAAATTCAAATCAAAGTAATTTTTAATAATAGTTATACTTTATGTTCCAATGTTATTGTTTAAATTTTATAAAGGACATGACACTATATTATATATCTTTTAAAATTTATAAATCATAAAATAATTAAAGAACTATATTTAATTTTATAAAAGGTGGTTATATGCTAAAAGAAAAAATAAAAAAAATAATAGAAGAATTTGATATGTATTATATATTTATTATATTGTTAACAATAATAATATGTAGTCCTTTAATATCAAATAAATCTTTTTTAGGCCATGATTCTTTATATCATATTTCAAATATAGAAGATATAACTATTATGTTTAAAACACATAATTTTTCAAAAATTTCTCCAATAATTGCAGCAAGTTTAGGTTATGGGGGAAGCATATTTTATCCAAAATTACCTCATATTATTGGAGCATTTATAAATTTATTTTTAAACAATGCGCCTAGTGCGCTTAAACTAAGTAATATATTGACTGTATATACTTCAGCCTTTTTCATGTATCGACTATTGAATAATCTTTTTGAAAATAAGAAAGCATCATTACTAGGTAGTGTTTTATATATAACTATGCCATATTTTATAAGTGATATATTTATTCGCGGAGCATTTAATGAATCTTTGATATTCATATTTATGCCTATGATTTTAAATGGAATAATAAGTTTGATTAAGAATAAACCTAAATCATTTTATATAAACTTTGTAATAGGATATTTAGGGATATTAAATTCACATTTGGTTTTATCAGTATATTTTACTATTTTGTTAATAATATTTATGCTTATTAATATAAAAAAGATTTTAACTAAACAAAATATAAAAGCTTTAATATTAGCCAGTATTATAATTTTAGTTTTAATTCTCCCTTCTATAATACTAATGCTTGAACATAAAAGCTTAAATATTTATGGTGTATTCGATCCAAATATAATGGGATCAAAATTTGAATATGTAAAAAGCAATGGATTATCTTTATTAGATTATGTTAAACCTATAAAAAATTCATATAATGGTATAGTATTTTTCATAAATATAATTATAATTATTTTATGTATTTTTGGTTTAGCAAACCTAATTAAAAATAAAAATAATAATGAAAAAAAAGGGGTTATAATTGGTGTAATCATATTTTCTATACTTTCTATATTTCTTAGTTCAAAATATTTTCCATATAATTTAATTCCAAAATTATTATTATCAATACAATTTGCTTTTAGATGTCTTTCGTTCGTGAGTTTAGGATTATGTATCCTATCTTCTTATGGACTTCTATTTTTCAGTGAAAAAAATCAAAAATATATATTATCTATTTGCATATTATTAACCAGTTTAATTATTTTACCATTCATTAATTCAGTAAATTTCTTTAATACAGATTTAATAAACTCTTGGGACAAATATTCTGGAATGGGTTATCAAAAGGAATATTTGACAAATAATGCAAAAAATACATTAGATTATTTTGATAAAAGGGATAATACTATTATTATTAATAATGGAGACGCGAAAATAGAAATTTTAAAAAATGAAACTCCATATTTAGAATTTAAAGTTGATAATATAACTTCGCCAACAGAGTTAGAATTGCCAAGATTATACTATTTAGGATATAACATAGAACTTGAAAATGAAAAAGGAATAAAAGAAAAATTAGATTATAATTATGATAAATATGGTTTTATTACAATCACAATAAACGAAAATGGAATTGTTAAAGTAAATTATAAAGGAACAAAATTATACAATATTTTCTTATTATTAAGAATAACTTTTATAATAGGATTATTGATTTTTATACTTACAAGAAAATTATTTGAATTAAAAAATAAATCATTAAGAACAGCTGTTTCCAATTAGGTTGCAGTTTTCTTTTAGCCTATGTTATAATTGACATAGATAGGAGTTTTTATATGGATAAAATATCAGTAATCGTGCCATGCTATAATGAAGAAGAAACTATTCCTCTTTTCTACGAGGAAATAACTAAAATAGCTAAATCTATGGCAAAAGAAGTCGAATTTGAATTTGTATTTATTAATGATGGGAGCAAAGACAAAACGTTGCAAACTTTAAAAGATTATTCAAAGAAAGATAAGAGAATAAAGTATGTTTCGCTTTCAAGGAATTTTGGAAAAGAGGCAGGAATGCTAGCTGGTCTAGAATATACAACAGGAGATTATATAGCTATTATGGATGTTGATTTACAAGATCCACCAGAATTATTACCCGAAATGTATAAAACAGTATCATCTGGAGAATATGACTGTGTAGCCACTAAAAGCACATCTAGAAATGGATATTCTGCATTAAGAAAATTTTTAACAAAATGGTATTATAAAATAATTAATGCTATATCTAAAACAGAAATGGTCGCAGGAGCTAGAGATTATAGATTGATGACTAGACAAATGGTAAATGCAATACTAGAAGTTCGTGAATACAACAGATATATAAAAGGTCTTTACGGATTTGTAGGATTTGAAACAAAATGGATTGAATTTGAAAATAAAGATAGAATTGCAGGAACTACTAAATGGAGTATAACAAAATTATTTGGGTATGCATTTGAAGCAATTATGTCATTTTCTACTATACCACTTACAATTTCAGCAGTTTTGGGTATACTATTTTGTATAGGATCATTTATAGCCATAATATTTATTATAATCAAAACATTGTGTTTTGGAGATCCTGCTACAGGTTGGCCTTCATTAGTATGTATAATGTTTTTCTTAAGTGGAATTCAGCTATTTTGTATAGGAGTTATAGGTGCATATCTTTCTAAAACATATTTAGAAACAAAAAGAAGACCAATCTATATAGTTAAAGAAACTAATCAAACAAAGAAATTACCTAGAAATGAGTGATACTAATGTTTAAAAACTTAACTGAAAAAATTAAGAAAACATCTAATAAAAATAAAATTTTTTTAATATTAACTATAATTTTTATTTTTATGCTAATTTTAAATTTCATTACGCCTTTAATCGCAGATGATTATTCTTATGCAATGATGAGAGATAATACACCCATACAAAATATATATGATATTATAATCAATCAAATTGGCCACTATTTTAACTGGGGAGGACGAACTGTAGCGCATACGATTGCGCAAATCTTTCTCGCATTATTAGGAAAAAATATATTTAATATATTTAATTCTTTAGTCTACGTACTTTTAATTTATTTAATATATAAACTTGCAAAACCAAAAGATGAAGACAGACCAATTTTGTTATTAGTAATTCACTTATTTCTGTGGTTCGTGCTTCCAGTATTTGGCCAGACTTGCCTTTGGCTAATAGGATCATGTAATTATTTGTGGACAACTTTAATAATATTAATATTCTTAAATTTTTATAAAAATATTGATTTCAAAAAAAATTCTATAAAGAAAATATTTTTAATGTTTATTTTAGGATTAATCGCAGGCTGGACAAACGAAAATACTTCATTTGGATTATTAGTAATAACACTTGGAATATTAATAAGTACTAAGATTTCAAACAAAAAAGAAGAATTACCTATTTGGACTATCAGTGGTTTTATAGGTTCATTAATAGGATTCTTAATATTAATTCTTGCGCCAGGTAATTTTTTAAGAAATGATGAATTTGCCAATGAGTATTCAATAGTAGCTACTCTTATAAAAAGAATACTTGATGCAACTAAAGGAATTACAGAATATTTATTTCCATTATTATTAATAGTTATTATACTAATAACTATACTCTTATACCAAAAAAAGAAAATAAAACCTATTATTTTATTGTATTTAACAGGGTCATTTTTTACAATTTATTCAATGGCATTATCACCAACATTTCCTGAACGTGCGTGGTTTGGAGTAATAATATTTATGATTATACCTATTATAAATTTACTTTACGATATATTAAAACTTCATAAAATATTTAATTTTATATTAACAGATTTATGTATAATTTTCTCTATAATATTTGTTACTACTTATATTGAAGCTTTTCAAGATATTCTAAAATTAAAAATAACTTGGGACGCAAGAATTGAATATATAGAATATCAAAAAGATAATAATATTTTAGATATAGAGGTTGGAGGATTTTATACAGAAAACAAATACAACCCTAATTATCAATTAGCAGACTTGAGTGAAAAGTCATCAGATTGGCCCAATGCAGATATTAGTGACTATTTTAATATAACAAGTTTAAAGAAAAAATAAATTAAGGAGCAGACAAAATGAAAGATAAAAAAATAAATAAAATATTAAATGATTCACTAGAATTTGTATCTAATTCATCAATATATTTATTAATTATGATGACTTTAGTTCTTTTAATAACTTCTAGTTTATTCATATTTAAAGTAACAATAAGTAAATATCATTTACCTATAATTTATATATTATCTTGTATTTTTTATATAATATTAAAAAGAAAAGAAATAAGAAAAGCTTTATTATCAATATTAATAGCAAGTATAATATTTTTAATATCCACATTTTTTATAGGTAAAATATATGATTCAACTGCAGATGGTAATACATATCACAAATTAACAGTAGGAGCATTAAAATATGGATGGAATCCGCTTTACGAAAGTGTTGGCGAATTTGGAAAAAAAGAAGGTAATCCATTTGATATTTTAGAAGATAACGTAAATATAAACTGGACAGATCATTATGCAAAAGGAACAGAAACTTTTGCCGCTGTTGTATATGCATTTACAGATAATATTGAGTCTGGTAAGGTATATACTTTATTATGGATATTTATTGCTTTTGGTATAAGTGTGCTTATTTTAAAAAAAATAAAAATATCTCCTTTGATGAACATTTTTTTATCAGGACTTTTAGCAATAAATCCAATTACAGTAGTACAAGTAACAAATCTTTATGTAGATGGAGTACTTACTTTAAGTCTATTATTGATAGTATTGACATTATTATGTAAAAATAAATTTGATAATAAAAAAGAAGCATACTTAATATTAGCTCTCGAAATTATTTGGTGTGTAAACGCTAAATTTACAGGACTTTGCTTTGCGGCAGTTTTTTGCTTTGTATTTTACATATATGATTTAGTAAAAGCATATATTAAAAGTAAAAAAGAATTTTTGAAAATTTTAAGGAATGAAACAGTTTATTATACTTGTATAGTTCTGCTGTCAGTATTATTAATTGGTGTAACATCTTATACTAAAAACTTGTTAGATCATGGTCATCCTTTTTATCCTTTATATGGAAAAGGACATGTTGAAAATATGGTCATGAAAGAAATTCCAAAAGATTTATCAGAAAAAAATACTGTAGAAATATTTTTAACATCTATATTTTCCAAAGGAGTTAATGTATCTCCATCTTATTCAAAAGAAAATGTTAAACCACAAATAAAAGTTCCTTTTAAAGTAACAAAAGATGAGATTTTAAATTATGGGGTTCCTGATATTAGAATGGCTGGTTTTGGCCCATTATTTAGTGGAATATTTATTTTAACTATAATCGGTGGTGTTATATTATTACAGACATTTATAAAAACACAAAGCAAGCAAAATATTATATTGAGCTTTATAGTATTACTAACAATACTAGGATTATTATTTTTGCTTGATGGTAACTACTGGGCAAGATATATTCCATATTTATACATATTACCGTTAATAGTACTTATATTTAATGCAAAAAATTATAAAAGTTATAGTAAAATATCTCGTATTTTAAGTTTATTAATATTTGTTTTTATGAGTTTAAATACATTAATAATTACTTATTCTCAATATATTAATACTAAAAGTAGTAATGAATATATATATTATCATTTAAATGATTTTGTAAATTATGCTAAAGAAAAAGAAGAGGTAAAAATTAAACTTCCTCACCATGGCCTACAAGGAATACAATATAATTTAGAAGATTTAGGAATAAAAAATTATACACTTACTGAAGACGTCAGTCTTGAAACAGATGCTTATATGTTCAAATATTAAAATTAGGAGGAGTAATGATAAACTACAATTTAATACCAGGAAGAAAGATTAAAAAAACAGGAGAACTAATAAGAAAAGAAAAAACTGTTATTTCCATAATTACACCATTTTATAATGGAGGAAAAACTTTAATGGAAACCACTAACACCGTTTTGAGTCAAACCTATCCTTTTTTTGAATGGATTATTGTAGATGATGGTTCGAAAGATGAAGAATCATTAAAAAAATTAAAAGAAGTAGAAAAATTAGATGATAGAATAAAAGTTTATCATAAAGAAAATGGTGGTCCATCTATTGCAAGAGATTTCGGAATAGAAAAGTCCTCAAAAGCTAGTAAATACATATTCTTTTTAGACTGTGACGATATGTTGGAAAACAATATGTTAGAATGCCTTTATTGGACTCTTGAAACTCATCCAGATGCAAGCTTTGCTTATACTGCAATGACTAACTTTGGAGATGAAGAATTTATTTGGGAAAGATATTTAACAGTAGATATAGAAAAGAAAGAAAATGTTATATGTATAAGCTCAATGATAAAAAAAGAAGATCTTCTAGAAGTAGGATGCTTTGGAATTAAAGAAAAAGCAATGTACGAAGATTGGAATCTATGGCTAAAATTACTTGCAAAAGGCAAAAAGCCTATAAGAATAAATGCGCCATTATTTTGGTATAGAAAGACTTATGCTGGAGAATTCTCAAGAGCAAAAGAAAATCATGAAAAAGCTATGAAATTTATTAATGAATCATCTTCTTTAATAAAAGATGATGTAGAAATTATACAATTTCCTAGACAAGGAGATAAATTTTCAAAAATTAATTTCTTGACTAATATGATTTTACCTAAATATCAAAAAGATAATAAAAAAAGTTTATTATTTATTTTACCTTGGATGATAATTGGAGGAGCAGATTTATTTAATTTAGAATTAATAAAAAGGCTAAATAAAGATAAATATAATATAATTGTATTAACAACAATTCCTAATGAAAATCATTTGAGACAAGAATTTTATGAAGCTTGTAATGAATGCTACGACTTATCTTCATTTCTCGATAGAAAAGATTATATACAATTTATAGATTATATTATAAATTCAAGAAATATAGATATAGTTTTTAACAGCAATACTTCATATGGATATGCTTTGTTACCTTATATTAAGTCAAAATACAAAAATGTTTCAATCATAGATTATATACATTCTGTTGATTTAAAAGACCCAAGAGGCGGATTTGGAAGATACACTAAAGATTTTGATTCCTGTATAGATAAAACATATGCATGCAATAAATTTACAACAGAACAATTGCAAAGAGACTTTAACAAACAAAATGTAAGTACTATATACATTGGAACAGATCATGTAAGATTTGATAATACAAGAATAAATAAACAAGAATTAAGAAATAAATATAACATTGCAGCAAATAAAATAGTCATAACTATGGTAGCAAGATTGAGTGAAGAAAAAAGACCAGAATTATTTGTAGAAATTGCAAATGGATTATTAAAAACTAATAAAGATTTACACTTTATTATAGGCGGAAACGGGCCATTATTTAGTAAAGTAAAAAAACTAGTAAAAAAATATAAAATTGAAAAAAATTTTACTTTATTAGGTTGGATAGATAGTAGTAAATCAGAAGAGATTTATGGAATAAGTGATATAACAATTAATTGTTCATCGCTAGAAGGTTTAGCATTAACTTCATATGAATCATTATCTATGGGAGTTCCAATCGTCTCATCTAGTGTAGGCGGTCAAACAGAATTAATTGATAATAATGTGGGAAGAATTGTTGAATATAAAGAAAATTTATCAGAAAACGAAAGAAAAATAGAAATAGAAAATTATATAATAGCTATCAAAGAAGTTATAAACGAACTAAATAAATTAAAAAGCAATGCAAGAGATAAAATACTTGAAAAATTTACTTTTGATATTATGAAAGATGAATTTGAAAATATTTTTGACTCAATTACACCATCTAAAATAGACATAGATAAAACTCTAGCAATAAATTTATATGAAATATACTTAGATTATTTATATCCAGATTATGAATGGTTTTGCAAAGGCTATAAAGAAAAATATGGAATTATAGAAGAGAATACTATTAACAAAACTGGACTTAAATATAGAATAAAAAGAAAATTAATAAAATTTTCTAATAAATATGGTATAGTAAATGAATCAAAGATTGTTGCTAACTTTTTAAGAGCATTTATTACTATTGCTAGAGACATAAAATGGTTTTTACTTCATGTTTTATATATTATAAGGTACTTTTTTAAAAGTATATATGCTGGATTTAAAATTATAATAAAAATAATAAAAAGAAAATTACATTAGAATGTTAATACATTCTTTTTTCTTGAACTTCAAAAAAAGCTATGTGATAATAACAATAAGAAAGAGGTGCAGTATGGTCATACCCTATCCAAATGAAGTATTAAACCGTTTTTTAAAATGGTTTACAAAAGAAAAGAAACTAATATTTTTAACAACTTTTATAATAGGATTAATAGCTAATATTATAGTCATCACAAATGACATAGTATCCACAGATTCTATTGTATTAGGAGAAGTATATCTAGGCGGATCATGGGATTTATCTTTAGGTAGATGGTTGCTAAAATTTATAGGATATCTAAGATTTGCATTATCAAGTTCATTAGTAAGTGGAGTTTTATCCCTAATTGTATTATCTTTAACTAATATTCTTTTATTAGATCTATTTAAAATAAAAAACAAAATACATCAAATTCTAATATCTATATTAATTACAGTATCCCCATTTTTCACTGAAACACTTT
Source organism: uncultured Bacillota bacterium (assembly GCA_947644695.1). Lineage (GTDB taxonomy): Bacteria > Bacillota_I > Bacilli_A > RF39 > UBA660 > MGBC139354. Next base: position 16,256 of record CANSAJ010000011.1, on the reverse strand, counting down.
TATCTCCATATTGTTCTTTTGAGTTTACACTTGCATTTTTACTATCAGTTTTAACTGTATATATATTATTTAACAAGAATAAATTTATTTACTTTCTTTTATCAAGTTTTTTACTTGCGTGTTCACTAGGACTTTATCAAGCATATCTAGGAGTTACATGTGGTCTTTGCATTCTTATTCCATTAACTTATCTATTAAGAAAAGAAATAACACCAAAAGAATTTCTAAAAAAAATATTAAAAAGCTTATTAATGGGAATTTTAGGAATAATAATATACGAAATTATATTACATATATTTTTAAATATTTATAATGTTACACTATCAACTTATGGAGGCGCTAATGAAATTGGCATAGATACTATACTAAATATACCTCATGAAATAAACAAAGCTTTTATATCTTTCTATAATTATTTTATAAATAATGAACTTATAAACAATATATTTTACAAAAGACACATAGCTAATATAGTACTTTTTATCTTTTTATTGTTAATAATAGTAAAGTTATACACAACTAATAAAAAACAAAGAATTTTATCAACATTAGAAATTATTATTTCAATCATTTTAATCCCAATTTCATTAGGAATATTAACACTTATCGCACCAGATAGAAATATTTATTGTCTTATGACTGCCCCTTATATTTTAATATATCTATTTTTATTAGCTTTAATAGACAATATAAATGGTAAAAAAATAACTGATAAAATCATTTCATGGACTATACTTATAATAATGATATTCATAACTATTTCACATACTGTAATGACTAATGCAACATACATGTCAGCTAGAATTACAAAGGAAAAAACAATATTTGCATCTAATAAAATAATTAACGATATCTATAATTTAGAAGAATATGACATAAATAAAAAAGTTTTATTCATAGGTAGACCTGTAAGTAACCACTTTAAACTTTCAAATAAAGTTTACGATTTATCAAGTGGCATAGGATTCTTTGATCCACAAATGTGGGAAGACGAAATTTTATGTAACCGAGGATGGAATAAATTTATAAAATATTACTTAGGAATAGAATTAAATGAAGCTTCATTTGAAGACTATGAAAAGATAATAACAACAAAAGAATATCAAGAGATGAATTCATATCCAAATAAAAACTATATAAAAGTAATAAACGATATAATAGTAGTAAAAATTTTATAGCAAAAATAAAATCTTTTCATTATTATATTTAAACTTTTAAATTCATCAAATTCACATAATTATAAAATTAAAATCATTCATATTAACATCAAAATATTAAAAATAAGTACAAAATGTATAAAAAACAGAAAAAATAAGTATCTTTTTAGTTATAATTTGATATAATAATGAAGAAGGAGATGAAGAACAATGATAAGGTATATTAAATTAAAAAATTATAAATCTCTTGTAAATATTGAAATAGATTTAATGAAAACAAAAAATAAATCTAAAAATTTAGTTTTAATATATGGAGAAAATGGAATAGGAAAGTCTAACTTAGTAAATTCACTTTTTACTTTGATTGAAACTATGAATACCATGTCTTCTGTAGATATATTGAAACAGATAATAGAATCTTCAGAATATGACAAAATCACAGATACAGTTCCGCAATTTGATAAACTAATAAAAACAAATTTTAAAGATATAAAAAGAATTATAAACGATTGTAAAACCATAGACTCTAAAGATAATATGATAATAGAATATGGATTTATGTATAACAAAAAAAATGGTATTTACAAAATTGAAATGGATAATGAAAAAATTATTAACGAAAAATTAGAATATGTTATTAACAAAAATCAAACATATTATTTTGACATAAACAAAAATAACATAAGAATTAATAATAAAATTTTTAAAGACAAAAAATATTACAAAAACTTTCTCGAACTAATCGATAAATATTGGGGAAAACATTCATTTCTATCAATTTTATCATATGAAATTCAAGATAAGAAAAAAGAATATATGGACAAGAAAATATCAAAAAATCTTTATAACGTATTAAACTTTCTAAAAAGTCTATCTATAAAAACTAATATTCCTAGTAATATAAATACTATAAGCTTAGAATATAAAGAATATGATCTATCTTTTTTAGAAAAAGGAGAAATATCTAAAAAACAAGAAAAATTATTGAATAAAAATGAATATTTAATTAATGAAATATTCACTAATTTATATTCAGATATAAAACAAGTTTATTATAAAAAAACATTTGAAAAAGAAAAAATAAAGTATAAACTTTTTACAAAAAAAATGATATATAATGAAATAAAAGACATAGACTTTTCACTTGAATCTACAGGTACACAAAGAATTTTAGAATTAATACCATTTATTATAGACGCATGTAATGGAAATACAGTAATAATAGATGAATTAGATACTGGAATTCATGACCTATTAGTTAAAAATTTATTAGAAAACGTCATAAAGTATATTAAAGGACAATTAATAATAACAACACATAACACAATGTTAATAAACAGTGCAGTGCCAAAAGATAATATATACATTTTTAATGTTAATAAAAATGCAGAAAAAGAATTGATAGCTATAACTGATTTTGAAGAACAACTCCAAAAGAACAACAATCCACAAAAAAAATATGAAGAAGGATTATTTGGTGGAATACCTATAACTTCTGAAATAGATTTTGATGAATTAATAGAATCACTAAAATAGAAGGAACAGCAAGTATGAAAAAACTTAATTATACAAAAGCAATTATAATAGTACATGGTAAATCAGAAAAAATACTATGTGAATATATTAAAAGTAATTTAAGATTAAAAATAGAAATATATAGTGATAAAAATGGAGAAAAATCAATTCAAATAACTAGTTTAAAACACATACTTAATAATAAAATATTTAAATCATTTACAGCTTTAACAAAAATGTATTCAGGAATTCAATTGTCAAATGATAAGAAATCATTAAATCAAGATTTTAAAATTTTTATAATAATGGACACTGATGATTGTAGTGAATCACAAAAAATAGATTTTATAAATAAAAAAATGTTTAAAAACCACTGGGCTTATTCGAATATAGTTCCAATTTATAATACACCCGAATTAGAAACTGTCCTAGAATCTTCAGGCATCCCTTTTAAAAAAACAGGAGATAAGAGAAAAAAAGAATATATAAAATTATTTCCAACTAATAAGAATTATGATAAATCAGATGAAACTCAAATAAAGGAATTATTAAAAATTTTAAAAAAGCAAAAAAATACCAACTTAGATGAATTCCTAAATTTTTGTCTTAAATCTTCTAATTAAACTATCACTATCAAAATTAACTATAATAAATCCTCATCACATGATATAATATAAACCAAGTGAGGTGCTTATGAAAAAAATCACAATACTTTCTTTACATCTTGGAGTAGGCGGAATAGAAAAATACATCAGTAGTTTATCTAAATTATTAGAAAATGATTACGAAATAGAATTAATAATAACATATAAACTAAAAGAAAAACCAGCATTTCCATTTAGTGATAAAATAAAAATAACTTATCTTATAGATGGTGGACCAAATAAAGATGAAATAAAAAGAGCCATAAGAAGACACAAATTTTTTAAATTAGCAAAAGAGCTTTTATATGCATCTAAAATACTACTACAAAAAAACATAAGAACTAAAAAAGCTATAAAAAACCTTGATACAGATTTTATTTTAACTACAAGAAACTATGAAACAAAATTAGTAAATGAGTTATTAAAAAAGAAAGACATAAGAAAAATTGCGACTAATCATAACTTTCCTACAAAAAAATATAAACGTGAATTATTAAATATAACAACTAACTTTGACAAATTAATAGTTGTAAACAAAGAAATAGAAAGCATATATAAAAATGAGATTGGAGAAAAAGTTACTTGCATTTATAACTTTCTTGATTCACTAAGTAAAGAAACAACAAAATTCAAAGATAAAAACATAGTATCAGTAGGAAGATTATCAAGTGAAAAAGGATTTGTAGATCTTATAGAAATAATGTCACATGTAATAAAGTTAGATAAAGACATTAAATTAACATTAATTGGAGATGGTCCAGAAAAAGATAATATAGTATCAAAAATAAAAGAACTAAAACTAGAAAGCAATATTAGACTCACTGGATATCTAAACGAACGAGAAGTTGCTGCTGAAATGCTAAATAGCAGTATCTATGTTATGACAAGTTTTACAGAAGCACTACCTTTAGTATTAATTGAAGCAATGAATTATGGACTACCTTGCATGGCTTTTGATTCAGCTTCAGGAGCTAAAGAATTACTTAAAGATAACACTGGAATACTAATAGAAAACAGAGATAAAGAAAAATATGCGAAAGCCTTAGTCGAACTAATAAATTCAAAAAAAGACTTAAAAACTTATAGTGAAAGATCTCTTAAGAAAGTTAAAAAGTTTGATTCTAAAGAAATAAAAAAAGAATGGATAAACTTACTAGAAGAAGTAGAAAAAAAATCTTTAAAAAAAGTTATGTTTATCTCATCAACTGGAGGTCATTTAAACGAATTATTAATGCTAAAAAGCATGTTTCAAAAATATAATTATCAAATAATAACTGAAAAAACACAGACAACTAAAAACCTAAAACAAAAATATGGAAAAATGAATGTAAAATTTTTAACTTATGGAACTAGAAAACATATAATAACATATCCATTTAAATTAATAATAAATTGTTTCAAAAGCTTATATTTTTATCTAAAATTCAAACCCGATTTTATAGTAACAACAGGCGCTCACACAGCTGGTCCAATGTGTTGTATAGGTCATCTATTTAAAAGTAAAATAATATTTATAGAAACATTTGCAAACAGTGAAACTGCCTCTGTCACTGGAAGTGCTGTATACAAATTTGCAGATCTTTTTATCGTACAATGGGAATCAATGCTAAAAATATATGAAAAAGCAAAATATGGGGGGTGGATATATTGATATTTGTAACTGTAGGAACTCAAGATGTTCCATTTGATAGACTAATAAAATCTGTAGAAAAACAAATAAAAAATGGTAACATAAAAGAAGAAGTAATCGTTCAAAGTGGATGCTCTAAATATACATCTAACAAAATGAAAATAATTAATTACATGGACGACTATGAATTTAAAAAAACTATGAAACAAGCTAGAATTGTAATAACACATGGAGGAGTAGGAAGTATAATAGATGCTCTAAACATGAATAAAGTTATAATTGCTTGCCCTAGACTTGCAAAATATAAAGAACATACAAACGATCACCAATTACAAATAATAAATAAATTCAGCAATATGGGCTACCTAATACCATTAAAAGATTTAAGTAAACTTGAAAATGCTTTACAAGAAGCAGAAATCTTTAGACCTAAAAAATATAAAAGCAATACTGAAAACATGGTCAAATTAATAGAAAATTTCATAGACAATAACTAAAGCGGATTCTTATCCGTTTTTAAAATTAATAAAATAATGTCAAATAATAAAATAAAAATGTTTATCTTACAAAATTGTCATAAATAACTACTAATATAAGTGATATAATAAAAAATAGGAGAGACAAAATGAAAGAAGTAAACAGTATTATTAATATAGAACAAGGACTATCATATAAAGAGGTAGAAAGTAGAAAAACTAAAGGCTTAATAAACTATGATAATGGTCCAAAAACAAAAACTATAAAACAAATTATAACAACTAATTTATTTACATTCTTTAATTTCTTAAACATATCTTTAGGATTAGCTGTATTTACTGCAGGACTACTTAGTAATCAGATATATAATGGAGTAAAAAACTGCTTATTCATGGGAGTAATATTAATAAATACACTCATAAGTATTATAGAAGAAATAATATCAAAAAAAATCATAGATAAACTATCTTTACTATCAGAAACAAAAGTAACTGTAATAAGAGAAGGAAAAATAGAAGAAAAAAACATAGATGAATTAGTATTAGATGATATAATTAAACTAAAAAATGGTCACCAAGTAGTATGTGATAGCATAATTCTAAAAGGAGAACTTGAAGTAAATGAATCATTTATAACTGGAGAATCAGAACCTGTAACAAAGAAAAAAGGAGACATGATACTAAGTGGAAGCTTCATTGTAAGTGGAGAATGCGTAGCTCAGATACATCATATTGGAAGCGAAAACTATGTATCAAAAATTTCTAATGGAGCAAAATACTTAAAAAAGACAAACTCAGTCATAATGAACTCATTTGAAAGATTACTAAAAACAATTGCAATATTCATAGTGCCCTTAGGAATAGTAACGTTTTCAAAAGAATTAATCGTATCTAATTTTAATATTCCAGACTCAGTATTTGGAACAGTCGCAGCTTTAATTGGAATGATACCAGAAGGATTAATATTACTTACTAGTTCAGTAATGGCAGTAAGTATAATCAGATTAAGTCGTTATAAAGTTCTAGTACAAAAACTATATGGAGTAGAAATACTTGCCAGAGTAGATGTAATCTGCCTTGATAAAACAGGAACGCTGACAGAAGGTAAAATGAAACTTAAAGAAGTAATACCTTTAAAAAAAATAAATCAAAATAAAATAAAAGATATATTAAGTGGAATAACTAATAATACAATAGACGACAATGCAACTATTGCTGCATTAAAAGAAAAATATAAAAAAAATAATTATACTTTAAAAAATAGAATCCCATTCTCAAGCTCAAGAAAATGGAGTGCTTACGAATTTAAAGAAGGAATATTCTATTTAGGAGCGCCTGAAATATTATTGTCTAAAGACAAAGCTCTTCTAAAAGAAATAAAATCTTATCAACAAGACTACAGAGTACTAATTCTAGCTGAAAGTAATAAATTATCAAAAAATCCAAAAGATCTAACTCCACTAGCATACATTCTTATTGAAGATATAATAAGAAAAAATGCTAAAAAAACTTTAGATTACTTTAAAGCTCAAGGAGTAACAGTAAAAATAATAAGTGGAGACAACATAGATACTGTAATGAAAATCAGCGATAAATGTGGTCTAAAAGATATCAAAGGTATAGACACCTCTTCCCTTAGCGATGAAGAATTAATAAATTCTATAAATGAATACAATATATTTGGAAGAGTATCACCTAATCAAAAAAAATTAATAGTTGAAACACTACAAAAAGAAAATCACACAGTAGCCATGACAGGAGATGGAGTAAATGATTGCCTGGCACTTAAAACAAGTGACTGTGGCATCGCGCTGGCGAGTGGTTCTGAAGCAGCGAGAAATGTTAGTGAACTAGTATTACTAGATTCAAACTTTGATTCATTACCAAAAGTTGTAAAAGAAGGAAGAAGGACAATAAACAACATAGAAAGATCATCTTCTCTATTATTAGCTAAAACTATATACACAATACTTTTAATTATATTTAGTATACTAGCTTCCACTAAATATTTCTTTGTTCCTATACAATTAACTCTAATAACAGGATTCACAATAGGAATACCATCATTTATATTAGCTTTAGAACCAAATAATGAATTAGTAACAGGACATTTCCTAAAAAAAATACTAAGTAAAAGTTTCCCAGTAGCTTTAACAGTAGTAATAAATATAATAATAGTAACAATATTTAAAAATATATTTAATCTATCATTCGAATTAACAAGCACATTATCTGTACTATTAACATCAATGACAGGATTTATTTTCTTATTTAGAATATGTAGACCATTTAACACCTACAGAATCGCACTTTATATTTTCTTATTAGTCGGTTTTGCCTCATGTGCAATAGTTGGTCACGAATTCTTCAATATAACTTATCTCACAACAAAAACGGTAATTATGTTTATTACACTAAGCTTTACTTCTATATTTATATATAAATTACTTAGCAAACTGACAGAAAGCTACGTAAATAAAAAAGTTCATATCATATGAGCTTTTTTTTAAACCTTAAAAAATTGTAACATAAAGCAATATAAAAAAAACGACAAATTAAATAAAATTAACTAAAATAAAACTACAAAAGGAGGACAAATGAAAAATCTTAAAACGATATTAATAATTACAACATGTGTAATCTTACTATGTTTATGTATTTTTTCTCTTAATTATTTTGAAAACTATGAATCATTTTGTTATACTAAAATAGATAATAAAAAAATACAAAAATTATATAAAAAAAGCGATATGAAATATGAATACTCACTTACATGTTACAAAGATAATGGAGCAAAAAAAGATATAAAATTTAAAGTATCGAAAGAACTAAAACAAGATGCATATTTAAAATTAGAACTAAGAACTTTTGGAGTACATGCTTGGGAAGAAATAACATATGATAAATTACCACAAAAAATACAAACAAAAATAAACAAATAAGGAGAAAACAATATGAAAAAAGTATTAAAAGTCATTTACTTAATATCAATAATATTTATTATAATAGCTTTATATTTCATAGGAAAAGGATATAGCATATACAAAGATGCACTTGATTCTAAAAGTATTAAAGATATGCAAGAAGAAATAAAAGAAAAAGAAAACTACTATGAAGTAAATAAATTGCCTAAGATATATATAGACGCTGTTATATCAGTAGAAGATCATAGATATTATAAACATAAAGGTATTGACTTAATAGCAATAGGACGTGCTTTTATAAATGATTTAAAAGCAAAAAGTTTTATAGAAGGTGGAAGTACTATAACGCAACAATTAGCGAAAAATGTATATTTTACACAAGACAAAAAAATAGAAAGAAAAATTGCTGAAATCTTTATGGCTTTTAAATTAGAAAAAGAACTAAACAAAGATGAAATATTAGAATTATATCTTAATACTAGTTACTTTGGTGAAGGTTACTATACTGTAAAAGAGGCAAGTGTAGGATACTTTGGAAAAGAACCAAATGATATGACTCCAAATGAAGCTATAATGCTAGCAGGTATTCCAAATGCACCTTCCTTATATGCTCCGACACAAAATATTAAACTTGCAAAAGAAAGACAAAAACAAGTAGTAAATAAAATGATAGAATATAACTACTTATCTAAAAAAGAAGCAAAAGAAATACTAGGAGATTAAACATCACTTGATGTTTTTTTCTTTACACTATCTTCTTCTTTAAAAAAATAGTATAATTTAAAATAGGTGATACTATGAAAAATTTAAAAGTAATGGATGGTAATGAAGCATGTGCTACTGCAGCTTACAAATTTACTGAAGTATGTGGCATATATCCAATAACTCCATCAAGTGCAATGGCAACACTTACCGATAAATGGTCAAGCAGTAACAAAAAAAATATCTTTGACGAAAAGGTAGAAGTAATGGAAATGCAAAGCGAAGGTGGCGCTGCTGGATTAATGCATGGTTCTCTTCAAGGAGGAAGACTTACAACAACATTCACAGCTAGTCAAGGATTATTATTAATGATACCTTCTATGTACAAAATGGCTGGAGAATTACTTCCAGGAGTAATACATGTAGCAGCAAGAAGTTTATCTACTCATGCTTTATCTATATTTGGAGATCATCAAGACATATATGCTTGTAGAAGTACGGGATTTGCATTATTATCAAGTGTTAATGTACAAGATGCATATTATTTAGCTTTAATCGCACACTTATCAGCTATAAAAGGTAGCATACCATTTTTACACTTCTTTGATGGATTTAGAACAAGTCATGAAATAAATAAAATAAACATAATAGAAGATACTGAAATACAAAGACTAATAGACAAAGATAAAATTGCAGAATTTAGAAATCGTGCATTAAATATAGGAAAAATGATAACAAGAGGCACTAGTGAAACAGAAGATGTATATTTCCAAAATACAGAAGTTAGAAATAAATATTATGATGAACTACCTGACATAGTTAATGAGTATATGGAAAAACTAAACAATATTGTTGAAACTGACTATAAGCCATTTACTTATTATGGAGATTCACATGCCAAAAACATAATTGTAGCAATGGGTTCAGTAGTAGATACTATAAAAGAAGTAGTAGACGACCTAAATAAGAAAGGCGATAACTTAGGTGTAATAACAGTTCACTTATATAGACCATTTAGCTTAAAATACTTTTTAAATGTTCTACCAAAAACAGTAGAAAAAATTACAGTATTAGACAGAACAAAAGAAGCAGGCTCTATAGCAGAACCATTATACTTAGATATCTGTACAGCTCTAAAAGGTGAAAATATAGATATTATAGGAGGAAGATATGGCTTATCTAGTAAAGACACCACACCTAAACAAATAAATGCAGTATTTGATAACATGAACAAACACAAAATGAAAGATCACTTTACTCTTGGAATAATAGATGATGTAACAAATACAAATCTTGAAGAAAAAGACTATAAACTATCGCATAAATGGAAAGAAATAAAAGTATATGGTTTTGGCTCTGATGGAATGGTAAGTGCTAGCAAAAATATATTAAAAGTAATTGGTAAAAAAGATGGAAATTTTATACAAGGTTATTTTGAATACGACTCTAAAAAAAGTGGAGGAGTAACAATAAGTCATTTAAGAATAAGTGATAAGCCTATAAATGCGCCATATTATCTAACAGAACCTAATCTAATAGTGGTATCTAAAGACTCATACATGGAAAAATATGATGTACTAGAAGGTATCAAAAAAGGTGGAATCTTTCTCTTAAATACAAATAAAAATGATGAAGAAATAAACGAATTAATCCCTAATAATATAAAAGAAGAACTAAAAGAAAAAAACATTAAAATATTTATAACAAATGCAAATGATCTAGCAGAGAAATATAATTTAAAAGGAAAAATAAATAACATAATTTCTATATATATGCTTAAAATGTTAGGTTGTTCTGGAGCTGACATAACAGCTTTCAAAGATAATATAAAAGAGTTATATAAAAATAAAGGCGAAAATATTATAGAAGCTAATATAAAAGTACTTGATGAAAGTATAGACTATTTAAGAGAATATGACTTAAATAACTTAACTACTACAAAAGATAAAAAAATAGAAACTGGAATAATAAACCAAATGCTTATAAGAAGAGGAAATATGTTAAAAGTATCAGACTTTCTTGATCATGCAGATGGTACGTTTGAAGGTGGTACAAGTGCTTCTGACAAAAGAAAAATAACAACTAAAGTACCAAAATGGTGCAAAGAAAATTGTATAGAATGTAACGCCTGTGCATTCATATGCCCTCATGCAATAATAAGACCATACTCTTTATGTGAAGAAGATATACAATATTCACCTATATCAAAAGAAGATACTATTCCAAGTATGGGAGAAACTAGCAAAGGATTCTATTTAGGAATTAGTGAAGATAACTGCACTGGATGTGGATTATGCACTAAAGTATGTCCTGGTAAAAATGGTGAAAAAGCACTCATTATGGACAATAAAAATGGAAAAGAAGATGAAATTTGTGAATACTTTGATAATAAAATTAAAAATGAAACACCGTTTCCAAAATACTCAGTTAAAGGTTTGGGATTTGTTCGTCCAGTATTTGAATTTCCAGGTGCCTGTGCAGGATGTGGAGAAACAGTATATTTAAGAACTCTTACAGAACTTTTTGGTAACGAAATAGTAATTGCCAATGCTACTGGATGTTCATCAATATATGGAGCAAGTTTACCTTGTACACCATATAAAATACCATGGATAAGTTCTCTATTTGAAGATAATGCGGAATTTGGATTAGGAATACATTTAGCTTATAAAACAGCGCGAAACAGAATAAAAGAAATAATGATAAGCACAAAAGAAGATGTTACAAAAGAAACAAAGGATATATTTAAGAAATGGATTGACAACAATGAAAATTCAGAAATAACTTTAGAAGTAAAAGAAGAACTACAAAATAAAAAGATAAGAGAAGATTTAAAAGAACTACTTGATTACATTCCAGCTAGAAAAGTTTGGATAGTAGGCGGAGACGGATGGGCTTATGATATTGGATTTGGCGGATTAGATCATGTCCTAAGATCTAACGAAAACATAAAAGTTTTAGTCTTAGATACAGAAGTTTACTCAAATACTGGGGGTCAAACTTCAAAATCCACAAGAGTAGGAGCAGTAGCTGAATTTGCTAATACTGGTAAATTAAAACCTAAAAAAGATTTATTTCAAATTGGTATGAATATTCCAAATGTATATGTAGCCTCAATAAGTGCAGGAGCTTCACGAGAACAAACTATAAAAGCGTTTAAAGAAGCAGAAGAACATAATGGCCCAAGTTTAATAATAGCTTATAGTCCTTGCATCGCGCATGGCATAAGAGGAGGTCTTTCTAACAGCATTGAAGAACAAAAACTATTAGTAGAAAGCGGTTATAATATTTTAATGAGATATAATCCAGAAACAGATAAACTTACTATTGATTCAAAAGAACCAAATTTTCAAGCATATGAAACAGTATTTTCAAAAGAAATGAGATATAAAAATCTTGAAAATATAAACCCCAAAGCTTACGAAAAACTATATAAGGAAAATATGAACAATGCTAAAAATAGATATGAATATTATTTAGGACTAAGTAAGAAAGAAGAAGAGCCTAATAAAAAAGAGTATATTTAAAGAAAACTTACCATAAATAATACATAAGCTTATTTACGCATTTCATATTTTTATGATAAAATTTTAACTGTTATGGAGATAAAAATGAATAAACAAGAACAGAAAGCTTTTAAAGGATTAAAAAAAACAGTGGATGAAATAATTGAAGATATATCTACATGCATTTTAAGATTTGAATCTTATGAAAAATATTATCAAGAATATCAAAACTTAAAAAAATCAGCAAAAACGTCAAAAAAACCAGAAAATAGAAATATGTTTAAAACATTTGCTGTTAGTTTAGCATTAGCTTTAAAAGATGCTAGAGTTGAATTAATTACTGATAATGATGAAGCTTCATATAATCAATCTCAGAAAGAATTAAATGAAGATTTAAGTATAGCAAGAAAAGTAAAAGCTTAGTAAAGAAAAAATCCCCATTTCAAAAAAGAAACGAGGATTTTTTTAATACCAAAATTTACAAATAAAAAAGGATAGCCCCCCTGAGAGCTATCCGGAAAAAAGAATAAAAAGGGGTTGGCTAGTGTGATACTAGCACCAATTCGCCTAAAGTGAATTGGTAGTTCTATATACTAAAGTATAAGTTCAAATTTGTCAACATATTTTGATATAAAATGATAAAAAAGATACTCCAAATTTATTAAAGTATTTTTTTTAATACAGAATTAAAAAAATTTTAAAACAAACGCGAAAAAGTGTTTGACCACAAAGATTTAATATGATATATTAAATCTGAAATATAATACAAGGAGATCAACATGAACTTAAAAACATTAAAAGGCTTAGGAGATAAAAATGAACTTTTACTAAATAAATTAGGAATCTATACAGTTGAAGATCTATTAGAGCATTATCCATATAAATATATACAATATAATCTGACTGATATGAAAAATGTTAAAGATGAAGAACAGGTTATAGTAGTAGGTAAAATTGATAGTACGCCAGTAACAAGAAGATTTCGTGCGAAATTAAATAGTATAAATTTTAGATTATACACTAATGGAATGATTGTTAACGTAATCATTTATAATAGAATATTTTTAAAGAAACACTTAATTCCTGGAAAAGAAATAACTGTTATAGGAAAATACAATGAAAAGAAAAATTCTATAATAACATCAAATCTACTTTTAGAATCTGTAAGTGAAGGAACTATAGAAAGTAAATACCACTTGACTGCAGGTCTTAACAATAAACAAATTGCAAAATATGTAGAAACAGCTTTAACTGTAGAAGCAGAGGTCATAGACTATATTCCAGAAGAATATAATAACCAATATAATTTTTTATCAAAAATAGAAGCTTTACAAAAAATACATCAACCTAATAGTTTAGAAGATATTAAAAAAGCAAAAATGAAATTAATATATGAAGAACTATTTAAATTTATGTTTAAAATTAACTATTTAAAATACGCTAAAACTAAAGAAAGTAAAAAAATAGCTAAAACTTGTGATATGAATGAACTACAAAACTTTTTAAATAGTTTACCGTTTATGTTAACAGAAGATCAAAAAGCAGCAGTAACTGACATTCATAACGATTTAACTAGTAATAATAGAATGAATAGACTTCTTTGCGGTGATGTAGGAAGTGGTAAAACAATAGTCTCAGTAATTGCAGCTTATGAATGCTTTTTAAGTGGATATCAATCAGCTTTGATGGCGCCTACAGAAATACTAGCTACACAACACTATGAAAACATAACCTCTTTATTAGCAGAAACAAATATAAAAGTAGGCTTAATTTTAGGCAGTACAAAATATAAGGAAAAAGAAGAAATATATACAAAACTAAAAAACAGAGAAATAGATTTATTAATAGGGACTCATGCAATACTAAGTGATAAAGTAAAATTTGATAATTTAGGATTAGTCATAACAGATGAACAACATAGATTTGGAGTTAACCAAAGAAATTCACTAAGAAATAAAGGTGAACTTCCAGATATTTTATATATGTCTGCTACTCCAATACCTAGAACTTATGCCTTAACTGTATATGGAGATATGGATGTTTCATTAATAAAAACAAAACCATCAGGAAGAAAAGAAATAAAAACAATTATAAAAAATGATAAAGAAATAAAAGAAGTATTATATCTTATGTTAGACGAAATAAAAAAAGGACATCAAATATATGTAGTTACTCCTTTAATAGAAGAAACTGAAACAAGTGAATTAACTACTGTAAAAGATTTAAAGACTAAACTAGATATTGCTTTTAATAATAAAATAAAAACTGATTTATTACACGGAAAATTAGATAAAGAAGAAAAAGAAAAAGTTATGAATAGCTTTAAAAATGGTATAACAAAAGTACTTGTATCAACAACGGTAATCGAAGTAGGTGTAGATGTTCCAAACGCTACTATGATAGTAATTTTTAATTCAGAAAGATTTGGTCTTGCTACATTACATCAATTACGAGGAAGGATTGGACGTAATAGTCTAGATTCAACTTGTATATTAATAGGAAGTAAAAATAATAAAAGACTGAATGTTTTAGAAGAAAGTACAGATGGATTTTATATAACTGAAAAAGACTTTGAAATGAGAAAAGAAGGAGATCTTTTTGGAGTCAAACAAAGTGGAGATATGGCATTCAAAATAGCTGATATAAAAACAGATTTCAAAATATTATTGCAAGCTAAAGAAGATTCAGAAAGATTTTTATTAAAAAATGTCACAAATAACTTTAAAAATCATAAGAATTATTATAAAATAATAAACGAAATCAAAAGTTTAGATTAAAAAAGGAAGTGAAAAAATGGGAAGAGCACATGAAGTAAGAGCTGCCTCTATGGCAAAAACAGCAGCAGCTAAATCAAAATTATATTCTATATATGCAAAAGAGATATATCAAGTTGCAAAAAATGGGGGAGCTAATCCAGAAGCTAATCCAGCATTAAAAAGATTAATTGAAAAGGCAAAAAAAGAACAAGTTCCAAGTGATGTAATAAATAGATCAATAGATAAAGTGAACAAAGGAATAACAGAAGATTACACGGTTTGTGAATATGAAGCCTTTGGACCAGGAGGAAGTAATTTAATAATAAAATGTTTAACAGATAACGTTAACAGAACAGTTGCAAGTATTAAAACAGTTGCAAATAAAACAGCAGCTAAAATTGCAGGTCAAGGAGCAGTTTCTTTTATGTACGAAAACCTATGTGTAGTAGGTATAAAGGGACATACAGAAGAGGAAATAATGGATGTATTATTTAGCGCAGACATTGACGTTAAAGACATGGAAATGGATGGAGATATACTTCTAATTTATGCAGCACCAAATGATTTATCAAATATGAAAAAAGCATTAGAAGAAACATATAGTGGTATAACATTTGAAATAGACGAAATAGGAAAGTATGCAAAAGACATGGTTACATTAGAAGGAGAAGATTTAGTCGCTTTTCAAAAAATACTAACAATGTTAGATGATGTAGATGATGTAAGCAATGTTTATCACAACGTTAATCTTTAATAAATAAAAAATAATTATTCCACAATTAAAATTGATTGACATTTTATAAAAAAAAGTTTATCATAGAATTAGCATAGTAGAAAAAATGCTATGCGAATCGCTCTTACGATAAAAGGTGAGAGTGTATTCAACCAAAACCCCCTGAAGAGTAGAACGATTAAAAGTTCTGCTCATTTTTTTGGCTTAAAATAA